>CAZGBQ010000008.1:0-50322 GCA_964524045.1 uncultured Acidobacteriaceae bacterium
TCACGTTGATGATTTCCGAAATTTCCAGCGAACGGTCGCCAAGCGACTTGATTTTTTTCGCGGTAGCTTGCACGGAGGCCCGAATGCGCTGCATGCCTTCGAGCGTGTCGCGCACCGCGCGGTTGCCCTGCTCTGCGGCGTCGAGCGCGCGGCGGGCAGCTTCGGCGCTGGCTTCGGCGTTGTTCGACACTTGCTTCATCGAGACAGTCAGCTCTTCGACGGCGCTTGAGGTATTCGTGATTTCCTGGTCTTGCTGCGTGGTGCCTGCCTGCATTTCGTCAGCGGCGACGAGAATGTTGTTGGAGCAGGCGGTGACTTCCATAGCGGCTTTCCGCACGCGCTCGAGAACTTTCGTGAAGTTGTCGAGCATGTAGTTGATCGAGTCGGTGACGTTGCCCAGCGCGTCGTTGGTGACCTTGCCGCGCAGCGTCAGGTCGCCCCGCGCCACCTGGTTGATGACCGTAAGCAAGTCAGTAATGCTTTTTTGCAGCGCGTCGTTAGCGTCCTGGTTACTCGTAGCCTTCGAGACCCTGGCCACAGCGCGATTCAGGTTGTCGGCGATGTAGCCCAGCTCGTCGTTCGAACTGACTTCGGCGCGAGCGCGCGGATCACCGGCAGCCAGCCGCTCGGAGAAGTCCGCCAGAGCCTGCACGGGCCCGAGCAGCGCGCCGAAGCGCCATGCCAGAATCACCGACATGACGACCGCCAGTAGCAGGGCGCCAATCATCGGCGTCGAGCTAAGATCGAACCCGGTCGCTTCGCCCGCCTTTTTTCCCGCGCTGAAAGCCAGCCCCAGAACGACGAGAAACGCCACGCCGTTCAGCAGGACCAGCGTCCAGATAGTCGAACTCAGTCGCGATTTCATACCACCCTCCAAATCGTTCCGCGGAGTTCGCGCCGATGCAGGGCGCGGTCTCCGGTAAAACTCAAATGCTGGGCCCTGGAAAAACCTCAAGCAGCCGGCGCAGGTCGATCACCAGCGCGAGCCGGTCATCGTGGCGCAGCATGCCAATACAATGCGGAACGTTCTCGGGCGCCTGCTCGAGAAAGTCCTCGCTTCTCACCGAATAGGTCCCAATCACTTCGTCCGCCGCGATTCCGATACGAATGTCTTCATGCTGGCTTTCGCCGCGCAGCGACGCGACCACAACGTGTTTGGGAAGCAGCCCTGGCCTGCGTCCCTCGGTGATGGCCGTATCGATCAGAGGCACAATCACGCCGCGCAAATTGAAAATTCCCAGTAAGTACGCAGGTCCCAGCGGGACCCTGGTCAGCAAAGGCCAGTCCAGCACTTCCTCGACGTCGAGTACGGGCAGGCAAAACCGTTCGCGGCCGCTTCGGAACACGCAATACTGCGATTCCGGCGAGCGCTCTTCGATCGGCCCAAGCGCTTCGAGCAGCTGTCCGGTCTCCGCGTCAACCGGAAGGGGCTCAAGATGAAAGTCTTCGCTCATTACTCGTTGCGTCTCCCAAGAGCTCCTATGCGAACCGCCGAACCGCGCGCAGCAATTCGTCGCGCGTGAAAGGCTTCGTCAAATAGCCGTCGGCGCCTTGCTGTTGGCCCCAAAACTTGTCGCTGGCCGAGTCTTTCGACGTCACCATAATCACGGGAATGGAGTTGAACTCCACGCTCCCCTTCAAGTCACGGCAAACCTGAAAGCCATTGCGATCCGGCATAATGATGTCCAGCAAGATCACATTGGGCCGCTCGTGGGCGATAGTTTCCTCCACGCGCTTGGGGTCATTCAGTCCCACGGGCCAGTAACCCTCTTTCTCGAGAAGGCTTTGCATCAGCTTTATTTCGGCTGGTGAGTCGTCGACGATAAGGACCTTTTTATGCACAGCCGTACTCTCCCCATAGTTGTCCGCAAGGATAGGGTGCACGTCAGCAGCCAGCGCCAGCCTTCCCTGCGGGAGTGTGTCGTGTGAAGCTAAGCCTTTATTTATGAATGTGTTCCAGGCGCCAGATGGCCCCTCAGCGGCGCTGCGGAATCGGCGTGTTTGTCTCCTCCGTCTCAGCTTGAGAAGCATTCTCAGCTTCCTGCATTTCCGAAGCGAGGGATGAGAAACGCTGCATGACTTCGTTGATCCGCAGGGCCATGCTGTGAATGGTCTTGATTTGCGCTAATGATTGCGAGGAGAGCTGTCCGGGCTCGAGCAGAAGCAATTCAGCATTTCCCAACATCGACGTCAGTGCGTTGTTGACGCTGTGCTTCATTTCCAGCATGTACCGGCCGAGTGTGGCGTGATTTTCGTTTTTTGAGGCGGAGCGCTCTGCCTGCCGCACCAGCTTCATGGCCTCGACGCGGCGCAGCGATTCCCCCGCCACGAGTAGCAAGGTTTGCGCCCAGTCTTCGCGCAGCGGCACATGCACCAGCCTCGGGTATTTTGCGCGCAATTGGCCCAACTCTTTGGAGTCTGCGGGGGCGCACAAAATCACGGCGGCTGTCGGATCAAGCGAGCGAAGCACATTTGTCAGCTTGCCTTCGCGAACTGGGCCCACTACTACCAAATCGCGGGCCGGCGCCTCGTGCTCTTGCCAAAGGTCGCTTGTTAGAAGGGTAACGACAGGCGCCTGGCGCTCGGCTTGCCAGCAAGCCGTCAACAGCCGAGCGAATTCGGTTTCATCGGTGAGAATGACGACGTTGGCCTGTCGCAAGGAAACCTGCTCCCTGGGGATTCAACCGGTCCCGTAAGATCAAGAACTGCGAGCTACAGCTTTTCAGCCTCATCCAGTGTTGAAAGCAAACGCTTGGTGCTGATGCCGAGATTTACCGCTGCTTCGGTATCTTTTGCCTGCTTGGCCACATCGACGCGTTCCTGCAACCGCGTTACTTCCACTCGCGCCATGTTCATTGCGCGATCCAGCGACGTGGCGTTTCCCGTTTCTTTGGCGGATTCCATCGCCGCGGTGACCAGCACCCGCGCGACAACCGCCCGGCGCAAATCCTCTGCCGATGGCCCGTCCTCGCTGACGAATGCCGCCACTTCCCAGGAGGACATCAGAATCCGCGCCCCGCCGATTTTCACGGTGGTCATCGAGCGCCCACGGGAGGGCGGCGTGGCGATCAACTGCTCCCAGATCTGCTCCATGCAAGTCTCGAAATCCAGTGCAGCGGCAGGATCGGCTTCTCGCGAAGAACCTTCGGGCGCGCCCTTTTCAGTTGCCTGGGAAGCGGGGACTTTCGAACCAACTCCTGGTTTCTTCGTGGGCAGCGCGGCAGTGTCCTGAGCCTTTTGTGAGCCGGTCACCAGAGAACTTGCGCCGGCTTTTTCCAGGGCCTGCTCGACATCGGATCGCAATCCCAGCAGGTTTACGAAGGCTTCGCTCACGCTGCGCTCCGTGTATTCTTTTTGGAAGGGTTGCTTCCATTCGTCCGCGACCTTCCGGATCTTACTCAGAGGCTCGTTGGCCAGTCCCGCCTGGTGGCAATGAATGGTGCGAGCCCCTGCGGCCTGCAGATTGGCAAGACCGCTGCGGATCGCTATCAAATCTGCGTGCATCAATTCGATGAGCGTTCTACGGAGCAGAAAATTGAATCGAATGAATGCCAGCAGCGCCGCCGGGTCATAGAACATTCCCCCAGCGGTTTCTTTTACCTTCCGGCCTTCCTCAATGAAATTGGTCTTGAGAATCTCGCGCAGGCTGCGAAAAGAGCGAAGCGCCTCGATCATTTTCTCGAGAGGTGCGCACCAAGCCAGGGGAGCGGGATCGACGTCGCCCAACACCGGCTGCATGACCTGGGCCACGTCCGCAAGCTCGATCTGTTTGTGATAGATCTTCGCCGGCGCGCAGAGCGCGAAGTATTGCACGAGCAGGAAATCGATTTTGTCCCGGTCCGTAGTGCTTTTTTTCGATTTGCGCAAATGGCGCTGAATCAATGCGCGCAATCCGGTCTCGCTGGCGTTCAGCGTGGTCATTTGAAGGAGGTGGCGAAGCTGATGCACCAGGACTTTTTGGTCCATGGCGTCCAGCCAGTTCAGAACCAGGCCAGAGAGTTCGGTGTCTGGTTTCTCGGGAAGGTTCCGCTTCGCCTGCGGAATCGGAATCTGGATTTCGAGCTGCTTGGCCAGCGCCAGGTAGATCGGAAACACCGCGCGCGCTTCTTTCCATTGGGCCTGTTGAGGGTTTTCCGCTCGCGTCGGCGCGGGAATATTCAGCGTTGTCGTGGTCGTTTTGTTCACGGTTGTGTCACCACCCAGTCGCTAGACCCACGTACAAATCGGACGGCCACTGCCTTCTGGCCTTCGTGGTACTGCACGGCATCGACGGTGGCTTCCGCATGGTTTCCTTCCGGCCGCCCGCTAAGCTCTACTCGGTCGCCAAACTCCAGCGGCAGCGTGGAAAGAAAAATGGCATGGCTCGGACTGCTAAACTCCACGACCGTCGCCTCCTGCAAGTGCGTTGCGCCGCCGCGCGACGAGGTGACCTGCACGGGGACGCGAACCGCGCTCGCTTGCGGGAAAAACTGCGCCAATTGCTCGGCGCAACTCTTTTCGCTTGCGAGTGCCGGACTGCCGTGTCTCACCACTTGCCTCACGCCCCAGGCATCGAAGTCCGCCTGCAGGGTGGTGTTGAGACACACTTCACGCTGCAACGGACACAGACTGCCGTCTAGGAGGGAGCACGCCACCAGCCAAAGGTTCCCGCGGATTCGAGTCGTTGAAGGTGCAGAAACGGAAGGACTTAGGATTTCTGTGGGAGCCCTTGACACCTTGGGTGTCTCACCCTGAAACGATGCCGTCTCAGCTCTTGACGTGTTCAGCTAGCGGGCATGTGAGTGTGAGACGAACGGTTTCTCTTTTCTCGCGCTTCAGAAAGTCGACTTATCGGCAGTTGCGCGAGCTAAGAACTCCTCCTCACTACGATACGGCAGTCGATTCGGCGTCCCTGTCTTCCGTGCCGCCCTTCAGCGGAATGTTGTAGCGCTTCAGTTTGCGATAGAGAGTGGCCCGGCTAATGCCAAGCATTTTTCCTGCAAGAGCCTTGTCGCCACGCGCTTGTTCAAAGACTCGCAAAATGGTCATCCGCTCCATCTCCGCCAGCGCCGTGGTGGAGAGGGAAGACGCTGCGTCTGCAGCGGGCGTGGAACCGCTTTCCGGCGCTTCGCTTCGCAGGGCGGGGGGAAGATCGGCGACATCGATGGTCCTGCCATTGCCAAGCGTAAGCGCCCGCGCGATACAGTTTTCCAACTCGCGCACGTTGCCAGGCCAATCGTATTGGAGCAGGCTCTTCATGGCTGCCGGCGTTACCTGAATCTGCGCACCCTTTGCGTAACGCTCCAGAAAATGATGCACCAATACAGGGACGTCCGAACGCCGGTCACGCAAGGGAGGGAGGTGCACGGTCACAACGTTGAGCCGGAAATACAGGTCTTTTCGAAACGTCCCGCCGCGGTAGGCTGCTTCCAAATCGCGGTTCGTCGCCGCGATTACGCGAACGTCCACGCTGACCTTTTCGTTGCTGCCAACGGGGCGTACTTCTTTTTCTTGCAGGACGCGCAGCAGTTTGGCTTGCATCTCCAGAGGAAGCTCACCGATTTCATCAAGAAAGATTGTGCCGCCATCCGCCGCCTTGAAGAGTCCGGACTTGGACTTCATCGCGCCGGTGAACGCGCCCTTCTCGTATCCGAAAAGCTCGCTTTCCATTAGCGTCGGCACCAAGGAGCCGCAATCCACCGCCACAAACGGCGTCTGCGCCATGGAGCCGCGGAAGTGAATCGCGCGCGCCACCAGTTCCTTTCCCGTGCCGCTTTCGCCGGCGATTAATACCGGTGTCCGCGTGTCTTTGAGCCGGGAAATCATCCGCAGCACGTCCTGGATGTGCGCGGACGTGCCGATGATGCCATCCAGCTTTTCTTCCGCGGTCACGCGTTCGCGGAGGAATTCATTTTCGGTGACCAGATTCACTTTCTCTGCCATGCGCTGCAGCAGCAGCCGCATTTTCTCCACGCGAAACGGTTTTTCGATGTAGTCGTACGCGCCCAGCTTCATGGCGTCCACGGCGGACTCGATGGAGCCGTGTCCGGTCATAATCGCAACTTCGGTGTGCGGCAGGAGCCTTTTCGATTGCTTCAGAAGTTCCACGCCGGACATTTCCGGAAGCTTCAAATCCGTCAAGATCAATTCCGGAGCATCCGATTCGAGCCGTCCAAGCGCCGCCTCCGCGCTTTCTGCTTCCGTGCAAAGGTAACCCAGGGTGTTCCCAATGGTCATGCACAGCCGGCGTATGCTCTGCTCGTCGTCCACTACCAACAGGCGTGTTTTCATCTCTCCGCTCATGGCTTCCCGAAGGTCTTTTCGACCGTGGCGATCAGTTGTTGGACGCGGAACGGTTTTTCAATGCACGGTGTTCCGCTTTGTGCCAGGAACGCCTGCGTCTCGCTGTTGGCGGTGTCGCCGCTGATCAGAATCACGCGCGACTTCAATTCGGGGAGATTCCGCAGGATCCACTCGTGCACTTCCGCTCCATTCACCGCGCCAGGCATGCGAATGTCAGAAATTACGCCGCCGTAGCTTCCGCTCGCGAGCCGTTGCAGTCCCTCCTCGCCCGAAGAGGCGTCCACGACGTCGTATCCCCGCCGCTGGAGTGCCGCGCGCAAAAATGCCGTGACGGAGGGCTCGTCCTCAATCAGCAAGATCGGACGCTTCACGGAAACTGCCCCACGCACACTCATTGCCCGGCCTCTTTAGCGGCAGCTGCAGCTAACGCGCTCTCCGTGGCCACGGGAATTCGTACCACGAACGTGCTGCCAACGCCGCTTTCATTGTTCCAACACTGAATCTCTCCGCCGTGCGCCCGTACGATGCCGTAGCAGATGCTAAGCCCGAGACCGGTGCCCTTGCCCGCCTGCTTGGTGGTATAAAACGGATCGAAAATCCGTTGCGCGTCGACGATGCCGGGGCCATTGTCGCTGATGGCCACCTCAATCATCACTCCCTGCCGCCGCGTGTGAATCTTGATCTGCCCGCGCCGCCCGGCCTCCTGCACCGCGTCATAAGCATTGTTCAAAATGTTTAGAAAGACTTGCTGCATTTGCTGGACGTCTCCCATTGCCGGCGGCAGCGTTTCCTCGAATGCCTCGGTGACCTCCACGCCGTGGCTCGCAAAGTCGTAGCTCCGCAGCTTGATGGTCTGCCGCAAAACTTGATGGATCTGCACCAATTCCCGTTGCACCGGCCGCTGCCGGGCGAAGCTCAGCAAGTCCTGCACGATGTCTTTCGTTCGCTGCGTTTCCTGCAAAATGATCTGCAAATCTTCGCGCGCGGAACCCGGCATTTCCGGATTTTCGAGCAACAAATCCGTAAACCCGAGGATGGCCGCCAGGGGATTGTTCACTTCATGCGCAACTCCGGAAACCAGCCGCCCGATGGTGGCCATTTTCTCGCTGTGCGCCAACTTGGCCTGGAGCAGCACCGCGTCGGTGATGTCCGTCATGACCACCACCACGCTGTTCACCGTATTCTGTTCGTCGCGCATGGGGCTTAGGCTAATGGAGAAATGGCCCATCGAGCCGTCACTCCGGCGCACTTGCGGCTCCAGGTTTTCCACTTGGTGCCCGTGCGCTGTAGTTTCCAGCGCGGCCTCAAAATCCGGGCGATGCGAGACTTCCACCCAATCCACCAGCCGGTGTCCAATCAACTCACTCTCCTGGTATCCCGCCTCGTAGCACCGCCGGTTGGCATAGCTGATCAGGCCGGCCGTATCCAGCACCAGGATCATGCTCTGGGTGGTATTCAGAATTTTTTGGTTAAAGTCGCGTTCCCGCTGCAACTGTGTTTGAAAGGACTTTTGTTCCGTGACATCCAGCATCAGCCCGCGAATCTGCACGATCCGGCCGCGTGCGTCGCGCACTGCGGTGATATTTTGCAGCGTATGCAGCAGCGACCCATCCCTCCGCCGAAGCGTTTCTTCGTAATTGCGTAAAACTCCCTTTTCCTCCAGCGCCTTCAGAAACTTTTCCCGCGCCTCGGGGGCTGGATACAAGTGCGGGCTCACGTCGACGCGCAGCAATTCTTCGCGCGAGGTGTATCCCAGCATCCGCACCATCGCATCGTTCACGTCCAGGAATCTTCCCTCCGGCGTGGCAAAGAACAACCCCTCCTGAATGCTGTCGAAGAGTTCCCGGTACCGCCGCTCGGCCTCCCGGCGATCGGTGATGTCTTTCAGGACGTGAATCGTTCTCCAATCGTCGTCGGTAACGCCCGGTGTGCGCGACGTGGAGATGAGAAAAATTCGCTCCGCCGAAGCCGCTATGTATTCCTCTTTGGCGCGCTGCGTATCGCGGCAAAAGGGGCATGGCATGTCGCTGCCCGTTTCCGCGATCTGGCGCAAACTGCTCATGGCCTCTCCTACCAGCGCGACGGGAGGCACTCCCAGATAGGAAGCCAGGGTGCGGTTCGTTCGCACAACCCGCCATGAGCGGTCGTGCACCACAATGTAGTCGGTGATCGCATCGATGTCCTCCACCCATTGCCGCTTGGACTTTTCGAGCTGCGAAAATCGCCGGAAATTCTCCAGCGATAGCGCCGCGTGACTCGCCAGCGCCCGCGCCAGATGTTTTTCGTCTGTTGTTAGCGTTTTGCGCTTCCGGAACAGGCACAGCGTTCCCAGTTTTTCCCGGTCGCTGGAGGCGATGCGAATAAAGACCGCGGTTTCTGGAATTTGCTCTCCCGCCAGATTTGCAGCGATCTCTTTGGGCAGAGTTCGAGTCTCGAGCTCGCCCCGGGTTTCGCTGTCATTGGAAAGCACCCAGGCTTCCGCCAATTGGAACGTTGCCCCCCTATTTCCCGTTATCTCGTAGAACGCCGTCTCACGGCCTTCCGGCACCACCACGCCGCCCCAGCTTGCATCCAGCATCCGGGCTGAACGCAAAGCGAACTGTTTGAGGAAATTCGAGAGGTGCCGGGATTGCGACGCCTCAATGGCGAGGTCCATGAGTTCGTCGGCGTTTCGCAGCTTGAAGGAACGCGACTGTGTCTTTCCGTTAGAAGCTTTCCGGCCTCGCGATCGCACCGCTTTGGCACCATTCATTGGCAAGAGGGAAGTATCCTGCGTCTCAATTTGCGAGACGCTACTCTCCTTTTTACGTTACTGGGTAGTCTCATTCTGAGTCAATCGCCGCTCGGCACCATGTTGCGAAACTGCCTATAGCTCTTCGCCTGCTTCCTTCAGTTCCCGTCTCACGCTGAGACCTTGGCTTTGGTTCGGCCAGTCTTATGAGACGCGCATGACTCTCCTGCAACTCCTGCGTCTGCGCCGCTCCGCACGCTAACTTTCGATTTGTCTATTGCTTAGGGAACAGGTTCAACGAACGTCGCACGTTAGCTTGCCTGGTTTAGTGGTGGCATCCGACGTGCCTTTCTCTCATGGGGCATCTTCAAAATCCCTCAGAGGGGACGTGTCGATGAGATTCCGTATTTGGAAAACAGTTGCGTTGTCTGCAGTTGCGGTTCTTTTGTGGGGGAGCGCGGGATTTGCGCAATCCGGCTCCACCGATGAATCGAAACGCAAAGTCAAAAGCAAGGTTACGCCAGTCTACCCGGACCTCGCCCGGCGCATGAACGTTTCTGGCAAGGTCAAGATTGAAGTCGTTATCGCTCCGGATGGGCGTATCAAGTCCACGCGGGTCATCGGCGGCCATCCGCTGCTTACGCAGGCTTGCCAGGACGCGCTGAGAGACTGGAAATTCCTGCCCGGCCCGGAGGAAACCACGCAAATCATTGAATTCGAGTTCCATGCCGCGGATTAGCAGCGGCGGCCAAGAAGTTCTTGGGGCAGCCGTGGCACACCGCCGGCTGCGGTGACGAGGGGAGTGGAGGCAATTCGCAATGACCATTGGAAAGAAGCTTTACGCCGGTTTCGGACTGATCCTGGGCATTCTCACCTTGCTACTTCTGCTGAATCTTGTCACCGGTTACGTGGCGGACTCGGCGCGCACCACCGCTCGCAACGCCATTGATAGTCTCCGTCTTGTTGAATCCGCGCGCACCCAGATGATGTCGAATCGCCTCTACATGAACAATTTCCTGCTCAGCGGCGATCCGCGCGACGAGGAAAAAGTCAACAAGGGCCTCACCGACATGTCCGATCTCTTTAAGCGCGGCGAATCCCAGACCACCAACGAGGCCGTCCGCACGGCTCTCATACAGGTCGAGAGCACTGAGTCCAGCTGGGCTGACAATTTTGCCAAGCCCCTCGTGGCCAAGCGCCACCAGGTCGATTCTGGCGATGCCACGGTTTCCGACCTTCAGATTTTCTATCTCCAGAAGGATCCGGCTTCCTGGCTGGCAAAGTCTTCGGCTGTGCTTGATCAATGCAACGCCGACATAACCAAGTTCTCCGATCAAGCCAGCAAGTCCGCTAAGAGCGCCAGCTCCGTCAGCTTCGTCCTTAGCATCTTCGGAACGCTCCTCGCTCTCCTGGTTGGAGCACTCATCGCCTTCTACACGGCGCGCTCCATCACCGAACCTCTGAATCACCTCATGACGGTCACACGCGAAATCGGTGACTCGGGTGATCTCGATCAGAACATCGATATTCACCGCAACGACGAAATCGGCGCCCTGGCCACCACCTTCAACAACATGGTTGCCTACCTCAAGGAAATGGCCAGTGTTTCCATGTCCGTTGCGGAGGGCGATCTGACCGTCGAGGTCGCTCCGCGCTCGAAGCGCGACACGCTCGGCAATGCCTTTGTGCGCATGTCCCACGGCCTACAGGAGCTGGTGCGCACGACGCGCGACTCCGCGGGCCAAGTCTCGGCGGGGTCTAATCAGGTCGCGGGAGCCGCTGACGAATCCGCTAAAGTCAGCGTCCAGGCTTCGTCGGCTATCGAGGAAGTCACCAGCACTATGCACGAAATGAGCATCAACGTGCAGAACGTGGTGAAGAACACGCAGCTTCAGGCTTCCAGCGTCGCGGAGACTTCCGCCTCCATCGATCAGATGGTCACTTCCATTCAGCGCGTCGCGGACACCGCGAAAGTTCTCCTCGATATCGCGAACCGCTCGCGCGAAGAAGTCGTCACGGGCATCCAAACAATGGAAAAAGCTACGGATGGCCTGAACCGCACCAACCAGGCGATCCAGTCTTCCGCCGAAATCATCAACATTCTCGGCCATCGCGCCGATGACATCGGCAAAATCATTGAAGTCATCGACGACCTCGCCGAGCAGACCAATTTGCTGGCTCTCAATGCCGCGATTGAAGCCGCGCGCGCCGGAGAGCATGGGCTCGGCTTTGCCGTCGTGGCTGACGAAGTCCGCAAGCTCGCGGAAAAGTCCACGCAATCCACCAAAGAAATTGCTGACCTCATCCAGAGCATCCAGCGCGAAGCGCGTCAGGCGGTAGAAAACATGGAGCGCAGCACGCGCATCGTCGAGGAAGGCTTGAATCTTGGCAACGACCTTGGCTCCGCGCTGCACAAGATTTCCAACGTCGTCACCGAAGTCTACAAGTTCTCTCAGGAAATTGGCGCGGCCACCAACGAGCAGTCTGTTGGATCATCCCAAATCGCCAAAGCGACGAGCCGCCTGACCGAAATCACGCAGGAAATCAATTCCGCCGTCGAAGAGCAAGCATCTGGCGCCCAGGCCGTCGTTCGCGCCATGGACAAAATGCGCGAACTGGTACAGCAATCCGCTTCCAGTTCCACGGAGCTCTCCGCTGCCGCCGAGCAAATGCTCAAGCTCTCCCGCAATTTGCTCGACAGTATGGACCGCTTCGTTCTGGATCGCGCCAATCAACAGCAACGCCTGCGCCGCAGCGAACCAACCGGGAAGCGGCGAGGCCCAAGCGCGGATCAAGAACACGAACTCGAATACGCGGAACTAGCGCGTTCCTGACGGGCCGGAGACTTCTGGATGGAAAAGGATCTTCAGGTCGTTGGTTTCCGGATTGGCAATGAAACGTACGGCGTGCGCATTGGCTCCGTGCGCGAGATCGTTCGCGTTCCGGAAATCACCGCCGTTCCCAGCGCTCCCGATCTCATCGAGGGCGTTATAAACCTTCGCGGCAAAATTATCCCCGTGATGGATTTGCGCAAGCGATTCGGGCAGAGCGATATTCAACCTGACAAAAAGAATCGCATCCTCGTCGTCGAGCTGGAGAACAAACTGGTCGGTCTCATCGTCAATGCCGCCTCCGAAGTGCTAAAAATTCCTCCATCGGACATCGAAGCTCCCGGAAGCGTCTTCTCCGAGGGCGAGTCCGGCTACGTCACCGGTGTCGGCAAACTCAAAGGCCGCCTCATCATCCTCCTGGACATTTCCAAACTCCTGCAGCGCCCCGAATTCAAACGGCTCGAGGAGGTCGCGGAACCCGTCGCTTCCGTCAGATAGCTCCGCGTCCTTCGCTGACGGTCCGTCGCTCACGCACGCCATGGGAACGATTACCGCGCAGGTTCAACTCACCGAAGCAGAACTGAAGCTGCTGCAGACATTGGTCTACCAGGAATGCGGCATGTTCTTTGATGAACGCCGCTCACACTTCTTGAAGGACCGTTTGCAACGCCGTCTTAAGGCCTGTCAGCTCGAGTCGTTCTATTCCTACTACCGTCTGCTGACCAGCAGGGAAGGCCGCGCGGAATTGGCCCTCCTCCTCGAAAATCTCACGGTCAACGAAACCAGCTTTTTCCGCAACCGCCCGCAGCTCGACTTGCTCCAGAAAACCGTTCTCGAAGAACTTCTTCGCCGCAAGCAAGAGCGCCGCGATTACACGCTTCGCGTCTGGAGCGCCGGCTGCTCTTCCGGTCAGGAACCGTACACCGTTGCGATTTTGATCTGCGACGCGCTCGCCTACTACTATCTGCGCAATCCGCTTCCGTTTGACATGCCATCACCGAAGCCGCTCATTCCCCCGCCGTGGAAAGTGGAAATCGTGGCTTCTGATATTAGCTATGCCAGTCTGCGTGTCGGCCAGGAAGGGCTCTACACCGAAGTGCAGATGGAACCCGTGGATTACACCTGCCGCCTGCGCTATTTCGAAAAATCCGGAGACAAGTACGCCGTCAAGTCCCAGTTGAAAGAACTGATCCAGTTCGACTTTCACAATCTCAAGACCGAATTCCTGCCGCGCCGTAACGACATCATTCTCTGCCGCAACGTGATGATCTATTTCGACGAAGCCGAGCAGAAACGCCTGATTGAAAAATTCTGGCACTGCTTGAATCCCGCGGGCTACCTGTTCGTCGGCCACGCCGAGAGTCTCTTCGGCCTCACCCAGAAATTCCGCATGGTGCACGAGAACAACGGCACGGCGTATCAGCGAATCGAGGCCGCCACGTGAGCCGGTCGCCCGATGATCGTGGCAATGAGCTGCGCGCCCTCTTCTTTGAGAGTGCCAGCGAGCTTCTGCAATCGCTCAATGATGCGGGCCTCGAGCTCGAAGCCCGTCCAGCTGACGAGGAAGTGATTCGTCGCGTGCGCCGCGCGGTCCATACGCTGAAGGGCGACTCCGCTGCCTGCGGATTCCACAAGCTCAGCGAGTTGGCTCACGAACTGGAAGACGTGCTCACTCCCCAGGTGGCTCGCGCTCGCGGCGCAGACCTTGCTGAACTGGTGCTTACCGCCGCCGATAGTTTCGGCGCGATGCTGACCGCCTATCAGCGGGGCGGCCAACCGCCGGCCATGGATGCTCTTCACACCATGATTCGCCGACTGCTCAACGAACCTGGCGTCGCTGAGAGTGCTGCCACCCAGGGCACACAGTTACCTGCGCGATTTGCTTGGACTGAATACGAACAGCTCATGATTTCTGAAGCTGTTCACCGCGGCGAGCCCGTTTACAACATTGCTCTTCGCATTGACCCGAATAGCTCCATGCGCGCCGCCGCCTTCCAGTTGATTCGCAATGTTCTTCACGGAAGCGGGACGGTCATCGCTCTCCGCCCGGAAGATAACGTGGCAGCGGCTACCGTCGAAATTGTCGAAGCTGCTCTTGCCAGCGCGCAACCGGAAGCAAAGCTGCTGCAGCGTTGCCGTATCCCTTCGATTGTTTCTGATGTGAATCTAGCTCGAATTAGCGCTGCGCAAATGCCAGAGCACGAATTGCTCGGCGATTTGCTCGAGGCGCAGGCTGCCAAAGCCGTGGCTGTGGCGGCAGATCAGGAAGGGGACGGCCGCGCAGCTGTTGCGCCGGTTTCCGGTTCAGCGGCAGCCGCAGTCGCCGAAAGCACGCTGCGCGTTGACGCAGCGCGCATCGACGCGGTCATGAATCTCGTGGGCGAATTGATCATCGGCAAGTCCATGCTTAACCGCACGCTGACGGAATTTGACCAAAAGCACGCGCGGGACCCGGTGCGCGCCAAGCTGGCCGATGCCATGACCTTCCAAGCCCGAATCCTCGACGAATTGCACAAGTGCGTATTGAAGATTCGCATGGTGCCCGTGGAGCAGCTCTTCCGCCGTTTTCCGCGCGTCGTCCGCGACGTTGCCAAGCAGTGCGGCAAGGACGTGGCTCTGGAGCTTTCCGGACAAAATACCGACCTCGACAAGGGCATTCTGGACACGCTGGCTGAGCCTCTGATGCACCTGGTTCGCAACTCCGTGGACCACGGCATTGAGTCTGCTGATGAGCGGCTGAAGTTTGGAAAGCCGGCGCGTGGTACCGTTTTCCTGAACGCTTTTCATCAGGGCACGCAGGTGGTGATCGAAGTCCGCGACGACGGCCGCGGCATCGATCTGGAGGCTGTTCGCGCGCATGCCGTCGAAAAAGGCATTCTCAGGCTCGAAGAAGCACAGCGCCTCAGCGAGCAGGACGCTCTAAACTTGATTTTTGAGTCCGGCTTCAGCACCGCCGCGGAAGTCACTGAAGTGTCCGGCCGCGGCATCGGCATGGATGTCGTTCGAACGGTCATGGACCGGCTCAAAGGAACGATTCAGGTCAGTTCGCGAAAGGGACGCGGCACGACGTTTCAGCTTCGCGTGCCTCTGACGCTCGCCAGCATTCAAACCCTGCTGTTCCGCGTTGGCGGCCGCCTTTTTGCCGTGCCTCTCTCCTCGGTCGTCGAAATCACCCGCATCTCGGGCAACGAGATTCACAAAGTGGACCAGCGCGAAGTGCTGCGCCTGCGCGAGCAGATCCTCACGCTGGTGCGCCTGGATCATCTCAGCCGCTTGCGCAGTGTCGAGTCGCAGCCCGCGAAGAAGAAGAGCTTTGTCATCGTAATCGGAGCGTCCGAAAAGCGCTTCGGCCTCGTGGTCGATAGCCTCGTCGGCGAAGAAGAATTAGTCATTAAGGCTCTTCCCGGCGAAATTGTCGCGAGCGACCTGGTGAGCGGCGCCTCCATCCTCGGCGATGGAACGGTCGTGCTGATCCTAAATGTTCCAGCAATTCTCTCGCGCCTCAATCGCACTGCGCCTCTGGGAGCGATCGCATGAGCGAGCGCATTCGCGTCCTCGTCGTCGATGATTCCGCTCTCATGCGGAAGCTGATTCCGGCGATTCTTGCCCGCGACTCGTCGATTGAAGTCGTCGGCACGGCCATGGACGGCGCCTTCGCGCTGAAGAAAATCGAAGAGCTTCAGCCGGATGTCGTCACTTTGGATCTTGAGATGCCCCGCATGGACGGCGTGGAGATGCTGCGGCTGATCATGAAGCGCGCGCCGCTGCCCATCATTCTTTTTAGCACCCATTCGAAAGAAGGTGGTTACGCCACGCTAAAGGCGCTCGCGCTCGGCGCTGTTGATTTTCTCCAAAAACCAAAAGACGCCGCCATCGGGCATCTCGAAGCAATCGCCGACCAGCTCATCGCAAAAATCAAAGTCGCCAAACGCGCCGCGAAACGAAAACTTCCACCTGTTGCGATTGTTGAGGAAGTGCCAGCTCACAAAAAAGGGAATCGTCCTGCGCTCCCGCCGCGCCGCGTCATCGCCATCGGAATTTCTACGGGCGGGCCTAACGCGCTGCAGTACGTGCTGTCGCAGATTCCCGCCGATTTTCTTTCTACCATTCTCGTCGTCCAGCACATGCCCGAGGGCTTCACCGAAATGTTCGCCAAGCGTCTCGACGAATGCTGCCCGCTCGAAGTCCACGAAGCGCGGTCGGGCGATCTTCTTCTCGCGGGCCGCGTTCTCATCTGTCCGGGCAATCGCCACATCATGGTGCGCCGCATGCCGCGCGGCGATGTGGTCATGCTCTCTGATGGCCCTCCTGTCAACGGCCACCGTCCCTCCGCGGACGTGCTCTTTCACTCCGTCGCTCAGGAATTTGGTCTCACTGCCGTCGGACTCCTCATGACCGGCATGGGGGACGACGGCGCCGAAGGGCTCGGCGCTATCAAGGCAGCCGGCGGCATGACCATTGCGCAAAGCGAAGATACCTGCGTTGTCAGTGGGATGCCCCGCGCCGCGATCCTCAAAGGATACGCAAACAAAATTATTCCGTTGGATGGGCTCGGGCCCTTCCTGGTGCATCACTATGGCGCCGACAAGGATCTTGGGGAGAAAGCTGAGAAAGAAGACAGGATCGAAAAAACGGAGAAGAACGAAACGCACGAAAGGATACCTGCAACATCCCATCGCTCTTAAAACGCGCGCGGGGATAAGGAGAAGGCCATGAAACAGTTCGCCGCTCTGCTGAGAAAAGACAATCAACCGGTCCGCTACCTGGTAGTGGACGATTCCGTTTTCGCCCGCAAGAACCTCATCAAAATGATCGAGATGTTCGGCGGCGAGCTGGCTGGAGAAGCCGGCGACGGGCTGACGGCCATCGCGGAGTACAACCGCATCAAGCCGGACATCGTGCTCATGGACATCACCATGCCGCAGATGGAAGGCATCGAAGCGGTCGAGCGCATCGTGCGCCAGCACGCCGACGCGCGCATCGTCATGGTGTCGTCCGTGGGTTACCAGGAAAATATCCTGGCGGCGCTGCAAAAGGGCGCGAAGCACTTCGTGCAGAAGCCGGTGAAGCCGGAAGTGCTGTACGAAATTCTTCGCTATGTGCTGAGCGACGATCCCAACGCCACCACGGCCGTCCCAGTAGCCATGGCCGGGGAGCGCCAATCATGAGAATGGAACTGATCCAGCCGTTCATCAACGCAGCGGACGCGGTTTTCGCCGAGTCGCTGCAAGCGCCAACGAAGATTGTCGACGTCGAAATGGACGAGAACGCCTACCGCCGCAAAGGCGTCGCCGCGCTGATTACCATCAGGGGCGACATTGAAGGCCGCGTGATCCTCGATCTTTCGCCGGAAGTGGCCGTGAAAGTCGCCAGCGTGCTTGCGGGAGCCGAAATGGAAGCCAGCGAGCAATTGGTGCGCGAAACGGTTTGCGAGCTGGCCAACATGGTCATCGGAAATTCCGTCACCCTGCTCAATGACCAGGGCTTTCACTTCAAAGTATTTCCGCCGGAAGTGCACATGAACGAAGCGGGTCTGGCGGGTACTACCGATACCGAAGCGCTGGTGATTTGTATCGAAACGCCATGCGGCGACATTTTCCTGAACATCGCCATGCGGTACTTGCACCGCCGCCGCGCCGAACGCTCCGCCGTCCCCGCGCTGGATTAACAGCAAGACCTCTCGAATGTTTCGTATCCTGCCTCAACTACGCAGCATTCCTGGCCGTGCGTTCGGGCTCCCCGTCTTCGCATGATGTGTCCGAAGGCCCGCCGCCCCAGGACGTCCCCTTCAGCGTTTTGGAGCGCGGCAAGCGATAGTCCTGGCCCGCCAAGGCAGTTACGCCGACTTGTCCTTCACGGGCTTCGGAGAAGTACGTGCCGAAGGAACGGAGGCAATCTGCGCGCAATTGCCATAGGTTTGCAGCGTCCGCCATGTTAACCGCCTTTCCGGATCTAGCGCTTGAGTTGAGGAGAATCCTTTTGCAGAGTCGCGACAAGGTCGTGAGCCGCGGCGGGTGCAGAAACTTCCCCGGCAGTGATGATCCTCTCCGCGTTCTGGTCCTTTCCGTACAGCTTGCGATTAGCTATGTCGTCCGGACGTAGCGTCGAACCTTCCAGGGACACACCGGCAAAAATGCCTCTCGCGCGCGAATAGCTAAGCATTTCGGCTCGCATATAGGCGTCGGTGCCGGCAGCGGCGTCGCGTCCTTTCGGTCCCGCCGCCGCAGATACATCGGCCCCCAGCTTCACTTTGCTGTGCAATAGGCTGCTTGCACCGCGGTCGTTCATGACCAGGAAAATGAAGTCCGTCGCTTCTCCGCCAATTTGCAAGCCCACGCTGCCGCCTTCGAGCGCATACATCGCCGGCGCTCCCCACTCTCCGGTGAAGTCCTTGCCGCTTCGACAAACCATTGCTCCGCGGCCATAACTTCCTCCTACCAGGAATGCGGCCTTGAGGACGGATGGCATCACGATCACACAGCGCGCCTTGTCGAGTAGGTTCTGGGGAATGTCGTCGCGAACGCCAAGGATCTCCTGCATCACTTTGCCGGAATTTTGCAGGCGATCCTCTTCATCTTTTGCGTTGTCTGCACTCTTCGCGAAGGCAAACAGTCCCATCGTCAGTAAACTCGTTAGCGTGAACGCTACGCAGCTCTTGTACATCATCTAGAAGTACCTCCTCGGAAGTAGTTTTTGCACTCCGGGAAACACCATGACTCTTCGTCGGGCGAATTCCTGCGTTGTCGATTCGTCCCAGCTTGACAAACGCAACTCACCGTCCAAACAAGAAAAAGATTTGGAGAACGCAGTTATCTATTGGCGTTTCAACTATCTAGAGCGTCCGCGTAGGCTGGCGGACAGAGGAGGCTTGAAGCCCAGAAGCATGAGTT
Source organism: uncultured Acidobacteriaceae bacterium (assembly GCA_964524045.1). Lineage (GTDB taxonomy): Bacteria > Acidobacteriota > Terriglobia > Acidiferrales > UBA7541 > Acidiferrum. The sequence continues at coordinate 18,735 of CAZGBQ010000008.1, forward strand.
CCAGTACTCTACACTTTCCAGAGCGCGCGCAAATTTTACTTACCAGCGACTTTAGGAGCGGCTAGGAAGCGTTGATACAAAAATTGTTCTAGAGTCCGCGTCGTGCGATCCTAGCGGTGACAATCTTCCAGAACATCGCCATGCCGCTATCTGCACGGCCGCCGCGCCGAACGCTCCACGGTCCCCGCCATGGACTAACATCAAAAGCCAACTTTTCGCGTCCACTTCAAATTCACTTCCAGGAGAACGTTGCCAGTGCTCCTCCAGGGAGGGAGCTTTCAAATGCCTGGCCATTCCACTGGACGCTGAAGCTGGCCGCGCTCTGGCCTGAGTTCAGAACCAGCAAGACCTTCGAGCCTTCGGGATTGCGGAACGCCACGTCTTCGATGCCCCCCATCCCGAAAGTGTTGGAGTCAATGCGCGTCGCCCCAGGCGCGACAAACTTCCCTACGTGGCCGAGCACGTAATACTCGACATTGAAGCTGATCTTGGCTGGTGAAACGCTGGTATCGATGGTCACGACACCCCGGCAATTCGCGCAACCACCGTTGGTCGGGCTGGAGTTCTGATCCAGGGCAAGATTCCACAGCGAAACGCTGCGCGCCCAGTTGCGCGTGGCTCCAATCAACAAATGATGCGCGTTCCAAACCAAGTCTCCGGCGAAACTCGATCCCACGGTTCCCGAGCATTCCGTGAACCAAATGCTCTTTGCGGGATACGCCGCCTCAACCGAAGCTTGCGCGCTCTCGTCCCCTGCATAACAATGGAACGAACTGCCTGCCACCAAACTCCCGGCGCTACTGCCCAAGACCGCTTGCGCATATTCTGGGTGATCCCAGTTATGCTCGTAGGCGAAAATCTTGACGCTCGAAAGCCCTGCTCCTTGCAGCGCCGGTCCGAGAGCATTTGCGATGAACGTGGTCTCGTCTGTCGCCGCGAAATAGGCCGAGGGATAGTTTGTTGTTGAATTCAGTGGCTCATTCTGCGGCGAAACCCCGTAGATCGGGATACCTTGCTGCTGGTAGCCTTGCACAAACAAAACGAAATACTGCGCCAAGCTTGAGTAATATGCTGGATTGATGTTGCCGCCATTCATCGTTCCGGTGGTCTTCATCCAGGCGGGCGGGCTCCACGGCAAGGCCACGACCTTGAGAGCGGCGTTGACGCTCAGCGCCTGCTTCAGAAGCGGAATGATGTAGGGCGTATCGTGCGCAATCGAGAAGTGCGCCAGAGTGGTATCAGTTTGCCCGGCAGGCACATCGTCGTAGCTATAGTTCCCGCTTGCGGAGAAGTCCGAAGCCCCCATGGGTTGCCGAAGGAAGCTGATGCCGATTCCCGCGGAAGGACTAAAGAGCTGCTGCATCAGCATGGCCTGTTGCGCAGGCGTAAGCCGATTCCAGATGAGCGACGCCGAAGAGTCGGTTAGCGAAGCGCCAAAGCCGTCCATTGGTTGAAAAGTGGCCGCTTCGTTCACGGTAATCTTCAGATTGTTTGTGCCATTTCCCATGTGCCAGCTCGGGCCGAGTTGCGCGGTCAACAGAAGACTCTGGTCCCCGGTCGTTTCTACCATCTGCACCGTTCCGCCGCCCGGCGGCGGTGGCGCAGGCCCATATGAACCTCCGCCGCAGCCGCTTAAGCTCAGCGTCACGAGCAAAGTCGGACGCCATGAGAATCGCAGCAAAGTAATTGGCCTCACAGGCAGCAACCACGGACGCGGAATTCTGCTCATCTACATAATCAGGAAAGCACAAGCTTTAATATACCAGCGCCTCTTGTCTTAGTGGGCGAGGGAAGCGAGCTTGTCGAAGAATTTCTTGATCATCATTTTGGCGGTGCCGTCGATGAGTCGCTGGCCCACGGCGGCCAGCGTGCCGCCCACCTGCGCGTCGCCTTCGTAAGAAATGACGGTCGAGGAGCCTGAATCAGCCGAGCTTGCGCCTGCAGGTGAGAGTTTCAACAGGCCGTCGCCCTTCATAAAGCCGATCCTGCTGGAGCCTTCCACGATCAGACGAAAGCTCGAAGGCGGCGCCTGATCCGTGATGCGCACTTTGCCTTCGAATGCGCCCGACAGTGCAGCGAGAAGCACTTTCATTTTCATGCGGTATTCGTCGGGACCGATTTGTTCCAGGCTTTCACAGCCGGGCATGGCCTGCGCGAGAATCGTGGGGTCTTGAAGGATTTGATAAGCGCGCTCAGGCGTGACAGGCAAAGTATACGAGCCTGAAATCCTCATTTGGTGCTCACGATACCAAGCTCACCGAAATGGTCGATGGTCTGGGTGGCAAGACTTAGCAACTCACTGTCATTCCGAGGAGCGAAGCGCGCCTGCGGCGGGCGAAGCGACGAGGAATCTCTCTTCGAAATAACACCGATAGGCATTTCAACAAGATGTAAGGATCACACAATTCTCGAGAGTGCCGTCTTGAGCGCGCGTATCGCGTGAACCACCGCGAGATGCCGCCGGTAATCGGCGGAAGCGTGCAGGTCGGAGTTCGCGTCCACCCCCTGCGCCACGAGTGCTGCGGCGGCTTGAATCTCAGCCGGTGAGCCAGATTTATCTTCCAGAGCCTTTTCCGCCGCTGAAGCGCGATAGGCGCGATTCGAAAGTCCGGTAACGCCGAGCCGCACGAAGGAAATCTTCCCTGCATTTTGGCGTACGCGCGCGGCGACGCCGACAATCGCAAAACCGCTGGCGAGCTGAGGCACTTTCTGGTAACTCGTGCCGGTGCGCGCGTCGTCGATGGGCACAATCACTTCGCGGAGGATTTCGCCAGGTTCAAGCGCGGTGCTGAAGGTGTCGACAAAAAAGTCAGCAGCGCTCACCGTTCGCTCGGATTTTGCGCCCTGGAGAACGAATTTCGCCTCGAGCGCTTGCAGCGCGGCGGGATAATCGGCCGCCGGATCTGCGTGCGCCACGCTGCCGCCGATCGTTCCCATGTTCCGCACCTGCACGTCGCCAATTGCTGCCGCGGTCTCCGTAAGCAGCGGACATTTCTGCCGCAGCAGCGGCGAGCTCTCGACATCATAGTGCGACGCTGTCGCGCCAATGTGTAGTTCGCCTCCCGCTTCGCGGATGTAATTTAGGTCCTTGAGTGCCCGCAAATCCACGAGATGTTCGGGCGCAGCGAGCCGCAGCTTCATCATGGGGATCAGGCTCATGCCTCCGGCGAGCGGTTTTGCTCCGCTGGCGAGCAAGTGCAGCGCTTCGTCGAGCGATTTGGGAGCGGTGTACTCAAATTTTTGCGCGATCATGTCGTTGCTCCTTTTTCTTCGTTGTAGGGGCCGCCTTCAACTGAGCCGGGCCGCTCCTCTCAGTTCTTTTCAGCGAGCACTTTCCAGATTTTTTCTGGCGTCAGCGGCATGTCGATGTGCCGTACTCCCAGCGGCGAAAGCGCGTCCACCACGGAATTGACCACCGCCGGCGTACAGCCAATCGTGCCGGCCTCGCCAACGCCCTTGACGCCCAGCGGATTCACGGGCGAAGGCGTACAAGTGTGGTGGCTTTCGATCCACGGCATCAGGTGCGCGCGCGGCACGGCATAATCCATCAATTCGCCGGTGATGAGCTGTCCGTTGTCGTCGTAAACGGCTTGCTCCCACAGCGCTTGCCCGAGCCCTTGTGCTACGCCGCCGTGCACTTGGCCATCGACAATCAACGGATTCAGGATGTTGCCGCAATCGTCCACGCAGACGTAGCGGCGAATCTTGATTTGCCCGGTTTCGCCATCGATGTCTGTGATCACGATGTGCGCGCCAAACGGGAACGTAAAATTCGGCGGCTCCCAGAAGCGCGTCGCCACCAGTCCCGGCTCCGTGTTCGGAGGCAGCCTATGCGCCTTGTAACACGCCCCAGCGACTTCTTGCAGCGACGTCGATTTGCCAGTCTTGTTGCACACCACGTGCCCGCCGCTTAGCGTGACGTCTTTCGACTCCAGCAGCATTGCGCCGAATTTCTTGACCTTCGCTTTGAGGTCCTGCAGCGCGTAGTAAAGCGCCGAGCCCCCAACCGCTGTCGCGCGGCTCCCAAACGTTCCGATGCCGTATTGCACGATTGCCGTATCGCCGCGAATCACCAGCACGTCATCGAGCCCGACGCCCAATTCGTCCGCAGCAATCTGCGCGAACGTGGTTTCCTCGCCTTGCCCGTGCGGACATGCCCCGGTCATGATCGTGACTTTGCCGCTCGGCTCGATCTTTACCGTGGCGCTTTCCCATCCGCCCGCGGCGGTCGCGGGAGAAGGCCCGATGGCGCAAATCTCGCCATAAGTCGAAATGCCGATGCCCATCCACTTGCCTTGCTTTCGAGCCTCCACTTGTTCCTGGCGCAATCTGTGATAGTCCACTAGATCGAGCGCTTTCTTGAGCGGCGCGGCGTAATCGCCGGAGTCGTACATCAATCCTGTGGCCGTGGCGTAGGGGAATTTGTCGCTGGGAACAAAATTCTTCAGGCGAATTTCGGCTGGATCAATCTTCAATTCAGCCGCGAGCATATCGACCATGCGCTCGATGCCATGTGTCGCTTCCGGGCGCCCCGCGCCGCGATACGCGTCAGTCGGTGTGCAATTCGTAAATACGCCGATGATGTCCGCGCGGATGTTTGCCGTGTTGTAGAGGCCCGGCATCATCAGCACGCTGAGTGTCGGGATGACCGGCCCCAGCAACTGGTGATACGCGCCAAGATCCTGAATGAGCTTGAGCTTGATGCCCAGAATCGTGCCATCGCGCTTGGCCGCTATCTCATAGAAATCCACGTGCCCGCGCCCGTGAATCGTGCACGTGAAATTCTCGCGCCGCGATTCGATCCACTTGACAGGCTTTTGAATCTTCATCGACACGAAACCCATCAAAGCTTCTTCGGCGTACACGTTCAGCTTGCTCCCGAAGCCGCCGCCCACCTCCGGCGCGATTACCCGCATGCGGTTTTCTTCCAGGCCAAGCATTCCCGCGACCAGCGTGCGCACCAGGTGCGGGATTTGCGTCGAGGTATAAAGATTGAGCTGGCGGTCCGCGTTGCGCCACTCCGCCACTACTCCGCGCGTTTCCATAGCCATGGGCACCAATCGCTGGCTGATGAGGCGCTGTTTGACTACGACGTCGGCTTCCGCAAACGCCTTGTCCACGTCCCCGCCGTCTTGGTGATAGGTGAATGCCACGTTGCCGGGCCACTCCGGATGCACTGCGGGCGCGCCCTTTTCCAAAGCCTTTTCCGGATCGGCCACCGCAGGCTGAACTTCGTAGTCCACCTCGATCAGATCGGCGGCGTCTCTTGCCAAGTAACGGTCCCTGGCAACGACCACCGCGACAGGGTGGCCGACAAAGTAGACGCGGTCCGTCGCCAGGATGCGATGCTGCGGCACGCGCAGGTCGGGGAAGCTAGCGGCGCAGGGCACGATTCCCACATTCTTCGTGTCCTTGCCCGTAAAAATGCAGACAACGCCGGGCGCATCACTAGCTGCCTTAGTGTCAATCGACCGAATCTTCGCCGCGGCGTGCGGGCTGCGCAGAATCACTGCATAATGCATCCCCGGCATCTGGATGTCTTCGACATACGTAGCCGTGCCGGTGATGAGTCGCGGGTCTTCGCGGCGGCGAACGCGCTTGCCAACAAACGTCTCGGTCTTTGTAGCTGTGGCCATGGTCGCCTCCTACCTCCCCGCGCCGGCTGCCGCGGTTTTCACTGCGTTGACAATGTGCTGATATCCGGTGCACCGGCAGACGTTGCCTTCGAGTCCATGACGAATTTCGTCCTCAGTAGGAGACGGATTGCGTTCCAGAATCTGTTTGGACGCCATGATCATTCCCGGCGTGCAGAATCCGCATTGTAGTCCGTGCTCGTTCCAGAACGCTTCCTGCATGCGGTCGAGCTTCCCATCGCTGGCCAGGCCCTCCACAGTCACGATGTCAGCCCCATTCGCTTGCACCGCGAACATCGTGCAGCTCTTGATGGCCTTGCCGTTCAGCTCCACGGTGCACGCGCCACAGAGCGACGTCTCGCAGCCCATGTGCGTGCCCGTCAACCCCAGGGTTTCGCGCAAATAATGAATCAAAAGAAGCCGTGGCTCCACGTCGTTGCTATACTTTTTTCCGTTGATTAGCAGTGTTATGTTCATGGCCTTCTCCGGCGGGGACAAATCCAGCGTTGCAGAAGATACCAAACTTTTCGTTTGGAAGCATCTGTCATTGGTGGGACACCCATTTTGTGTGGCAATTGGAGGTCGGACCTTTAGGTCCGACATTAAAGTGAACAATATCAATGGGCTTTAGCCCCTGGGGAAGTGTTTCTGACGTTCCCACACAGACCCATTCTTGCGCGTCCTCTGCTATGCCGCGCCATGCGCAACCGGAGCCCGAAAGCCAAAATCCGTCATTTCGAACGGAGCGCAGCGGAGTGAGAAATCTCTCTTCATTTTCCCTTACAGCGGTCGGCAGCGGCTTGTTTGTCCTGAGCGGGTCGAAGGGCTGCCGCTTTTTGCGCCGAAGCTTGCTTCCGCCTCGATTTCTGGAACCAACTGAGTAAGTGTTATTCTACGCCGCGTGAAACCCTCCTTTCTCATCGACACCGACACAGCATCCGACGATGCCGTTGCTCTGATCATGGCCCTGCGTTCGCCGAACATTCGCGTGCTCGCGCTCACCATCGTTGCGGGCAATGTGTCCGCGAAGCAGGCCGCGCGAAACGCCTTATATACCGCCGAACTCTGTGGGGCAGATGTTCCCGTTTTTATCGGATCAGAGAAACCCCTTCAGCGTGAGCACCAAAGCGCCCACTGGTTTCACGGGCGCGACGGTTTGGGCGACCACAACTATCCGCTCCCGCGCCGCGCGCCGGAAAAACAGGGTGCCGTCGACGCCATCCTTGCGACAATCGACGCAAACCCTGGATTGACGTTAGTCACCCTAGGCCCCTTGACCAACATCGCGTTGGCTCTGCAACGGAAACCGGAAATCTCCACCAAAGTCGGTCGCTGCGTAATCATGGGAGGCGCGCCGTGCTGCGAAGGCAACGTCACTCCGGCAGCCGAATACAACATCTGGTGTGACCCCGAGGCCGCGCGCATTGTGATGCGTAGCAGGGTGCCTGTGGAGTTAGTCGGTTGGCATCTTTGCCGCGGCGAAGCTGTGCTGAACCTGAACGACATCGAGCGCGTGCTAAGTCTGGACACTCCGCTTGCGAAGTTTGCCATCGAGTGCAACAGCCGCGCTCAGGAAGCCTACTTCGAGCAAACCGGCGAGCACGGGATTTCTTTGCCCGACCCCGTGGCAATGTCCATCGCGCTGGATCCCACCATCATCACGGAGCAAACAGAAAATTACGTCGACGTCGAAACCGCCAGCGAATTAACCAGAGGAATGACCGTTGTCGATCGCCTGCACGTTGCAGGGAACGACCGCAACAAAGCCATTTGGGCTCCCGTGCTGAAGGGCGCCATGGCCCGCGTCGTCTGGACCATCGATATCGCCCGCTGGAAACAAGCCCTTTTCACCGCCCTGCGCTGATTGTTTGGCCGAAACCACATTGGGGCTGAATCCAAAGGATGCCGGTAATGTGTCAGTTTCCGGTTAGCGAACCATCCGCAAGTCCTCCCCGGTTTGCGAACTTGTGTACTCACCAATCCTCGCAATCGTTGACTTGCTGTTGAGTAGAACCTAAGATGGGCGCCAAATGCAGGGCTCCGATTCCCTGGTCGGAAGAACCGTCTCCCACTACCGGATTACCGAAAAGCTCGGTGGAGGGGGAATGGGTGTGGTTTTTAAGGCGGAGGACACGCGACTTCGCCGCTACGTAGCTCTCAAATTCCTTCCTGAACACGTTTCCGCGGACGCCCCAGCCTTGGCCCGCTTCCAGCGCGAAGCCCAGGCCGCATCTTCGCTAAACCATCCCAATATCTGCACGGTGTACGACATCGGCGAGGAAGACCGCAGAGCATTCATCGCTATGGAATGCCTGGATGGGCAAACCCTGAAACACGTCATTATGGGCCAGACAATGAAGCTGGATCGCATCCTGGAGATTGCGATTGAAGTTGCCGACGCGCTGGACGCAGCTCACAGCGAGGGAATTGTTCATCGCGACATCAAACCAGCAAACATCTTCATTACCAAGCGGGGCCACGTGAAGATTCTCGATTTCGGCCTCGCAAAAATGGTTCGCGGCAAGATGGTCGGGAGTGGGATTGGCGGGGCGGCTACGGTGGCCACAGGGGGGTCAGACTCGGCGGACTTGACCAGCCCGGGGGGCGCCCTTGGAACAGTCTCCTATATGTCGCCGGAGCAGGTTCTCGGCAGGACTCTGGACTCGCGTACGGACCTATTTTCGTTTGGCGTCGTGCTGTATGAAATGGCCACCGGATTCCTCCCCTTCAAGGGAGATAGTTCCGGGGCGATTTTTGACGCCATTCTGCACAAGATTCCGGTGGAGATGGTGCGATTGAACACGGAGATCCCCGCCGAGCTGGAACGCATCATCGGCAGGGCACTCGAGAAGGACCGCAACCTGCGCTATCAGCATGCCTCCGATCTGCGGGCGGAGCTCCAGCGGCTCAAACGTGAGAAAGATTCCAGCAGCTCTATCTCCTCGACCAGCCGCGAAGTCCCGGCCCGCAGCATCCGACGTCACTGGCCGCATTTCGTCTGGGTGGGCGCGGTCGCAGTGTTGTTGCTGCTGTTCGGACTAAATGCAGGCGGAGTGCGTGACCTCATCTTCCGCGCTTCCACCTCTTCACGAATCGAATCGGTTGCGGTTTTGCCCTTTATCAACGTGAGCAATGATCCGAAAACCGAATACCTCAGCGACGGCATCACGGAGAGCCTGATTGACAGTCTTTCGCAGCTCCCAAACTTTGCGGTCATGTCGCGGAACACAGTCTTTCGTTATAAGGGACAGCCAACCGACCCGCAAAGAGTGGGGCGTGAACTGCATGTCCAGGCCATTCTGACTGGGAGGCTCATTCAAACCGGTGACGAGCTGATGATCAGCGTGAACCTGGAAGACGTGCAGAACAGCAGACAAATCTGGGGAGAACAGTACAACCGCAAGCTGTCCAACTTGATCTCGGTTCAGCGCGAGATTGCTGCGGATATTTATGGCCGGCTGCGTCCCGCGCTGGTAGGCGAAGAGAAGAAGTTGCTCTCCAAACGCCCGACCGAAAATGCGGAGGCCTACCAACTCTACTTGCAAGGACTTTTTTATTGGAACAAGGGGGCGGCCGGGGATTTCAAGACCGCATCGGACTATTTCACACAGGCAGTTCAGAAAGATCCGAGGTACGCGCTGGCTTATGCGGGCCTTGCTGACACTTACAGCCTTATGGGCGACTACGGCTACTTGGCGTCCTCCGAAGCCTGGCCAAAGGCGAAGACTGCAGCGATGCAGGCGCTGGATATCGACAACACGCTTGCTGAAGCACACACATCCCTTGGACTCGTCAGGGAACATTTTGAGTGGGACTGGCCGGGCGCCGAACAGGAGTTTCACAGAGCCATCGAATTGAATCCTAACTCGGCAAATGCCCATCACTGGTTTGGGGAGTACCTCAGCAATATGGGCCAGTTCGAACAAGGGTTGCGGGAAACACGGAAGGCCCAGGAAATTGATCCACTCTCCCGGCTCATCAATACGACGATTGGGTGGCAACTGTATCTCGCGGGAGAGAACGATCAAGCGATCGAGCAATTGCGAAAAGTACTGGATATCGACCCGAAATTTGCCCCTGCCCGGCGTCTCTTGGAGGGGGTCTACTCGCAGATGGGCAAACATAAGGAAGCGGTAGCAGAAAGAGAAAAAATGCTGTCCCTATTCGGAGGCTCAGAACTAGCGGCTTCTGTCGAAGGCGACTTCTCCAAGTCCGGCTATCGGGGCGTTCTCCAAAGCTGGCTCGATGGTTTGACGGAAGTCTCCAAACATGGCCACGTTTCTTCCTATAGCATAGGTGAAACCCACATGCGCATGGGCGAAAAAGAGAAAGCCCTCAAGTGGCTGCAGGAAGCTTACGACGAACACGATACGGAACTGGTTTCGTTGGGCGTAGAACCCGTTTTTAATCCCTTGCGATCGGACGCGCGTTTCCAACAACTCCTCAGACGCATGAAACTCACGCACTAGAGTGGCTGGCTAAATCTCGGTGCCGCGCCGCAGCGATGCGAAAGACTTTCCGTCTATCGCAGAGGGTAGTTCTTGTCCCCCGGAAGCATGCCATCCAAGCGCACAACTTTGACCCCAGGATGAATGTTTCGCGAATCCACCAATGCAATCGCTCCCGGCATGGCGGACACCAACTCGTATTGCAGGTCGTTGGAATATACAATTTTTGGCGGCGAAGTAACTTCCGCGCGGAAAATCTTCGCCACCCAGTATTGCTTGAACTGCGCTTCCGTCATCTGATAAACCACGCGCAAAACCACATCGCGTTCACGCGCAACGGGAGCACGGATCAGCAACACTACGGGCAGTTTTGCGTTCCAATACTGCCGTTCTCCCAAAAATACTTTACGCACTTCACTGAGACTCAAATCAGTCACCGGGGTCTCGTCGTTCACGACCACCGCGACATCGCTTTCCCGCGGCGCTTGCGCCGAACTGAAGTTGCGAACGGCCGTCAACAGGAGGAGGGTTATCGCAAGAAAACTTCCTACGTGTTTGAGCTTGTGCGTCATGTGATTCACTCGCTCAAAAAGTGAAAGCCGTTTGTAGGAACACTCCGTTCACGGTCGGCGTTGCCGGATGGCCCCCCTGGGCCGGATGACTTGCAGAGTAACGGTACTCGGATTTGAACGCAGCGAAATTCGAAATGTCGTACCGCAATCCAACGATCGATCCCAACAACGGCTGATATGTGAACACCTCTTCACTCAGGGGCATGTGCGTATATTCGAAACGGTAATACGGTTTCACCGACTTTTCAAACCACGGCAGACGGTAAGCGAACTGGGCATACATCGCGGCACTATTGGCTACGGCATTCGTCGCGATATTAAGGTGATGGACATTGTCGAACTCTGCCAGAAATTCCGGAGCGCCTTTGGTCCACACCAAGTAGCCCGTCGCGATCCATTCGCGGTAGTTCAGGCCCGTGGGAAGTGTGATCTTATCCCGGTAAAATGAACCTCCCACTTCCAGACCGTAAGCTTTCGCGGGCCGGACAAACAGCTTCGCGACCCACGCGCGATTGTTATTGATATCTCCCGCGTCGCCGGGACGCGAGATGACCGAGCCGCGGCCGTTTCCAAGACCGATGTTGTAGCCTAGTCCGAGCCCTCCAGAAGGAATGTTGCCCTCGGCCAACGCTCCGACGAAGTGGACTGGAGTAAAGGTTCCCCCCACTTTGACCAAGAAAGGCCGGTCAATGGTCGTCTGCAACCACGCGCCATGGTGGAACGCTGTGTTCCAATAACCGATGGGAGTGTGGAACCTGCCGAAGGAAATCTTGAAATAGTCGTTGTAGTCGTATCGGATGAACGAACGTTCCATTTCTATTGTGTATTCTGCGGGGTGAGCGTTCACGGTGATTTCCGCGAAATAGCTGATCTTTCGAGAGAGCGCCGAAGCGATGTGCAAGTCGAACTGACCAAGATTAAAACCACTGGTTGTGCCTCTCACGTCCGTAGCAGAGAAATCGGCGTCCGCAAAGCCGCGAATTTGCAGGGAGGGATAATGCGTTTCCAATTGCTGGGCGGCTTCCTGCGTTACCTGCGCTCTGTGTTCATTCATTTGTCCGGGCGCGCTTTCAGAGGGTGCGCCTGATAGGGGCGGACTTGCTGGTTTCGCGACAGTCGTCGGCACCGTAGTAGCCTGTGCCACCCGAGTGGTCTCTAACTCTGCAACTTGCTTCTCGAGCAGTTCGACTCGGGCCAGAAGGGCTTTGATCTGCTCAGCCTGATCTGGGGTGACCGAGGCTTGTCCACGCGCTAGACTGGCAGAGAATAGCATTGTCGCAACGAAGAACAATGGCCGGCGCATCGTATTTTCTCCCTCACTTTGAGTGGTACTGGATTATTCGTCTCTATGGAATTACGGGACCGAGGGCCTGACTCCGACACCCTGCTGAACCCGGTTGGCGTCAGCCATTCGTATTCACGATCCGTAAATGGCCGATCCACCGCAGGGAGGTGAGCTGTATTTTATTCGCGGGAAGCGAAATGTCAAAAGAACGTTCCTGCAGGAGAAACACTTCGTGTTTCTCCGTAGAAATGAGATCTTTGAAGAAAAACGTGGCGCTTTCATTGCAGGCTGTGTGGCCGAGTTTTTGTCCAGCTTCTCTGCCTTGTGGGATTCCCAATTCTCATTCGGAATTGTCGGGCCATTGCCCCCGAGAAGACGGGTGCGGCTTTGCGTTTCAGTAGGGAGAGGTGTACGTTTATATCCCACAGATCGGCCATCAAACGAGACCTCACAATCTACGGCAGACATGCGGGGGATCAACTATGGCAACTGCCACTCCGATGAAGAATGACGCAGCTCGGGTTGCGTCTCTTCAGAAATACGCCATCCTCGACACGGAGCCAGAACAGGCCTTTGACGACCTGGTTCTGTTAGCTTCCTTCATTTGCAACACTCCGATTGCGCTCATATCACTTGTCGATGAGGACCGGCAGTGGTTCAAGTCAAAGGTGGGAGTCTCCATTTCGGAAACGCCCCGTGAAATCGCGTTTTGCGATACAGCCATTCGCCAACCTGATATTTTTGTTGTGCCGGATACTCTGAACGACGAACGATTCCAAAACAATCCATTGGTCGTATCCGAACCAAACATCCGATTTTACGCGGGGGCTCCCCTGATCAATGAGGACGGCTACGCGCTGGGTACGATCTGCGTGATTGACCGGACTCCGCGAGAGTTTGATCCTGGCCAAGAGGCGGCGCTGAGGGCTCTCAGTCGCTTGGTTTTGGCTCAACTAGAGTTTCGGCGCAACTTGATGCTTCTAAAAGAGGCACTGACTGACCGGACCAGGGAAGAGCATGACCGCGAGACAGAACTCGTGAGGCTGCAGCAGACTTTGCTCAGAGTTATGAAGCTCCGCCCCTAAACCGGAGGCGATGGCAGTTCCGGTCTGGTTTCAGCCCGCAGCAGCAGTTCCGCCTCGTTGGGGTCGGCCTGAGTAACTTTTGCGACCCAGAGAGAGGCATCCGCCCAGTCCGCCCTTTTTGCCCAACAACATTCCGGCGTTCGCCAGTTTCCCGTTTAGCCGACAAGAGACGAAGCCCTTCGCTGTCCCCGACCGGTGCCGGACGATTACCTATCCATAAGTCTTGTAGAATCAACACTTAAGATAAGGCAGGGGCGAAGTTGCTGAAAACTCCACGCCATCAATCTGCACTGACGAATGCCTAACACAGAAAAGCAACTTTTTTCCCATCAGAGGGTTCTATCGCCTGGGAGCCCGAAGGTGTAGGCTTCCATCGGAAGGACCCTTCCAGCAGGTCACCTGATTTTCGAGCGTCGCTTCCGAGAACAGGGGATTCGTCATGAAGACGATCGATTTGAATCGCAGAAGCAAGTTTGGACTTCTGCTGTGTGTTGCCGCAATTTTGACCTTCGTTGCGCCCCAGGCGCGCGCGGACGAGGATCGCGATCCTCCCAAGCGTGTCGCCCGCATCAGCGTCGTGGACGGCTCGGTTTCTCTGCAGCCAGGCGGCCAGGGTGACTGGGGCAGCGCCGCGCGCAATCGCCCCGTGACCATCGGTGACAAAATCTGGGTCGACAAAGATGCTCGCGCCGAATTGCAAGCCGGCCAGGCGACTTTTCATGTCGGCAGCATGACCGCAATCTCTTTTCTCAATCTTGATGAAGGAATCACGCAAGTTCGCCTCGCCGAAGGCAGTCTGAATCTTCGCGTTCGCGAACTTCGCCAAGGCGACGTCTACGAAGTCGACACGCCTAACCTCTCCTTCACCGTCCGAGAAGCCGGTGATTTTCGCATTGACGTGAGCGAGTCCGGAGATTCCTCGCGCGTCACAGCCATTCGGGGCGAAGGCGAAATCAGCTCTGGCGGGCAGTCTTACCCGGTTCGCACAGGCGAGCAAGCGGAATTCGAAGGCGCAGAGAATCCCACGTACCACATCGGCCGTGCGCCGGGTCCTGATGGCCTCGATCGCTGGGCGCAGGAACGCGACCTCCGCGAAGATCGCTCTCCTTCCGGAAATTACGTTTCCCGCGACATGCCCGGCTACGACGACCTCGACGATTACGGCTCTTGGCGCGACGAGCCCGAGTACGGCCATGTCTGGTATCCCGCAAATATGCCGCCAGACTGGGCTCCTTACGGTTACGGCTCCTGGAACTGGGTTGATCCTTGGGGCTGGAGCTGGGTCGGCTATGAGCCTTGGGGTTTTGCTCCTTACCACTACGGCCGCTGGGCTTTCATCGGCGGCGCATGGGGCTGGTGCCCGGGCCCGTTCTTTGGTCCTCCTGTCTATGGACCCGCCTTCGTCGGTTTTTTCGGTGGCGGCTGGGGCTTTGGGTTTGGCTTCGGTGCCGGCTGGTTTCCGCTGGGCTGGGGCGAGCCGTTCTTTCCATGGTTCGGCTGCAGCCGTAACTTCATCACAGTGATCAATGTCCACAACACGTTCATTCGCAACGTAAACGTTTTGAACAACACGAACGTGCGCAACGTCAACTTTGTGAACGCGCATAACGCGCGCGCGGTTACGACTGCTTCGCACAGCGCCTTCGTCAATGGCGAGCGCATCAACCGCAGCGGCCAGCATCTCACTGCGTCCCAATTGAACAATGCGAGAGTTTCGAATTCCGTCGGCATCCGGCCGACGCAGCACAGCTCGCTGGGCGCCGCGAACTTTAATTCGCACGTGGCACGCCCATCCAACAACATCGAGAGCCGTGCGGTGATGGCGCGCACCAATCCAGCCGCTGCTGCAGCGCACTCTCGCGTGCAAACGTTCAATAGTCCCGGAATGGCCGGCAGGCGAGTGGGTAGCGAAGGCAATGGTGCAGCGAATGCGAACGGACGCCCGGGCAATTCCTCCGTCAACGGCTCGGCGAGAGCGAACGGGGGTTTCGAGAATCGGCCGGGCAGCACACAATCTAATTCCGTAATGACCGCGCGGCAACAAGAGCTTTCGCACAATCGTCCGCCTTCAGCGATGGGCGGTTCGAATCGCTCCATGAACGGCCAAGCGGGCAATAATTCTGCGCAACGCCCGGGAAACAACTCGCGCGTTTGGGAAGCGCAAGGCAACACTTCCGATCGTGGCCGCGCTCCTCAGGGCTTTGGCAGTTCCAACCGCCCGGCGAACACGCCTTCGCAGAATTCGCCTGGTACTATGCGTGATCGTCCGCAACAAGGATTCGGCGGGTCAAACCGGCCGACGAACGCTCCGTCTCAGGGTTCCCCGCGCACCTCGAGTGATCGTCCGCCATGGGCCGGTAGTGGCAGTCAGCCGCGTGGCGGCGTTGGCGGCGGTGGTGAAGCTCCGCCGCGGTCCTCCGCTCCGAGCTCCGGTGGCAACCGCCCGAGTTATTCCAACGGTGGCCGCTCCTACGAGCCGCCTCAGCGGGGAGGCAACAGCAACCGGCCGAATTACAACAACCCGTCCTATGGTGGAAATCGCGGTGGCTACAGTCAGCAGCCTTCTTACACCCCGCGCAGCAATCCGGCTCCGCGGACCTATTCCGCGCCCAGCCGCAGCTATCCTGCGCCCTCGCGTTCCTACTCTGCGCCCCCCAGCCGCAGCTACGGTGGGGGCGGTTATAGCGGCGGAGGCAACTACGGCGGCTCCCGCGGGGGAGGAAGTTACAGCGGCGGCTCTCGCGGCAGCTATAGCGGCGGCGGAGGGGGATCGCACAGCAGCGGCGGTGGAGGCGGATCGCACAGTAGCGGTGGAGGTGGCTCTCACGGTGGTGGCGGTGGCGGTCGTCCGCATCGCTAACGGCAGATTTTCCTTCTTGGCTAAACCCGAACCTGGGACGGGCCTGCCTACAGCAGGCAGGCTAAAGCGCCCCTACAAGGTTTTGCCATTCCAGCCCGCCTGGATTCTCCGGGCGGGCTTTTTCTTTTTCAGTAGGCAGGCTCGCTAACGCCATTTCGTAGCGCCCGGCTTCCAGCCGGCTCTTCTCTTGCTTTCCCTTCAACCCGCCAACTTAGCCCATGTCACCCGTGGCCAACGGAGGCCGCAACTTGCCGGCAACCAGCGCTTCCAGGGCGCGGAGTCGTCCCGTAAGTTCCGCGCTGCTCAACCGGTCCTCGCGGAAGAGTCCGCGGAGGAAATCCTTGGCTGGCGTCTCTCCCTTTTTCGAGTTGCATTCCAAGCAGCACGAAACGAGGTTGCAGTAGGAATTGCCTCCAAACTCAACACGCGGCACCACATGGTCGAGACACTGGTTCCGCGCGCTCGTGCGGTGCAAACAATAAAAGCAGCGCCCACACTCCCGCGCATGAATGACGCCACGTAGCGCTGCACTCCGCAGAAAATCGGTCTCTTCCAGGTTGACCGCGCTAGCTGAGCGCGCTCCGTGCCCCACCCCCGCTCCTTCCGCCATCGCCGCACCGAGGCGTGTGCCACCCATCTCCTCCGGCAACCGCACCTCGACCACATGCCCCGCCTTGGTGCGCTCCACCAGGCGCAGTGCGTCCTGCTCCAGCAGCCTCCGCACTGCCTGCCGCGTCGGACTAACCGAGACGCGGATCCCCCGCGCGAGCCAGGGAAGGGAAAACCGCACCCGCGTCCTTCCTTCCAGGCGGCTGTGCCGGAAAAGATGCGAGTAAACCGCGCGGTCAGTGACCGACAGCCGCAGCCGCGGCACGACCAAGTCTTCAAATTGTTTCCACACAATTCCAGGGTTCAGTCTTTTGTTGTTCATGTTCAGATCCAGAGTGGAGTAGGGATTGGGGTGGCGACCGGGGGTAGGACCTTCAGGGCAGACATTTGCCAGCCACTCCAACCCCGTCATTTTGTAGGGGCGCGCTTTAGCGCGTCCCCATTTGTTGTTACTATGCGGCCGATGGCGATTATTGGCCGCAAGGGCATTCGTCTTATCCGCCACGAATACGTTGGTCGCAGAATTTATTTCATTACCATCTGTTGCGAGCAGCGAATTCCCATCTTCCAGGAAGCCAATCGAGCCACGATTGCTGTCGAGTCGCTAAAACGGGTGTCCTATTCGACGGGGGTCCTCGTGCACGCGTTCTGCGTGATGCCCGATCATGTGCATCTCCTTGTGGAGGGGAAGACCAGCACTTCGGACGTCGTAAAATTCGTTACGCGATGGAAACAGTCCACCGGCTACCTGTTTCGGCAGAAGCTTCCCAGGCGTTTCTGGCAGCGCCGGTTCTACGATCACGTCTTGCGCAGCGCGGCGAATTCCGAGTCGGTGGCCTGGTATATCTGGATGAATCCGGTGCGAAAAGGACTGACGGCTGATCCGCGAGAGTATCCTTTCTCTGGTTCTTTCACTGTGGAATGGCCGAGGGGTAAGCCGACAAGCAAGGTCTGGGTTCCGCCGTGGGAAAGAACTGCTCTTTGCACATCAAGGCGGAGAGACGAAGAGGGGACGCGCTAAAGCACGCCCCTACACATTTCGCGCTAAGATTTACGTTGGGATCCATCCCCCCAAAACAAAAACGCCCCGACGAAGGTCGGGGCGCACTTTTCTATGAAAATTACTATATCATATTTTAGAATTTTGTCAAGAAAAATTTTACGGAATTAGTAAGTACCTCAGAAATATAGAGATATTCATCGTGCCCTGTCTGTAGCGGCGACTTTACGTCGCCATTTCGTAGCGCCATTTCGTAGCGCCGGCTTCCAGCCGGCACCTCTTGCCTTCCATCAAAACCGCCGCCAAGATGGCGGCGCTACAAAATCGCGCCATGGCCTCAGTTGGCAAAGGGCTGGAATCGTTTCGGGGTAAGTAAGTCGCGCGGTGTGGCTGCGGAGGAAGAAACTTCAAAGCCCGCACCCCGCCTGCGGCAGGCAGGCCTGAAAACCGCGGGACCCTCGCTTGGATTTCCCATCCAGCCTATGCTCCACCCGCCGATGCAGTCCTCCCTTACTCTTTCGTTCGCCGACCTTCGCACATCGGTTTGCGTCTAACCCAACGAATTCCGGTGCTCTCAACTACCACGGCGTCGATAGGCGGCCCGATATGCGGATCGCCTTTGTCCCAGTTGAGGGCAGCCTCCGCGGCCGCGATCAGCAGATGAGCCTTCTTATTCGAGTCAGGAAGTTTGGCAGCAAGCAGTTTGTATTTTGCCATAGCCTGCTTTGCTCGTAGGGTTTTGCCACCAAAAAACTCGCTTACCTCCCGATACGGCGGGCAACAGGGATCGCTCATCATCAGACTGTCAAGCGGCGGTTCAGTCGCGCTTGGGGATCCCAAATAGACGGGCGATGTACCATCGTTTGGGACAACTATCTCGTTTCGTACCTGGAGCATTCGCGGATGGTTAAATTCGTCCAGCCCAGCAAAGCCTGCGAGCCCGATTGTTTCTGAGGCATCCGCTCTTGACATTGCAGGGAACAGCTTCTCCATCCGCGGCCGTACGAGTTCGACGTACTTGTTTGCCGTATCCCATAGACGACGCTCGGTTCGTGGTTCGTTCTTCACAGAATTGAATGCTTCGCGAGCAGTCTCGTATTGGGAGAACAGTACTTTGCTCGTTTTTATGTCGACACCTTCAAACAAGTTCCCGGAATAGAAAAACAGCATATCGTCCGAAAGGTTTTGTATTTTGCAGGCCAACGCGGATTTCCCGTTGACTCTGACAAGCTTTCTACTGTCAGCAACTACGATTATCTGTGTGTTTGTTTCTTCGTAAAGCAAAATTGTCCCGCTATCAACGACGACTTGAGCCTCAACGCGTCTCGTCGGAACGAGGGGGAGCAGAACGACGGACAACAAAAGACGCCAGATCATGGCAAAGAAGATACCTCAGCTTGCGTGGGCGGGAGCGGCTGATTAGGTGACGGCGTGGTTCCTTCGACCGAGTGGCGGGTGGCAGTGCCATTCCGCCGACCAACGATCCGCGAGGAGATCCTGCGTGGCCATCCTTGCGATATTGTCTTGTGCCTCTCCGCCCCGTCCTGCTGCTTTGGCAGGATGAACGGTGGGGCCGCTTTCTCGCTGGCCTCCTCTTTTCTTTAGCTTATTCAATCCCCTCGCGCCGCAGGAGAGCCCGCAGATTTCGCGAGCCGTGCACAACTCTGAGGATTTCGACTCCACTAGCGTGAGGGCGATAGAACACGAGCATTTTTTTGAAGCCGGTTATCGAAAAGACTCGCAGTTCAGCGAGTTCAGGATGTTTGAGACAGGCATGCCATCCTATATTCGGATTTGCGGCCAGCAGTCCAAACGTTTCGTGAGCGGCAAGGAGAAATCGGTGGCCGGTTTCGGGATTCGCTTCTCGCGCCAAATAATAGGTTGGTCATCGAGGTCGCGGTCAGCCTTGGGACGAATGACGTAAGCGCTGCTCACCGGCCGTTCGTCTTGCGCAGCCGTTCGTCGAGCAGGCGATGCTTCTCTTGCCAATAAGACGGTCCCGCCTCGATCGGTGCGCCTGAGTACAACCCTTCCAGCGCCAGCGATTCCATTTCCTTAGCTCCGTCTTGATCGGCTTGAACCAGGCGCTGAAGGTAAGCCTCGACACTCAGCCCCTCGGCCTCTGCCCGGGCGCGGATTTTGGTTTCTAGGTCTCGATCAATCGCCAGGCTCATGTTCGTTCGCCTTCTGTGTTTCACGGCGGGTGGCAGGCCCTACTCTTGGGCGGCATCTTGACTCTTCCCCCCCGCAAAAAAAAATCGTCACCCATGTCGATCCTGCGCCTTCTCATTCGACATATCGGTAGGGCAGCAATTAAGCTCTGAACTGGAACGTCAGACCAACTCGACCCGAAAGGACAAACAAGATGCGATTCATGGTCATCGTCAAAGGCACGAAAGAAACCGAAAACGAACCCCCCGATCCCCAGCTCATGGCCGACATGAACAAATTCAACGACGAGCTCTTGGAAGCTGGAGTTTTGATAGGCTACGACGGTCTTCACCCCTCCTCCAAAGGCGCCCGCGTCCACTTCTCCGGCAAGAACCGCACCGTCATTGACGGCCCCTTCGCCGAAAGCAAGGAACTCATCGCCGGCTTCTGGTTCTGGCAGGTGAAGTCTCTCGAAGAGGCCATCGAGTGGGTCAAGCGATGCCCCAACTGCAACGAAAGCGAAGGCGAGGTAGAGATTCGCCAGATCTTCGAGCCCGAAGACTTCGCATCCGCCTTCAGCGACGAAGAAATTCAGCAGGAAAAAAACTTCCGCGCTCGCATGGCAGCTAACGCAGCTAAGAAATAGCCCCACTTGCACTGACGTATCCAAAGGGTCTAGCGGGCGGCGGGTCCTTAAATTAAATTTCGTCGCGAGGATGCCCATCGACCCGCGAGGAAATCCTGGGTGGCCCATCCCTTGCGATTTTGTTTTGTGCAAGGGTGGGGCCGCTTTTCGCTGGCCTCTTCAATTTCTGGATTCCATCGAGCGCCGCAGGCGCGTCACGCATTAGCCCAGCCCGTCAAGGCTGGGCCAAGAAGCAAAGAAATCAAGAGCACCGTCGGTGCGACACCTACTGTTTGTCGAGGACCACTACGTTGTGGACTTCGGCGCCCTGCGCGTCCTTGCCGTGCCAGGTCGAGGTCCGCGTTTTTCCGTCCTTCGAGATGACCGAGGTGATCGTCATCACCACCTGGCCGCTTTTCTTCTGCTGTGATTCAACTCCGCCCTCTTTGAGTCGCTTTACGGATACAGAGTCGGCATTTGGTAACCCTGTTGCGGGATAATCCTTGCCGTCAAATTTAGCGTCGTACTCCACATGAAGTGGGGTTCCATCGCCATTGGTCCCGTTGGCATTGATCTTGATGTGGTTTTCGTCTGCCTCAATCTTTACCGTGAGTTCTTTCGGCGCTGGCCCAGGGCTGTATTTTGATTTTGCGCTGTTCATCTTCCATGTTCCCGACTGCTCATCGGCTGCGGCGATGGAAACGCTCGCGGCCAACGCGACTAGCAGTATGGCTGCAATTGCAAAGGCAAAAGATCTGGTTCGCATCCTAAGTACCTCCGAGGTGAGATGAGGCTGGATTGCTTCTTCCCTCATAGGCCCATGTGGGCAAAATGTCCACCTATTTCTTTTCTTGGCGGGTGTGCGACCGTCCGTCTGAAAGGAGCCTCCAGGTCGCCGTTCGCCACGATCACCGCCATCGAGCGATCACAGCGCGCCTCTTGCGACCTCGATCTTTCCCTTCAAGTTTCCACAGGCATCGCGCAACTCAGCCTCCACAACTCTTTTTGCATCCAAGTGTTAGATGTACTAGAGCCGCTCGCGAGTGCTAGTTCCTGATTCGACAAGCGGGATTAGCCCACGCGAAAGCGCCGAAATTCCAAGTGCTAGGCTCGGAAGGAACCCCAGTCAAGGACCTGTGACGTGAAATCGCGGCGGCGCAAGGGAAGCATGCCGCTATTGTTCAGGAGAGAATCCGCCATGAGAAAACAGGTGCTCCGATTGATGGCTTTTTTAAGCATCGCTTTGGCCTTGGCCATTTACACTCCCCAGCGCGCTGCGGCCGATGAAGATGATCCCCCCAGCCGCGTGGCTCGACTGGCATTCACGCGGGGAAACGTTTCCTTCAACCCCGCAGGCACGGACGATTGGGTTGCCGCGGTTGTCAATCGCCCCATGACCACTGGCGACAAGCTTTGGTCCGATGACGGCTCGCGCGCCGAATTGCATCTCGGCTCCGCGGTGATCCGCCTCTCCGACCATACTGGCTTTTCGTTCCTTAATTTGACCGATGAAACCACGCAACTTCGTCTCACCGAAGGCACGCTGAACATTCGCGTGCGCCGGCTCGATAATGACGAAACGTTTGAAGTAGACACTCCTAATCTTGCTTTTTCGATTCTTCGGTCGGGTAGCTACCGCATCAACGTGAACGAAGCAGGCGACAGCACTTTTGTCGCGGTGCGCGATGGCCAGGCAGAAATCACTGGTGGCGGATCCGCCTACACGATCCACTCGCGCGAAGAGGGCTATTTCAATGGCCTTGATTATTTGGACGCCGACATCGGACGCTTTCGTGAAAGTGATGATGACTTCGATCGCTGGTGCTTCGAGCGCGATCGCCGCGTCGATCATTCCGTTTCCTCTCGCTACGTTTCCGACGATGTAGTCGGCTATGAAGATCTCGATGAGTACGGCGGCTGGCGTCCCGTGCCCGAATACGGAAATGTGTGGTTCCCACACACCGTGATGGTTGGCTGGGCGCCGTATCGCTACGGCCACTGGGCGTGGATCGCCCCGTGGGGCTGGACTTGGGTAGACGATGCGCCGTGGGGATTCGCGCCATTCCACTATGGCCGCTGGGTGGTCGTTGGCGGAGCATGGGGCTGGGTGCCGTCACCACCGCGCGCGGTAGTGGGCGTCGCGTATGTGCGCCCGGTGTACGCCCCGGCTCTGGTAGTTTGGATCAACACCTCGAACGCGGAAATGGTCGCTAGCTTTGGCAGGGGGGGAGGCGTAGCGTGGTTCCCTCTAGGACCGCGTGACGTCTATTGCCCGTCTTATCATGTCAGCCAGCGCTATGTGGAGCGCGTCAACGTTACGAACACCACCATCATCAATCGAACCCAAGTCACCAACGTCTATAACAACGTGTATGTGAACAAGACCACGAACATAACGAACATCACGTATCAGAACCAGCAGGTGTCGAACGCGGTGACGGCGACTACAAATCAAACGTTTGTTAACGCACAGTCGGTGCACAACAACATGATTCGCGTGGATGCGAAGCAAGTGGCGTCCGCTCCCGTGGCTCCATTGACGCCAACCGTGGCGCCGCAACAGCGCAGCGTCCTGGGCTCGGGCGCCGCGGCGAGGGTTACACCGCCGCCTGCGGTGGTGAACCGGGCAGTCGTGGCGAAGGTGGCTCCGCCGCCACCTCCAGCGCCATTCGTCAAGCAGCAGCAAATTGTCCAGGCGAATGGCGGACGGCCTCCAGCAGTGTCAGAGTTGCGACAGGCGCAGCAGGAAGCTGCCGCCAACGCGCGCGCGAATGCAAACGCGAACGTTAAGATCGCGCCGCCCGCGCAGCAGCGTATGCCACAAAACACGCAGGACAACAGGCCAAACGCGCAGCCGGGTAATCCGAATCGGCCAGCGCAAGTTACCAACCCAAATCAACAGCCTATGCCCCAGGGCAACCCAAATCGGCCGGCGCAGGTGACAAATCCAAATCAGCAGAATCCGCCAAACCCGCCGAATCAGCCGGCCCAGATCAATAAGCAACCGAACCAGCCAGACAATGCTCCTGCAGACCGGGGCCGCGGCAATGCCCGAGGCAACAACGACAGGCCGCCTGCTTCGCGTCCGGCTGAAACTGTCAATCCGCAGCTCGAGCAAAAGCACCAAGAAGAGCTCCAGAACATGCGTGCGAAACAGGATCAAGAGCGCCAGAGAATCGAGCAACAGCAGGCGCAGCAACGCCAGCAGCTCGAACAAAAAAATGCTGACGCCCAGCAGCGGCAACAAAAGGAGCAGCCGCAGTCCAATCAAAGACCGCCGCAGCCAGACCAAAGACCGCCGCAGCCAGACCCAAGACAGCAGCAGGCTGATCAAAGGCGACAGCAACTCGAACAGAAACAGCAGCAACAGCTTCAGCAACTCGAGCAAAAGCACGATCAGCAGCAACAGAAACTCGAGCAAAAACAGCAGCAAGAACATCAGAAACAGGACAGGCCACCCAAGCAAGAGAAACCGGCAAAGCAGGACAAGCCTCCCAAACAGGACAAGCCTCCCGGGCGGTGAAGGGGAACACGTCTCAATCTCAGGCTCTTTGGACGGGGTGCGGATGCGGCGCCCCGTCCATTTTTTGTTTGCGACGCCTGGAAACTGCGCGTGAAGGAGATCTCCGCGCGGCAGAAACGCGCTCATAGTTGCTGCAGGCGCGGCAGGTAAAGTGTGTTCGTCGCGTCGGTTCGCGCGTTTTCGTGGCCAAAGCTTCGTGTGAAAGACAGTTCCTTGTTTTGCGCCGGGCTCGCGCGTTTTTGCTATCCAACTTTCGCGATCAAAGCTTGGTGCGTGAAAGAAGGCTGCGTCTCACGTAGTATTTCTAACTGACTGGATGACGCATCGCTCTCAATTTTCCAAGCGCGCAAATGCGCGGGAGTCCGTGGCCGCGTCCCTGCGTCTATTTCGAATCCCGGGGCTGCCGGAAATTCGGAAGGGAGATGACTTGCCCGCGCGGATTATTGGAGCCACACGCAAAGCAGGATTAGGTTTCGAAGATGGGGACATTCTCGTCGTTGCTCAAAAAATTGTTTCCAAGGCGGAAGGCGCCGTCGTCAGGTTAGCTGATGTAAAGCCTTCCTTGCGGGCGCGGGAGATCGCGCGAAGGCTAAAGAAAGACGCCCGCGTGGTGCAGCTTGTGCTGAAAGAGTCGCGCCGTATTCTTCGCGAGGAGCGCGTGTTGATTGTCGAGACCAAACAGGGCTTCGTGTGCGCGAATGCGGGTATTGACCATTCGAACGTCCCGGGTTCCGACGCAGTGACACTGCTTCCGCGCAATCCGGATCGTTCCGCGAAGAAACTGGCTGCGAACTTGCGCAAAAGAACAGGGAAACGTGTTGCAGTCATCATCAGCGATACGTTTGGGCGTCCGTGGCGGTTGGGATTGACGAATGTGGCCATCGGCGCGGCGGGCTTACAGGTGCTCGTCGACTTGCGCGGCAAACGAGATAGGGAAGGGAAGCCGCTGACGGCGACGATTCTCGCCGTCGCTGACGAGTTGGCCGCCGCCGCGGGACTGCTGATGGGCAAGTCCGAAGGCGTTCCTGTTGTACTCATTCGAGGTTACCGTTACAAGCCTGCGTCAGAAAAAGCTGCAAGCATCATCCGGCCTGCCTCGGAAGACCTATTCCGTTAGTTCAAGGGGAGACCAGAGATCTGAAGACGCTGAGGGGGGAAGCAAGGAAAGAAAAAGCAGTGCTAGTCGTGTTTGAGACCGTTGCCGACTACGCGTTCCGGGTGGCAAAGCATTAGCTGTTTTCTCCCTTATCGCCACCGAGCTAGTAAGAAGCGGTTCTCTTGATCACACCATGAAGTTCGTTCCTCCTCCCATCTAAGTCGTTCTTGGCACGACCGAAATGTTTCGGGCCTTGGAATCACTCAATAGTGAAATCAGGTCCCTCAAGAAGCTAATTGCGCTGAGGCGGGTTCGCTTCTTCCAGAAGGAACACCGCCGAAGGAGGCGTATGCCCAAGACTACGCTGATCAGGATTTCGAGAATCTTGGTTCTTCTTATCGCGATTTGCTCGGCTTTAGCTGCCCCTGAGACAACGTCGGCTCAAGGCGGGACATGGTCTAGCAAGGCTCCCATGCCGATCGCTCGAGGGGGCGCGGCAGTTGGCGTCGTGAATGGTGTTCTCTATGCCGTCGGCGGATGCGCCAGCAGCTGTGTCATTCTGAATCACGAAGCTTATGACCCAATTAGTTCCACTTGGATGGAGAAGGCTTCCGTACCAAGCACAACGAAACAGGGAGCCCCGCAACAAGGGTTCAACAATCTTGCCGCTGGAGCAATCAACGGCATCCTCTATTTTGTAGGTGATCGCAACGGCACCTTCTACTCCATGGCGCTCCTAGCGTACGACCCGGTGAACAACACTTGGACAGAGAAGACTCCTCCGCCTACGCAGCGGAGCGGGGTGAGCGTCGGGGTGGTAAACGGCATCCTCTATGCTGTGGGGGGCTCTTTCTTCAACAACGGCAGCACGAACTATATTTCGGTGGTTGAAGCGTACGACCCGGTAACGGACTCATGGACAACCAAGGCTTCTTTGCTAACGCCGCGCGTTGGAGCCGCCGTGGGCATGGCAAACGGCATGATTTATGTTGTGGGCGGCTCCAATGGGTCGGGCGTTCTCCCAACTCTCGAAGCGTACGACCCAGTCAG
The DNA here is from genome assembly GCA_964524045.1 of uncultured Acidobacteriaceae bacterium. Classification (GTDB taxonomy): domain Bacteria; phylum Acidobacteriota; class Terriglobia; order Acidiferrales; family UBA7541; genus Acidiferrum. The sequence goes on from CAZGBQ010000008.1 coordinate 44,672, forward strand.
CAACACATGGGGGGCCAAGCCCCCCATGCCTACGGCGCGGACTAGTCTCGGCGTCGGCGTGGTAAACGGTATCCTCTATGCTGTTGGCGGCTCCGACGGTACCAATGCCCTCACAACCACGGAAGCATACGACCCAGTGACCGATACTTGGAAAACCCAGGCCGCAATGCCTGCCGGGACGATTGCGTCGGGCATCGGCGTTGTCGGTAGTGTCTTGTATGCCGTCAGGAGCTATAACAACAACGGCGTTTCTGCGACGAACCAGGCCTTTACCCCCGATTCAGATAATGACTCTGGATTTTCCCAACTGAACGGCGGAAACGCTTTCAATGGGAACCAGACAATCAACGGCAACGTCAACGCGACAAATTTTATCGGCAACGGCTCCGCCCTAACTGGAGTAAACGCCGTCTCCCTCGGCGGCATCTCCGCCTCCAATTTCGCGCGCCTCGATATCGGAAATCTCTTCAACGGCAATCAGACGGTCAATGGCTCTTTCTTAGCCAACGGAAGTGGTGAAGGTATCCGGGGCAACGGTGTGGGAGGGGGAAGCATTGGTGTTATCGGCAACGGAAATTTTGGAGTGGAGGGTCTCGGTAATACTTACGGAGTCTACGGCAGCGCGAACACAGGAGTATATGGTTTCGGCGGGTACATAGGAGTACAGGGAACTGGCGCCACAGGTGTATCTGGCACATCAGGTGGAACTGCCGGAGCATTCAATGTAACGAACAACAGTGGAAAAATTCTGAGTGGACTGAACAGTTCCACTGGTTCGAACGTCGAAGTCTTCAGCGTAGGCGGCAATGGAGCGGTGACTATCGGCGCAGGCGGCGCGCCCATCGTCAAACATCTCTCGCAAACTTTCAGCGCCTCCTTCCCATCGTTGAAACCAAGCACATGCTCTTCGCTGACGTTTACCTTCACGGGCACAAGTGACGGCGACACCACGGCGCTTGGTATCCCGAACGCGATGATGGCGGTCGGCAACGTCATCTACTCCGGCTGGGTGAATGCCACTAATTCCGTGACCATTCGGGCGTGCAATGTCAATCCCAACGGTCCGGCAACCACCGCTGCCAGTGGCACCGTGCGCGTCGATATCTGGAAGCACTAGCCGCTGGTGTCCCAAAGCAGTGCGCAGAGGTCTCAAATCATCGAAGGAGGACTCATGAAAAGGCTTAGCCTCGGAACGGTGTTCGTCCTTGCAGCAGCAGTGTTGCTCATTCTTGCCCAGGGCTCAGGCGTTCCCACACACGGCAAAGGCGGTTTCCCGGATATTCCGGTGACCAGCACGCTCAACGTCACGGGGAGCGTGACGCCCGACCCGGGCAGCAACTACCGCGTGGAGGGTGACGGCAACGGCCAATACCTCGACAACGTCAGCGCGGTGTCGTCCATTCTGCAAGGGGCCATCAACAATCCAAGCCGCGATTGGATCCTGGACACCCGCGGCTCTGCCACGCGCACCGCCCTTGTCGACTTGCGCGCTCCCGTCCCGGGCAGCGGAGCAACGCAACTCTTCTCATGGCAGCTCCTCCCTGTCCGCATTATTGCCAAATGCCATGAAGCTCTGGCCGGAAGCTTCCCGGCGATCCAGTTGAATCAGACCGTTTCCTGCCCCTTGTTTGTCCGCTTCACTTTTGCTGGGAACGACTACCACCTGGCCATGAGTTCCGGGCCCGGTGCGTCCACCGGGTTTCCGGAGACCAACAATGCGCAGGTCACCTGCACGTCCGTCAATGCTTCGAACCAGTGCAATGCTTGGACGATCGCTCCGATTACCCAGGCCAACGGCGTCGTTGAAAATGTCGCCCGGATGGAAACCTTGTGCAAACATTGTCCCGTCGGCTCTGGAGATTTCTATCTGACCTTCAATTTCAACGTTACGAATCCTTAAGCGGCAACTGCAAGATAATTGTTGACTTCGGTTACAGCGGAATCGACTACAAAATGGTTATGGGGCCAAGCCTGCCGGCGCCGGGGCCTGCGACCGGATTGGTCACGGCGACGGGCAACTCGGTGAGAAGCGCGCAGTGCTTGAACTGGACGATTACGCCGAACGGGACGGCGAGCAGCAGCCACCCGCCAACCGTCGCCGATCTATTTGAATACACAACGGTGAATCACAAGAGTGTGCTGCAATTCATTGGGCAGTACTACCTCACGTTTCCGGATTGACCTGACCAACCCGTGAGAAGAGTCCTGTCATGAGAGCACGGAGACCCGTAGTGGTGCGCTCGTACAAAAGATTGCGGTGCTTGCCGGTGGAGTGGCGCGTCGAAGCTGCTGCTTGGGACGCAGGGGAGAGTAGTCAGCTGATCGGAAAACTGACCAAGGCTTGGTTTCTGCGCTCGCTGTGTCCTTTGTGCTAAGTTCGTTCGGCCGTTCTTATGTTTTAAGGCCGACCGCTTCTTTCCCTGATTTCCCCACCACCCGGCAGCCCACCCGGGCGAATCCCTGACATCGAACCCATGCCCGCGGATATCAGCCAGCCGTTCCGGACCCGGGCCACAACAGAACTACCACAGACTCTGGCTCTGGTAACTAACCTTAACCAACGTCACCCCGGAGTCTTTTCAAACCACAGAGTCTGGGACCCGTTCCCTTGATCTCACGCGTCCAAGTGGCAAGAGGTTGCGCAACAGTAGAAAACGGTTGCACAAGGGTGGTTTGCCGGGCCGCCTTTGCGTTGATTCGATGACGTTTATCCGACGGAATCTGTGGCAATCAAGCTGCGCGAATCATGAAGGATTTCTATGTCTAGATACTGGCGACCTATGAAATGCGGCAGATTTGAAATTTCTTAGGAAAGTGTTATCGTGTCGGCCAACGTCCCCGAATCCCCTCCCAGAGGGTAAATATGCAAATCCCTTCCCTTCACGGTTCAAAAACCGATTCTCGAAAGTTTCCCTCAAGACTCAAATCCGGCAAGAGAAGCACTTCATTGGACCGCGGTTTGTTTTCGGGGCTGTGCTTTCTGTTGGCAACGATGACGTGTGCAGCGCAGTCGAGTCAACCGAATATCGTTACGTATCAGTATGACAATTTCCGCACAGGCCAGAACACGCAAGAGACTACTCTAACGCTCGTCAACGTCAACGTGAGCCAATTCGGAAAGCTATTCTCGGTTGCCGTAGACGGACAGGTATACGCCCAGCCTCTTTATGTCCCTGGCCTCTCCATCGCGGGAGGCACTCATAACGTGCTGATTGTCGCTACCGAGAACGACAGCGTGTACGCGTTCGATGCGGATTCGAATACCGGCCCAAACTCCACGCCGCTTTGGCAGGCGAGTCTTGTGGATTTGGCGCATGGCGCTACTACCGGTGAGATGCCAGGGAACTCAGGCATGATCATGAACTGTGACGTCATAGGGCCTCAAATTGGCATCACCAGCACGCCTGTGATTGATTTGACGACTGGCACCATCTATGTCGAAGCGAAATCCACCGATGGTTTGACCACCTATCAGCGCCTTCATGCCTTGGACATCAGCACGGGCAACGAGAAGTTTGCATCCAGTCCGGTTGTAATCAATTCACCGGCAAACTTCACACCAGCATTTAATCCGCTAAATCACCTCAATCGCCCCGGCCTTCTGCTCATGAATGGAGCCGTATTCATTGCCTTTGGTTCGAACTGCGATTTTAGCCCCTTTAGCGGATGGGTGTTTGCTTACGATGCAACGACCCTCGCGCAGCAAGGCGTTTTCAATACGACGCCTAGCAGCGTTAACGGCGAAGGCGCCATTTGGATGAGTGGGGCGGGTCTGGCGGCGGATGGCTTCGGAAACATATATGTTCTGACGGGAAACGGCCTCTTCAGTCAGGGCAATCCTCCCAATTTGAGCGAGAGCCTCGTAAAACTCAATTTCAGCAATGGAACCCTGTCCCTCATGGACTACTTCACGGCCTTCAACCAAAGCACCCTAACCAACAACGATACGGACCTTGGTTCGGGGGGAGTCCTGCTGCTCCCGGATCAGCCCGGAGCTCACACGCATGAGCTTGTGTTCGTCAGCAAAGAGGGGCGGGTTTATCTACTGGATCGGGACCAATTGACCAGCAACCCCCAGGCGCCCGCCCAGACGCAACCTTACTGCGCAAGTTGTAGCAGCGATCCGCAGATTGTTCAGGAATCGGGCTCCCATCTGCTGGGCGGGATGTGGGGCACGCCCGCCTACTGGAACAATCACGTTTATGTGTGGGCGAGCACTGACAATCTCAAGAGAATTGCACTGAACAATGGTCTACTTGATTTGGGCCACCTGAGCAGTTCAATAACCTTCTACGGCTACCCCGGCGCCACTCCTAGTATTTCGGCGAACGGAACGTCCAACGGTATCCTTTGGTCCATTGATAGCAGCCAATTCGGCACGCCGCCGGGACCGGCAGTCTTGCACGCACACGACGCCGGAAATATTTCTAATGAGTTTTGGAACAGCTCGCAGGCTGCGAACAACCGCGACCGCGCCGGCAATGCGGTCAAATTCGCTGTGCCGTTTATTGCCAACGGAAAGGTGTATGTCGGCACAGCAACTGAAGTCGATGTGTACGGACTGTTGAATCCGGGGGCCCCGGACTTTTCGCTATCGACGACGCCTTCCTCGGCGACGGTCACGCCAGGATCCACCGCTGGCTACACTGAGAACATCACCGCGACGGGAGGATTTGCGGGATCGGTGTCGCTATCGATTAGCGGTCTCCCGGCCGGAGCGAACGGCACCTTCAATCCCAATCCAGCCACTGGGTCGTCCTCGGCTCTAGCAATCACCACTAGCTCGACCACGCCGGCCGGTTCGTACGTTTTTACTGTCACGGGTACGAGCACCAGCCCTGCGCTGACGCACACGTCCACGGCGACGCTGGTTGTGCAAAGCGCGGGCCCGCCGCCCGCGATCGCCTTTGTGCGAGCCGCAAATAATCTCATTCCTGGTTCGGTGACGAGCGTGAGCGTCGCCAATATGGTCAACAATGTGGGCGACGCGCTTGTGGTGGCTTGCCGGGAGAGTGCTCAGATTACGATCACCTCGGTCACCGATACTGCGGGGAATAGTTACAGCAGGATTGCGAATGCGTTCTCCACAGGCCGTGAAAGCGCGCTTTTCTTTGCGGCCAACGTGAAGGGCAGTGCGGGCAACACCATTACGTGCAATTTCGCGTCTAAGGCCGGACGCGAGGCGATTGTCGTGGAAGAGTTTTCCGGTGTCGTAGCACTCGATGGCTTTGTTACCGCGAGCAACAACTCGGCAACGACGAGCTTGCCGAGCGGAAATTTGGTAACGGCGAACGCCAACGACCTGTTGGTCTACGAAGTGAATGTGGGAGCGGACAACACGTTTACGGCTGGCCCAGGATATACGATCCCTGCGGGCGGCTCGAACGCGAGACTTGGCATGCAGTTCACGATTGTTTCGTCCCAGGGAACCTACGCAACATTGGAGAGCTGGAGTACTGCAGCCCCCGCCGATGGGGTATTTGCGGCCTTCCAAGGCGCGGCGGGACCGCCGTCCCCGGACTTCTCGCTCTCGACGACTCCCTCCTCGGCGACCGTCACCGCAGGGTCGCCGGCTAGCTACACCGAGAACATCACCGCGACGGGAGGATTTGCGGGATCGGTGTCGCTATCGATTAGCGGTCTGCCCGCAG
>CAZGBQ010000009.1:0-4025 GCA_964524045.1 uncultured Acidobacteriaceae bacterium
CTTCGACAACGGGTTCCGCGTGGACGGTATCGAATTACGTGAGCGGGAACGTGAGCCTGCTGGAAGCATGGGGCCGCTCGATGGTGGGTGCCAACTATACGGGCGGAGGGTTTTTTTCCGGCCAATCCGGCCAGGGAAGGGGCCAGTATCATCAGCTTTCTTCAGCTTTTGAGATAGACCAACGAAGATGGCAGGCGCTCGTTATAGAGGAGTATTCTTATTTGCCGCAGACGTCCTTTGGATTTGGGGGCACCACGTCGGTGGCAGTGCCTGGAATCGGAGGAGCTTTGGCGGTGCCGTTGCCTGGGCTCCAAGAAGTGTTCGTGCCTGGGCAGTCGGCTTTGACAGCAATTGGACCCAGATACAGCAGTGCGTCGGCGGCGCAACTGAGCTATTCCCTGAGCCGGCGAGGATCCCTGACGGTTGCGGGCGTGTACGGGCTGTTGCGGTTCAGCAACTCTGGAAACATCAGCAATGATTCGGAAGTGCTGAACGTTGGGTACAGCTACGCATTAACTCGCAAGGACTTCATCGGCGCCCTCTATCAGTTCAGGGCCTATCATTTTCCGAACAATCCGCAAGCACTGGGCGATCATGTCTTCCAGTTAATGTATGCAAGAAGGATTACGGGGCGCCTAGCTCTCAATCTTGCCGGTGGGCCGGACATAACGAATTTCCGCGTGCCGGTGAACGGCAGCAGTCAGACGATGTCAGGTTCGGGAGTCGCATCCTTGTCCTATGCTTTCCGCTTGAGCACCGTGAGACTGAGCTATGCACACGGAATAGGCGGCGGTAGCGGCTTGTTCAGCGGGTCAAACTCGGATCAATTAAGCGGGAACTGGAGCCGGCCGCTCAGCCGGATGTGGAACGCAACCTTGAATGTTGGGTTTGCGCGGAACAGCTCGCTCGTTACGATCAAGGGATTGGCGTCGCCAAGCTACAACTCCTGGTTAACGGGAGCGGGACTAAACCGGCCACTGACCACGAGCGCAAGGCTTTCGATCGGGTATCAGGCGCAGATCCAGGCTTCCAGTGGCTTGCTGTGCGGCGCTTCCGGTTGTCAGACCACTCAGGTGACGCACCAAATCCAAATGAGTTTGCAATGGAACGCACCGGCACAAGTGCTACGATAATGTGTTGCAAAGTTCTTGACTAAATATTAGCGGGTCTCTGGGAACCGAAGAGCCACAGGAGTTGGAATAAGAGTTTTCAGAAGCGCCAGGAAGACGAAAAGAAAACGGGAATCATGTACAAGAGTTTCTACGGCCTGAAAGAAAACCCATTCAACGTGAACCCGGATCCCCGGTATCTGTTTCTGACAAAACAGATTGAAGAAACCGTGTCCAGCCTGATGTATGGCATCGAGACGAGGAAAGGGATAATCACGCTTACGGGAGAAGTGGGGACCGGCAAGACGACTCTGGTAAACAGGCTGCTCGACTGGTTGCACCAACGCAAAACGAAAACGGCATTTCTGTTCAATTCGCGGATGAACTCCTCGCAACTTTTCGATTTTGCGCTGGCGGAGTTTGATATTCCCTGCGAGTCGCGATCCAAGAGCCAGCAGCTCATGAAGCTAAATCAGTGGCTCCTGGAGCGATTCCGCGCAGGGGAAACCGCGGTGCTGATTCTCGACGAAGCGCAGAACCTCACGTTCCCTGTGCTGGAAGAGATTCGTTTGCTGACCAACCTGGAAACGGCCACGGAGAAACTGCTGCAAATCGTGCTTTCCGGCCAGCCGGAGCTCGATGCGAAACTGAATCTGCCGCAATTGCGGCAACTGCGCCAGCGCATCATGATTCGATGCAAGACGAACCCACTTACGAAAGAAGAAACGCACGAATATATCCACGAGCGGCTGAAAATCGCCGGTGTGGCTGCGGGTGGTCAAGCGATTTTCAGCCCGGCAGCGATAGATACAGTGCATCTCTATTCGCTCGGGGTGCCACGCGTAATCAATCTGCTCTGTGAACACTCGCTTATTAACGGCTATGTGGAGCACGAGCGGCCGATTCAACCAAAGACTGTTGAGGACGTGGCGCGCGAATTTCAACTGGACGAGGTTGAACCGACAGCTTCGCCGGAAAACCTGCGAACCAGCGCAGAGCTTTACAATTCCGAAGCCTTTATCCAAAACCTCGGTGAAGCTCTTTCCCGCTTCCGGATGTTCTCGCCTAACCCGACCTTGCGCGGAAGAAAGTAGCCAAGTTCTTAACCTAGTGGTCAGAATTCAACGATTTCCTTCGGGAATCACACAGGGGGAAGGCGATTCTGAGCCCTCAAGAACGTGGTGTCCAGGGAGAGCCGATAGAGCTTTGTTCCGCCTAGTACCGAGGGGAATGCTATTGTCAAATGGTGGTAAGACTTTTCCGCGCGGTTAGGGTAAAGAGGAAAATCACGGTCTCACTCTGAACCTGCGCCTCTTCCGGCTCTTAGTTAACTATTGCAATTTCAATCGGTTATGAGATTTTGAGCAGGATGTTACGGAGAACCGAGCGCTCGATGATGTGGCAGAGTGATTGCGATTACGTAGAGCAGCCTTTGGAATCCGTCTGGCCGCACTTAAATTGTTGATTCTAAAAGGTATAGAAACGAATTTGAAGTCAGACCTGGCAATTCGACGAAAGGCACCAATGGCGGTAGCCTGCCTGACGGAAGTGCCCTGCAAGCGCTAGATGCTCTCAAGCAATCTTTCTCCGCAGACGAAAGAGTGCACATGATTCGAGTCGGTGTAATCGGTTACGGATATTGGGGACCTAACATCGTTAGGAATCTCCAAGGTCTGGACGACATACGCGTGGAGATGGTCTGCGACAAGAGTCCATCGGCATTGGCCAGGGTGCGGAAAACCTACCCTTCCCTTGGGACAACATCAGACCCGCACGAAGTATTGCGGTCGCCGCAGATTGATGCCGTCGCGGTAATCACGCCGGTGTGGACGCACTACGAACTGACCAAGGCGGCGCTTGAGAATGGCAAGCATGTATTCGTCGAGAAGCCATTTACGTCGAGCGCGGCTCAGGCGGAGGAGCTGATCGAGCTGGCGGAGCGGAAGAAGCTCACCATCATGGTGGATCACACGTTCCTGTTCACGGGCGCGGTGCGAAAGATTCACGAACTGGTGGAGAGCGGCGATCTGGGCGACCTCTATTACTACGACTCACTCCGAGTCAACCTGGGACTGTTTCAGCATGACGTCAGCGTGGTATGGGATCTTGCGCCGCACGACCTGTCGATCATGGATCACCTCATCAAGAAAGAGCCGGAAGCCATCGTGGCCACGGGCGAGAGACACCTGAACGGCGTGGAAGACGTGGCGTTCATGACGGTTTATTTCCCACAGAACATGATCGCGCACATTAACGTGAATTGGCTCTCTCCGGTGAAGATCCGGACGACGCTGATAGGCGGACAGAAGAAGATGTTGGTGTGGAACGACCTGGTGGCCGATGAAAAGTTGCGCGTGTACGACAAGGGCGTGCATATCAAGAGTGGAGAGGGCATCCGGGACGCCCTGGTGAGCTATCGCACCGGCGACATGTGGGCGCCTCAAATCGAACAGACCGAAGCGCTTCGCGTGGAGCTCAACTACTTTGCGGAGTGCATCCTGAAAAACAAAAAGCCGTTCAACGACGGGCACGCCGGGCTTCGAGTGGTGCACATGCTGGAAGCAGTTGACCGCTCGATCCAAAAACGAGGCGAGCTGGTGCGCCTGTGAACGAATTCTGCGCGATTGCTCCGGATGTAAAGCTCGGAGCCGGGGTCAAGCTCTCCAAGTTCATCAATCTCTATGGATGCGAAATTGGGGAAAACACCAAAATTGGAGCCTTCGTCGAGATCCAGAAAAACGCGACGGTGGGCAAGAACTGCAAAGTCTCCAGTCATAGTTTCATATGCGAAGGGGTGACGATCGAAGACAACGTCTTCATCGGCCACAGCGTCACCTTCATCAACGACTCCTATCCGCGGGCCACTACCGGCGAAGGCCAATTGCAGACTGAGGAGGACTGGAGAGTCGAGCGGAC
>CAZGBQ010000009.1:4125-6178 GCA_964524045.1 uncultured Acidobacteriaceae bacterium
GGGAGCTCGAGCCCGAGCTTACGGAAGTTTTCAAGCGCGCGTTGAGCACGGCGGGTTTTATCGGCGGCCCTATGGTGGAGCAGTTTGAAAGCGCTTTTGCGGAGTTTTCCGGAACCAAATACTGCGTGGGCGTAGCCAGCGGAACGGATGCACTGCGGTTCGCCCTGATAGCCGGCGGAGTAAAATCCGGCGATGTAGTCATCACTGTGCCCAATACCTTTATTGCCACCACAGAAGCGATTTCGCAAGCGGGCGCCGAACCGAGATTTGTGGACATCGATGAGCGCACTTACAACATGGATCCGGTGAAGGTGCGCGAGTATGTCGAGAACTCCTGTACGTTTGACTCGCGGCTTGACCTGCTGATTGACAACAAGACCGGCAGGCCGGTCACAGCGATCGTGCCAGTGCACCTGTATGGACAGATGGCGGACATGGATGCAATCCAGGAAGTCGCGGAGCAGTATAAGTTGATCGTTGTGGAAGATGCCTGCCAGGCGCACGGCGCGCAATATTTCTCAGCGAAAGAAAACCGCTGGCGGAGGGCGGGGTCGATTGGAAAAGCGGGGGCGTTCAGTTTTTATCCGGGAAAGAACCTGGGAGCCTGCGGCGAGGCCGGAGCGATCACGACGAACGACGAAAAGCTAGCGCGAGACATGCGAATGCTTCGCGATCACGGGCAGGCAAAAAAGTATTACCACGACATGGAAGGCTACAATGGGCGCCTGGATGCGATTCAGGCCGGGCTGTTGAGCGTCAAGCTGAAGCACCTGTCGGGGTGGAATCAAAACCGTCAGCAGCGAGCCCGCAAGTACAATGAACTCCTGGCGGGCGCCAAAGGAAGCGTGGTTGCGCCTTGCGAGCCCTCTTGGTCGCGCGCTGTGTATCACCTCTATGTCGTCCAGGTAGAGAATCGCGAAGCGGTGCAGGCGCTTTTGGCGAAGGAGAACATCGGAACAGCGATTCATTATCCGATTCCGCTGCATCTGCAGAAAGCGTATGCGAACCAGGGCTACCAGGCGGGTGATTTTCCGGTTTGCGAAAAGGCGGCGGAACGAATCCTGTCCCTTCCCATGTTCCCCTCGCTTTCGGAAGCGGCGCAATCGCGAGTTGTTGAAGCTTTGATTCGAAACGCGCGAGAAGCGACGGCTCAACGGGCAGCCGTGGCGGCCGATTAGCGACAGTTTGGAAGCCGCGAGAGACAAAGGCCAGCTCTTCGACCAGGGGACATCCCCATCGGATCTCGAGGACTAGCATTCTCCGAAACAACAAATCTACACACGCCAAAGATGTCCGTATCTAGAAGGAGACCACAGTGAACGCGAAGCAGAGAGTCGTTGTCGTTGGCCTGGGAGAAGTGGGCAAGCCCTTGTTCGAGATCATCAAGGGGCATCACGATGTGACGGGCGTGGATATTACGCCGCCAACCGGGGAGATCGGGCCAGTCGACGTTTTGCACGTTTGCTACCCCTCTCAAATCAAGGATTTTGTGGGCGAGACGGCGCGCTACATCGAGCTTTTCAGGCCCAAAGTCACGATCATCAACAGCACGGTAGGCGTCGGCACAACGCGCGAGGTCGCGGAGCGGACGGGAGCTGCAGTTGTAAACAGTCCTGTGCGCGGGAAACACGCCCGTATGCAGCAAGAGCTTCTCGCGTACACAAAGTTTGTCGGAGCGATGGACGCGGCTAGCGGTCAACGAGCGGCGGAGCATTTTGAGTCCGTGGGAATGAAGACCAAGATTTTGTCTTCTCCTGAAGCCACGGAACTGGCGAAGCTGACGGAAACCACTTACTTCGGCTTGATGATCGCGTGGGCACAGGAAGTGGAGAGATATTGCGATCGCGTGGGCAAAAACTACGAAGAACTGATTTCTTTCTACGACGAGATCTCGTTCTTTCCGAAGGTCAAGTACTTCCCAGGGGTGATCGGCGGCCATTGTGTAATGCCCAATATCCAAATCCTGCGGAAGTTCGATGATTCTGCGATCCTGAAGGCAATTCAGAGTTCCAATCAAAAGAAGATTGACCGCGAGGCCAGCAAGGAATTGACG
>CAZGBQ010000009.1:6278-45093 GCA_964524045.1 uncultured Acidobacteriaceae bacterium
AATTCAGAGTTCCAATCAAAAGAAGATTGACCGCGAGGCCAGCAAGGAATTGACGGACCAGGTTCTAAAAGACAAACAAGTGGCCGCCGTCGGGTCGAGGGGCTGAAGCGGGTGCAGTCATAAGCAACGATTGAAAGCGTTTCGCGCGCTGACCACATACCAGAATATGGCTCATTCTGCGACCACGGAACCCGCCGAACTCGAGGCAAACGATCCTGGACAACTTGCCGGCTCCAATCGCCAGCTTCGTGGCAAGCGCGTGGCAATGGTCTTGTTCTCCCATTATCCTGCCGACCCCAGGCCGCGCCGGGCCGTGGAAGCTCTCGTGAGTGAGGGCATGCAGGTTGATCTGATTTGCCTTGCAGAAGGAAACTCGCCCAGAAGAGAGAGCTTCGAGGGTCTCGAAGTTGTGCGAGTACCGCTCAAGAGACGGCGAGGCGGCAAGCTCGCGTACATCTACCAGTATTCGGCTTTCATCCTGATTTCGTCGCTGATTTTTGCGTGGCGGGCAGTGACTCGCGGATATGACCTGGTCTACGTGCACAACATGCCGGACATCCTGGTTTTGAGCGCGCTGGTGCCAAAGACATTCGGAGCCAGGGTGATTCTGGATCTGCACGACCCAATGCCCGAGCTGATGACGACGATCTTCGGGCTTCACGAAGACAGTTCGAGCGTGCGTCTTATGAAACGCATCGAGAAGTGGAGCATCGCGCGCACCGATGCGGTGGTCACGGTTAATATTGCCTGCAAAAGGATTTTCTCAGCGCGCAGCTGTAGGCCAGAGAAGATTCAAGTGATCATGAATTCTCCCGACGAAGGGATTTTCCAGTTCCGCGCAGCCGAGTCCTACGAAGCAGTTGAATCGACAAGCAGCAGGGCATTCGTAATCATGTATCACGGGTCCCTGGTTGAACGGAATGGGTTGGACCTTGCGGTCGAGGCGCTTGCACTGGTCCGAGAGGCTATCCCCACGGCGGAACTCCGTGTTTATGGCCCCCAATCTCCCTTCCTCGAACGCGTGTTGGAGATGGCGAAGGGCAAAGGCGTGGACAAGGCGATTCGCTATCTAGGGCCAAAGCGGCTGGAGGAGCTTGTCGCGGAAATTCAAGCCTGTGATGTTGGCGTGATTCCGAATCAGCGCAATTCATTTACTGCGATTAACACGCCGACACGCATTTTCGAGTACCTGTCTCTGGGGAAGCCAGTCATCGCGCCGCGGACACTCGGAATTGAGGATTATTTCGGCAAAGACTCGCTGATTTTCTTCGAAGCGGGTGATGCTGTTGATCTCGCAAAGAGCATGGAGTACGCGTTCACTCACCGCGCTGAAGTGCGAGAGATCGCAAAGAGAGGCCAGGACGTTTATCGAGAGCACGACTGGCAAAGAGAAAGACAGCGGCTGACAGGGCTCGTGGCGCGACTATTGAGCCAGGAAGCTGTCTGAGCGAATCGGAATCTCAACAATTATGTTTAGCGATCTTCAAAGAGTCTTAGAGGCGGTTGAGAGTGGTTTCAAGGCGCGGCGTGTGCTGGTCGTCGGCGACCTGATGCTGGATCGGTATCTTTGGGGGGCTGTGGAAAGAATTTCGCCCGAAGCGCCGGTTCCGGTTGTCCGGCTGGATCACAAAACGCACGTTGCGGGCGGAGCGGCGAACGTGGCGGCCAATCTACGTGGGCTCGGCTGCGAGGTATCAGTGGCCGGCGTGATTGGCGCGGATGAAGACGGCCGTCAGCTTCTCGAGCTCTTGCAGGCTTCCGGAGTCGAAACAACCGCGATTCTTTCGACGCCCGACCGGCCCACGATTTGCAAAACGCGCATTCTTGGCGGCCGGCAGCAGATTCTGAGGCTGGACACAGAAAGAACGGGTGAAGTCGGTTCTGAGATGGCGGCGCAGCTGCTTTCCGCAATCGAGGCGCAAATCTCAAACTGCTCTGCAATCATTCTCTCCGACTACGGAAAGGGATTGCTGAGTGATTCCGTTTGCCAAGCCATCATCCGGCGCGGTCACGAACTTTCCATACCCACGTTCGTTGATCCGAAGGGCTTGCATTACGAAAAATATGCCGGGTGCGACGCGCTCTCCCCGAACCGCATGGAACTTGCTGCGGCGACTTCCACGGACCATAACAACCTGGAGCTGCTGCTACAGAGGGGCGAGCAACTTCGTTCCAGGCTCGGGATTGGCCACCTCATCGTGACATTGGGCGAATTGGGAATAACGCTGCTTGAGCCGGGTGGCGTGCATAGGTTCCCTGCACGCGCCCGAGAGGTGTTCGATGTATCCGGCGCGGGCGATACAGTCATCGCGACAACCAGCGCTGCTGTTGCTTCTGGTCTGTCTTTGCACGAGAGCATCCGGCTCGCCAATCTGGCAGCGGGAATCGTGGTGGGCAAGTTGGGAACGGTTCCCATCTCGAGAGATGAATTGCTTGCCAAGCTCGCCTCCTCGGGCGAGGCCGGCCAGGAAGAAAAGATTTGCAGTGTGGAAGGGCTGCTCAAGCGCGCAGCCCAATGGCATGTTGGCGGTCAGCGGATCGTTTTCACCAATGGCTGCTTTGACCTTCTTCACGTAGGTCACCTGGCATTGTTGGAGCAGGCGAAACGCGAGGGAGACTGCCTGGTTGTTGCCCTCAACTCGGATCGCTCGGTGCGGGCCTTGAAGGGTGCGGGCCGCCCCATTATCTCCGAGGATGCGCGCGCCAGGATTGTGGCCGCTCTTCCGAGTGTGGATGCGGTTGTGCTTTTTGATGAAGAAACGCCTTTGAACCTGATTTGCGCAGTGAAGCCGCATGTTCTCGTAAAAGGCGGAGACTATTCGGAAGAAGAAGTGGTGGGAGCCAATGAAATGAAGACGTGGGGAGGGAAAGTGACGCTGATTCCCCTTGTCGAAGGCTCGAGCACGACAGAAATCTTGAAGAGAGCAATTGCTTCCTTGGACGAAGACTCTCTGGGACTTGTTCAGTGAACTACGCAGCGGATCAGGCCAGCGCATCGATGGCGACGACTGAAAAAAAGGACGAGAGGGGATCAGTAGCGGCGCTTCCGCTGTATGTGCTGATTACTCCCGCCCGCAACGAAGCGGCGTTCATCGAGAAAACGCTTGAGTCGGTGGTCCGCCAGACGGTTCTCCCCGTGAAATGGGTGATTGTAAACGATGGTTCGACGGACGATACCGGAGCCATCGTGGAGCGATACGCGGCGAAGTACAACTGGATCGAGCTGGTCAATCTCCCTGTACGCAAAGAGAGAAATTTCGCTGCGAAGGTTTATGCGTTCAATGCAGGCCGAGAAAGAGTGCAGAACGTCGCCTATGAAGTCATCGTCAATTTGGACGGGGACGTTTCCCTGGACGCCGATCACTTTGAGTTTCTTCTAAGGAAATTAGGAGAGGATGCCAGCCTCGGAGTTGTGGGGACCATTTTTAAAGAGGAAGGCTACAGCTCCGAAACAGATAGCTTTGAAGGACAGGCTCACGTTTCCGGCCAGTGCCAGGTGTTTCGCCGACAGTGCTTCGAGCAAATCGGCGGGTATTACGCAAACAAGGCCGGAGGCATCGATTGGATCGCGGTCACGACGGCTCGCATGATGGGCTGGAAGACACGATCGTTTCGAGAGAAGGCGTTCTTCCACTACAGGCATTTGGGAACCGCCGAGCGCAGTGTGGCAGCCGCGATGTTTTCTTACGGCGAGAAGGATTACTACCTTGGGGGAAGTCCGATTTGGGAAGCGTTCCGTGTGACCTATCGGCTCGTGAAACAACCCTACATGATTGGCGGACTGGCGCTGGGTCTGGGGTACGGATGGGCGATGCTGCGAAGAGAAAAGCGGCCCGTTTCCAAAGAGCTCATGAAATTCCACCGCAAGGAACAGATGCGAAAGCTGAGCGGTATTCTGAAATCGATCCTAAGCTTCAAACGCGTCGATAATTTTAAGGCGCTTCCTGACTGAATCTCCAGTTCTGACTGACAGGCTCACCCATTATGGACAGAACGCAAATCGCGAAGGTCGAAGCATCCGTTACGCGCTTCACGCACTGGCTCGAGCGTTACGGCGAGACCTCTTACGATCACCAAAGTTACTACGCGGGCAAGCTTGGCCGCGGCGCGAAAGCGCTGTATTACCTCAGACCTTTGCTTGGCACTGGGGCCGTTGCACCCATGGTTTTCAGCGAAGCTTTTCTTCCTTCGGCGCGAAGGCTCTTTTGGAAGCCGCAGCGTTTTCCAATCGCCGACGCGCATTACGCCATGGGCTTTGCGTTCCTCGCCGCAACTTACGGAACTGAAAAACACTATCTGAAAGCTGTGCATTTCCTGGAGGTTTTGGAAGAGACACGCTGCCGAGGTTACGAGGAATACTGCTGGGGATATCCGTTCCACTGGGTGACCAGAACCGGAACCATGAGGGAAGGAACGCCTTTCATCACTACGCTGCCGTATGTTTATGAGGCTTTTGCCCAGGTCTACGCGATTGACAAGAACGAGAAATGGCGGCGCATCCTGCGTTCCATCGCTGAGCACGGTTTCAAATGCTATCGGGACAAGGAGACCGGGCCGAATAGCATGAGCTGCGCCTATACGCCTGCGCCGGACGACCCGTGTGGAGTGGTAAACGCAAGCGCGTACCGCGCTTTTCTCTTAACCAAGGCGGCGCACGATTTTTCGGACTCGCGGTACATGGAAGCAGGGGAAAGGAACCTGAATTTTGTTCTCGCCTCGCAGAATGCGGACGGATCGTGGTTCTATTCGATGGATGGCGAGAGAGACTTCGTCGACCATTTTCATACCTGCTTTGTGATGAAGGCGCTTGCCAAAATCGAACAGCTCACGGGATGCGCGCGCTGCCGCAGCGCGATCGAGCGCGGCGTCGGCTACTATGTAAAGAATCTGTTCGATGCAAACCGCCTGCCGCTGCCGTTCTCGAAGCGTCCGCGGATGACCGTCTACCGCAAAGAGCTCTACGACTACGCCGAGTGCATTAATTTGGGCGCTCTGCTGCATGGCCGCTTTGCCGAATTAGACACCATCGTTGACGGAGTTGTCGCGGATGTGCTGAAGCGCTGGCAAAAGTCCGACGGTTCGTTCCGCGCGCGGCAACTTATTGTTGGGTGGGACAATGTGCCGATGCACCGATGGGCGCAGTCGCAATTATTTCGCAGCTTGGCTTTTCTGCTTGGCCGAAACCTAAAGCTGGCCGGCAATCATGCCCTTGATTCTCTTCAACTCCTCGAGTCCAAGGCTGTAAGCTAAGGCATCTCATGTGCGGCATCTGCGGACAATATAACTTCGGAAGCGCTGCGCCAGTCCAGCGGCGAGAGATCGAGGCGATGACCCGGACCATCAGGCACCGTGGTCCCGATGACGAGGGCTATTTCATCGACGGACCGCTGGGTTTCGGATTCCGAAGGCTTTCCATCATCGATCTCTCCGGCGGGCATCAGCCCATGTCGGATCAGGAAGAGTCCGTCTGGGTGGTTTTCAATGGCGAGATTTACAACTTCCACAAGCTCAAGAGCGAATTGGAAGGATTTGGCCACACGTTCTGCACCAAGTCCGACACCGAGGTCATCATCCACGGTTACAAGCAGTGGGGTGATGAAGTACTCAATCGCCTGAACGGAATGTTTGGCCTGGCAATCTGGGATGTGCGCAAGAAAAGACTGGTTCTCGCGCGCGATCCTCTCGGAATCAAGCTGCTCTACTACCGAATCGATCGTGGCAGTCTGTATTTCGGTTCTGAGCTCCGTCCCGTGCGTGAATCGATGACGGAGAAAGCGGAAATCGATGCCACGTCCCTGAATCTCTTCCTGCGGTATCGATTTACTCCTTCGCCGTACACAATTCTCAAAGGAGTGCACAAACTCGCTCCCGGGACAAAACTGGTAGCGCAAGACGGCTCGTGCGAAGTGAGCCGCTGGTACAAATTCAAGCCCACTCCTTTTTCGCCCGCCAAGTCCCCCGACGAAGCGCAAGAAGAGTTGCTCGAGCTTTACAAGGGAGCCATCAAGAGGCAACTCATCAGCGATGTGCCGGTTGGCTTGCTGTTGAGCGGCGGCATCGACTCCGCAATGTTGCTTGCTTTGATGAACCTCAACGGGAAATCCTGGCCCACTTACACGGTCGGATATGGGTCATCGTTTGCCGACGACGAATTGGCGGATGCCGCGGAAACCGCGCGCACGTTGGGCTCAAACCACAACAGCGTGGTGATTTCGAAGTCCACCTTTGAAGAAGCCCTGCCGAAGATCGTAGCTTCTTTGGAAGAACCCATTGCCACGTCCTCCATCGTGCCAATGTATTTCGTCTGCCAAAAGGCTCGTCAAGATGTCAAAGTAGCTCTAGTTGGACAAGGACCGGACGAATTGTTCGGCGGCTACAAGCGCCATCTTGGTGTTCGCTATGGAGCGCTGTGGGCGCGCCTGCCCAACTGGATGCGCGCGCCAATCTCTTCGACCGTCGCAGCGCTGCCACGGAATGAGACCCTCAAGCGTGGCGTTCGTTCATTGGCGATTCCGGAACGCATGCGCAGGTATCAGAATGTCCTGTCCCTCATGCCAGCGGGCCAGGTGGATGAACTGTTCCAAGACGGGCTGCTCGATCCGACTTCTGGCGACACGATACTTAATTGCTGGGCAGACCTTGCGGAATTAATGACTTCCACGGATGAGCTGGGTGGATTCCAATTCCTGGAATTGCGCTCGACTCTTCCCGACGAACTTCTCATGTATGCGGACAAGCTTTCGATGGCCCATGGTCTCGAGCTTCGCGTCCCCTACATCGACAAAGAAATCGTGGAATATGTCGAAAGACTCCCGGCGAACCTGAAAATAAGGAATGGGTCACGCAAGTGGCTGCACCGGCAGGTCTGCGGTAAGTATCTTCCCGGCGCGTTTCTGAAGAGACCGAAACGCGGCTTTGCCGTCAACGTGGTCGATGACTGGTTCCGAGGAGCTATCGACGGCAAGATGTCTCAGACTCTCCTAGACAACTCGTCAAAAATCTATCAATACCTTCGTCCAAACGCGGTCAGGGAATTGTTCAGCCAGCACGCTTCAGGCCGGCAGGACAATCACAAGGTTCTGTTCAGCCTTGTCGTCTTTGAGGAATGGCTCAGGACGCACGAAGAGCCCGTTGCTGCGCTTAGCTAAGGGCAGGCAATGATCGGCATCATTGCACATCGCGCGGACCAGGATGTTATCCGGGAATTTTTCGAACTTTTCAAAACTCCTTGGGAGTTTTACCGCGAGAATCGCTCCTATGAAGTTGTTCTCAGCACGGTCGACCAAGAATTCCAAGGAACGGGCGGCGCCATTCTTTGCTATTCAGGCAAAGAGACGAGTCTTGAAGCCATAGAAACGGTCCCATTTGCACAGCGTAAGAAGAACTCCAGTGTACTTTCTTACCAAGGAAGGCGCATTCCAATTTACGGAGATTCGATCACTTTTAAGGGCAGAGATGGCGGCTTCTTGACAGATGAAGGAACCGGAGAATCGGCGGCTTATCTGCAGCAGTCCGAAGGAAAAATCCTGGTGCGGATCGGCTATAACCTGTTCAGCGAGGTGCGAACGCTGCTCAAGACTGGTCAGCCGGCCGCCAACGCAGGTATCCCGGTGCTCGAGCTGCATATTGCCCTGCTCAGGGACCTCATCACTGGGTGCGGCGTTTCTCTGAAGGAAATCCCTCCGATTCCGCAGGGACATTCGTTCATTGCCTGCCTGACGCACGACGTCGACCATCCCTCGATCCGCCCCCACAAGTGGGACCACACCGCCTTTGGGTTCCTGTATCGCGCGGTGTTCGGCTCGCTTAGCAATTTTCTTCGAGGGAGACTTTCTTTTGCAGGGCTGATTAGGAGTTGGATGGCGGCGTTAGAGCTGCCGCTGGTTCATCTCCACCTTGCCGAGGATTTCTGGGCCAATTTTGATGATCGCTACTTAGAGTTGGAAAAGGGCCTGTCGTCCACGTTCTTCGTCATTCCTTTCAAGAACTGCCCGGGAAAGACGCAACGTGGCGATGCACCAGGATTTCGAGCGGCTCATTATGACGCCAGGGATTTGGCTGACACGATCAAAAAACTGCAAACTGCAGGGCATGAGATCGCATTACACGGGATCGACGCCTGGTTGGATCGCTCGAAGGGGGCCGAAGAAATTGCAGAAATTCGGCTACTGACGGGAACCTCAGAAATCGGCACGCGCATGCACTGGCTCTATTACGACGAGCAGTCGCCTAAGGTTTTAGAGCAGTCTGGCGCGAGTTACGATTCGACTGTTGGCTACAACGAAACGGTGGGTTACCGGGCGGGCACAACGCAGGTGTACAGGCCTCCCGAAGCCAGCCGATTGCTAGAATTGCCCATGCATGTCATGGACACGGCTTTGTTCTACCCCACGCATCTCGACCTGTCGGCCAATGATGCAAGCGCGCGCCTTAACGGGATGCTGGACAACGCAGTACGGTACGGAGGCTGCCTTACCGTGAACTGGCATGATCGAAGCTTGGCACCCGAAAGACTATGGGGCAATTCCTATCGCGACCTGGTTCAAGAAATGAAAGTGCGGGGAGCGTGGTTTGCGAACGCCGGACAAGCCGTCGCCTGGTTCCGAAAGCGGCGTTCCTTTGCGTTTAGTGAGGCCAGCCCGTCGCAGGGGGTTCCTCCTACGAGAGTAGCCGCTCGCAGCGGCGATGGTATTCCTAGCCTGCGACTTCGCGTCCACAGACCCGGTAAGGTCGGTGAGTTCGGCGCACAGCACGCCGCAGAGTACGTCGACTTGCCTGTTGAGGAGGGCGTTTTCGTCGGCATGCCCTCTGAGATTGCTTAATGAGTTTTGTGGGGACTGACAGCATAAGATCCGAAGCCGTATGGCGGTTGGACAATGCCAGTACCGGCTTGAGCCTGTGCCGGCGAGGTCAATGCCCGATATCGGATTGATGCAATGCCACCATTCTTAGCGCTCCTTCTATGGTTTGTCTGTCTACTGGGCGTGCTCCTTTTCGACCCTGCCAAGGTCTCGAAGCCGTCGCTGGCATTGTGGGTTCCGTTGGTCTGGATGTTCATTATCGCGTCCCGGTTACCTTCGCAATGGCTGGAGGGTTCGTTCGGAGCGGCCTCGGAGTCTATTGAAGAAGGGAATCCGCTGGACCGGGCCGTCTTTGCATTGCTGATACTGGTCGCCCTCGCGATTCTGATGTTGCGCTCTTTCCGGTGGGGCGATTTCTTTGCGCGCAACATGGTGTTGGTATCCTTTCTCTTGTTTGGGCTGATGAGCGTGCTGTGGTCCGACTTCCCCTTTGTTTCTTTCAAGCGGTGGTTTCGGGATTTTGGCGACTATCTCGCTGTGCTCATCGTTCTTTCCGATCCTCACCCCCTCGACGCATTCCGCACGGTGTTGCGGCGGCTTTGCTACTTGCTGATCCCACTTTCCATCTTAGTCATCAAGTATTACCCGCAGATCGGCAAGCAATATGAGATTTGGTCCGGGTCCTCCGTGTTTGTGGGGGTTACAACGAGCAAGAATATGCTCGGCGTTGTGTGCCTCATCGGAGGAATCTATTTCTTCTGGGATACGCTTACGCGCTGGCCCGACCGCAAGGAACGGCGCACCAAACGAATCATCCTCATGAACGGCGCAATGATTGGAATGACCCTGTGGCTTTTGAAGCTGGCTAACAGCGCGACATCGAAGGTTTGCCTGGCCCTGGGTTGTCTGGTGATCGCCGCCGCGCACACCAAGTTCATCAAGCGCAACCCGGTTGTCCTCAAAACGCTGATTCCCGTTTGTTTTTTGACCTACATGTTTCTGGAGACGTTTTTCGACATCAACGCGGGGCTTGCTGGGGCCGTTGGCCGAAACGCAACGCTTACCGGGAGAACCGAATTGTGGAAGCTCCTTCTGAGCATGCACATCAATCCGCTCCTCGGCACAGGCTATGAGAGCTTTTGGTTAGGTCCGCGGCTGACGTGGATCTATGAGAGGTTTGCGGTTGTGAATGAAGCACACAACGGATACCTCGAGACTTATCTCAATCTGGGCCTGGTCGGACTTTCCCTGCTGGTATTGTTCCTGATCAGCAGGTATCGAAACATCTGCCGCGAGCTTTCCTCTCATGCCAGCCTGGCCTCGCTCAGCCTGGCGCTGTGGACCGTTCTGCTTTTCTACAACGTCACAGAAGCGGCCTTTAAATGCAGCCAATTGATGTGGCTGATTTTCCTGCTGGGCGTGATTTCTGTTTCCGGACGTGTGGAGGATCGAGCTCACGATTTCGCTCCGTTGCCTAAAGCGCCGGCAACAGAGCCATTCCCCGTGCTTCCTTTGGAGCCAACCAGTTCGCGCAGGTAAGGATGCGTCCGCTGGGCCATGTAGTTTTCGATTCGAGGAGCCATGAGTATCGGCCAAACTGAAATCCGGATAAAAGGCAAGTCGGTTTTGGTCCCATCGGCAGCGATTGATGGGCGGACGGTCATCACCAGCGGCAAATGGCTCAAAATGGCCGTTGTTCACGACGAAGACTTGCTGGAGCGTGAGACTCTCGCGGATCCCGGGCAATTCGTCTCTCAATTGAGGGCAGCTGGGCTAAAGGCGGACATTTTCACTTTTGCTCAGAGGTTGCCTAACACGACTCCAGAGTTCGGACTCCTAATGGAGTGGGAGAACTTCGCCGTTATTCCCATCACATCCTATTCCGAGTGGTGGAAAAACCGCATCGAATCCAGCGTGCAAAGGGCGGTGCGAAAAGCAGCTAAAACGGGAGTCACCGTCAAGTCGAGCAAGTTAGACGATGCGTTTGTGCAGGGCATCGTCAATATCAATAACGAGACGCCCGTCCGGCAGGGCAAGGCTTTTTGGCACTTCCAGAAAAGCTTCCGCGCCATGATGCATGAGAACTCGACATACCCCGACAGGAATGAGTTTTTGGGCGCCTATTACCAGGATGAATTGATTGGTTACATCCGGATCATCTATGTCGACAAGGTGGCGAGCATCATTCAGTTGCTGACGATGATGAAGCATTTCGACAAGAGGCCCGCGAATGCCCTCATCGCGAAGGCTGTGGAAGTTTGCGAGCAGAAGGGAATGTCTCATCTGATGTACTGCAACTATGTTTACAACGACCCGAATAGCTCCCTTACCGAGTTCAAGCGCAGGAGCGGCTTTGAGCAGGTGCTTCTGCCTCGGTATTACGTGCCTCTCACCCTCAAAGGAAGAATCGCCTTGAAGTTGAGGCTCCATCGCGGGCTCGTCGGACAAATTCCGAAGCCGCTCATCAAGCAGTTCCTGAAAGCGAGGAGTTTTCTGTACGGACTCAAGTTGAAAACCATGAAGGAACCTCTTCAGGGATAGCCATGCCAGGAATTGTCGGGCTGACTACGCGCAGGCCACGAGAAGAGGCGGAGCGTGAGCTTCTCCTGATGGTCGAGGCCCTGTGCCACGAGAATTTCTACGTAACCGGTACGTGGGTGGACGAGTCACTCGGACTTTATGTCGGATGGGTGGCTCGAGAGGATTCTTTCTCCGACGGAATGCCGCTGCGCAATGAACGGGGAGACATCGTTCTTGTGTTCTCCGGAGAGGAGTTTCCAGAACCCGGAACCGTCCAGCGCCTGAAGGAACTTGGACACGAAGTCGACCCAAGCGGTCCTTCCTATCTCGTTCACTTATACGAAGAGGATTCCTCGTTTCCCGCGGGACTTAACGGCAGATTTCACGGGCTCTTGGCAGATCGGCGCCGGCAAATGGCCGTCCTTTTCAACGATCGATATGGCATGCAGCGGATTTACTACCATGAGTCGAAGGAAGGCTTCTATTTTGCCGCCGAAGCCAAAGCGATTCTCGCTGTGCGACCAGAGCTCAAAAAGATTGATCCTCAAGGGCTTGGAGAATTTGTTTCCTGCGGCGCAGTTTTGGAAAACCGGACATTGTTTAGCGGTATCCATGCCCTGCCTCCCGGCTCTGCGTGGACAATTCGGCAAGGATCAGTGGAGCGGAAAGCCAGCTACTTTCAGCCGCGAGAGTGGGAGAATCAGGAAAAACTTGATGCCGAGGTCTATTATCGGGAGCTGAGGGAAGCCTTCGCAAGGAATCTTCCCCGCTACTTCGAATGCGGCCAGGCCATCGGGATGTCCCTTACGGGAGGATTGGACACGCGAATGATCCTGGCCTGGCAAAAGTGCCCGCCGGGACCGCTTCCGTGTTACACCTTCGGCAGTATGTTCCGCGAAAACCACGATGTCCGCGTTGCGCGGCGTGTGGCGAAGACCTGTAACCAGCCATTTCAAGTCCTGCCGGCTGGAGAAGAATTCCTGTCGCGTTTTCCGCGCTATGCCGAGCGCACCGTGTATCTGACCGACGGATGCGTGGACGTGGGTCGCGCTCCTGACCTGTACATTAATGAAAAAGCGCGCAAAATCGCTCCCGTTAGGATGACGGGAAATTATGGTGGAGAAATCCTCCGCAAGGTTCGCACTTTCAAGCCCGAGCAGCCTGCCGCGGGGTTGTTCCATCCGGAGTTTCTTCGACACGTGGATCAAGCGCGACAGACTTTTGCAGACGCCCTTCAGGGCCATCCCGTTTCCTATGCCGCGTTCCAGCAATGCCCGTGGAATCACTTTGGGATCCTGGCTCTTGAGCAAACACAACTCACGCTGCGGTCTCCGTTTCTCGACAATGACCTCGTGCGAACAGTTTATCGGGCGCCGGAGTCTCTGCTCGAAAGCGAGGAGGTGTCACTTCGGTTGATTGCGGATGGAAACCCGGCGCTTCGCCGAATTCCGACGGACCGCGGTGGCGGAGGAAAACGAGGCCGCTTATCAGGAGCAGTTTCCCGTGCGCTCCTCGAATTCCAATTCAAAGCTGAGTACGCCTACGACATGGGAATGCCGCAATGGGTTGCACGTGTGGATCACGCGCTCTCCTCCCTCCACCTCGAGAAGCTTTTTCTAGGCAGACACAAAGTCTTCCATTTCCGGGTTTGGTACCGCGACGCACTCGCTCGGTATGTTCGGGAAATGCTGTTGGATTCGCGCAGCCTGTCCCGGCCGTATATCGAACGAAAGGGACTCGAAGCCATCGTACGCGGACATTTGAGTGGCAGCGCCAACTACACGACGGAGATCCACAAAGTTCTTACGCTCGAACTCATTCACCGCCTCCTGCTGGAAGACTCAGGAAAGGGCGGCGTACCTAGTCATCCGGAAGTTCCGGTGGCGCAAGCCACGCAGATCAGTTGACAATGGCCTGCAAGCCCGTTGGCGCGGCAGGCAGTGCTGGGGAGCCTTTCGTAAGAGGGTGTGGATAGGTGTAGGGAGTATATCCAGGCTTGGCCGTTCCGTTGTTAATCCCGTCGCGCCCCCATTGGAAGAAGGTACTCCATGTGAGGCCGCATGGATTGCCCCAGTTCCAGCCGGCGGAGATGTTCCAGGTTCCCGTATTGCCCCAGATGTAGATCGGATCGGTGAAATATTTGGTGCCGTCAAAATTTTGGCCCAGCTGGCGGGGGACGGGGTAGGTAACCTGAGCACAGGTTCCCTGCGGCCGCACGTCTTCGCCGCCGCGGATATTCATGCGCAGATTTGGTTTGCTCCCCCAAAAGGAACCCGCGATACTATCCGAATAATTATTGAAGATGACTCCCGTGGCTCCACGAAGCCAAACGACCTGATTGATGTTGCCAATCTGAGCGCTTGTGGGCGGATCGACGAAGTTATTGTTGTAGACCTCGAAGTGGCGAAGGCCAATGGGAGACGTATCGTATCCGTGAGAGTTAAAGTCGCCGTAGGTCACTTTATTGTAGCGGTAGACAATGCGGGAAGCATCGTCGGCGTCAATGCCTTGGTTGGTTCCGCCATAAATCGTGTTCGTTTCGACGTAAATGTTCAGCGTCCCGGTCGTATCTCTGCTCCCCAGGGTATCCGCCGTGCCCCAGGAGTTGTCTGAGTCCGTATTATTCTTGAGTTGCATGAAGGAATCATCCCAGCCGCCAGTAAACGAATTGTTCGCGATGATGACTCCGCCAGACACGGTAATGACAAAAAGACCTGACCCGCTGACAGTGAAGGAGTTGTTTTCGATGACGATGGGCTGAGCGCTTCTCCAGGATCCTCCTACGGTGAAGCCCTTGTTCGCATTGCCGCCGCCGCTGATTGAGAAACTGAAGCCCGAGACGCGCGTGACGCCAGCCGCCGACTTGTTCAGGTTGTTGTTGCCGGTCAGGGTGATGTTGGTCTTCCCCACTCCTGCGCCCTGCAGCGTGATAGCCTTGTTGAGGCCTAAACCAGACCAGGAACAGTTACCCGACGGCACAATCACTGTGTCACCGGCCGCCGCCGAGGAAATAGCGGCGCTCACATCGGCTACAAGACAGGTCGCCGCAGTGATGGTATTGGCCCGCGCCTCGACACTAAGAATGGCGCTCAAGATAATCGCCAAGGAAAGCCATTTCAACATTCGATTCGTCACAGCCGGTCCTTTCGAGCGAGGCGCAAACGACGCCAATCTCCCACCCTCCCATGATGCCGCGGCAAGAGAATAAAATACACTGTTCCGGTGGACAGTTTTAGGACATAGTACCTAACTCTCGATTCCCGAGCCGGTTATCCGTTCGTGTTTCTCTTTTCGACAATAATCCCACGGACTCCAGGATTAGAGCCACCTCGGCACGGTATAACATTCGAGAAGATGCCAGTGTGTCCTTAAGGGGTTGTGCCCCTTAGGGGCCGGATGCTTGAATGGAAATGGCCGATTGCTTGGTAACTGGCTCCTCGGCAAAGCCCCGGCAAAGCTGTCGTAAACAAATTTCGCATTTTAGTTGCAAAGAAAGCGTGCCTCAGGATCAAGCGCCGGCATGCAGCGTCCGCTGCGACCGTGGGTGACGGCGCTGACCAGAGGTCCACTAACCTCTCAGAAGGAACTGTCATGGAGTCAACGAACCGCAAGGACTTGAAGTCTGGATCGAAAACGGACGGCCTCATGGTCGTCACCGGGGCCGGAGGATTCATTGGCGGCCATTTGGTGAAGTACTTCCACGACAAAGGCTACAAACGCGTTCGCGCCGTGGACAAAAAGCCCTTTGACCAGTGGTACCAGCTTCATTCTTGGGCGGAGAATCTTTGCCTGGATTGCAGTTCGGAGGATGCCTGCAAGCGCGTCTGTGAGGGAGCCGCGGAAGTCTGCAACCTGGCTGCCGACATGGGCGGCATGGGCTTCATCGAGCGCTTCCGGGTGGAGTGCTTGCGAAGCATTCTCATCAACACTCACATGATTGAAGCCGCTTTCCGGGCCGGCGTGCAACGCTACTTCTATTCCTCCTCCGCTTGCGTTTACAACACCCAATTGCAGCAGGATCCGAATGTTCTCGCGCTCAAGGAAGCCGATGCATATCCTGCCATGGCCGAACGCGGTTACGGCTGGGAAAAACTCATTTCCGAGATGTTCTGTCAGGAATACTGCGCGGAGCGAGGCATGAAGACATTCATCGCGCGCTTTCACAATGTGTACGGCCCCAACGGCACCTGGGACGGCGGGCGCGAAAAGGCTCCGGCGGCTGTTTGCCGGAAAGTCGTCGAGGCCGTCGACGCGCAAAGCGGCAAGATCGAGATTTGGGGTGACGGTCGTCAATCGCGCAGCTTCATGTACATAGATGACTGCGTCAAGGGCATCGACATGATCATGCATTGCGATCAACTGGTGGCCACTCCCTTGAATCTCGGCTCCAGTGAACTCGTCACGATTAATGAGCTTGTCGATAAGGTAGAGCGGATTGCGGGCGTAAAGCTTCAGCGAAGCTACAAGCTTGACGCTCCTCGCGGCGTGGCGGGCCGTAATAGCGATAATACGTTCATCCAGCAGGTTCTTCACTGGGAGCCCGACACAAGCCTCGATCACGGCCTCCGCGAAACCTATCTCTGGATCCAGGAACAGCACCTCAATAGGAAGAAGGGGCTGCGCGTGGTTGCCTGACCGGCTTCCCGCGAAAGAGAAATTCCGGGTCCTGTCCTGGAGCGCTTTCGAGCCGTGCGAATAGCCTACGTCACCACGTATCAGGGGCCGTCTCTCCTGAAGCGACGTCCGATTGTCCTGAACCGCAGCCTGTCCAACACCCTCAAGATCGAGCTGATTGCCTCCATGCTTCGCTCGAATTCGCATGAGGTCGAAGTCATCTCGCAAGGCGAGGTCGTGGAAAACGGGTTTAGGTTTTATCCTTCCTTTTTGGAACAGCAGCTCTTTGATTCCAGGATCCCCGTTTTTTATTCTTCGGCCTTGCCGATCCGAAGGGTCAATGGTTTCTGGTCGACAATCCACACGTTGCAATTGCTTAAGGCCAGGCACCGGCAGGCGCCTTTCGACTTGGTGATTGTCTTCAATCTTAAGGAGCCCCAGGTCACTTGTGCGAACTACGCCCTACGCCGCCTGGGCCTTCCCGTCATTCTGGAGTACGAAGATGACCGATTTGTGAGCGTCGTTGGCAGGGGTGAGGACCGCAACTTCCTTTCCGAATATCGCAACCAGGCTTGTAAGGACCTTCTGGAGATTGTCTCCGGCTGCATCGGCGTCTCGCCCTATCTTCTTTCTCAACTTCCAGAGAACGTTCCCAAAATGTTGTTGCGGGGCGTAGTAAGCGACGATTTGTCGCAAGCCGGCCAGCGAGCGGCTGAGGCCAGGCGGAATCGCATCCTGTTTTCCGGCACGCACATCGCATCGAACGGAATTGCTAACTTGATTGCTGCCTGGTGCCTCGCGCCGATGGCCGGTTGGGAGTTGCACATCACCGGGCAGGGCCAGTTAACAAACGATCTTCGCAAAATGGCGGAGAATGTTCCCGGAGTGTTCTTTCACGGCTTGGTCAGCAGGCCGGAGCTCGTCGAACTGATGTCCTCCGCAAAAATCTGCATCAATCCTCACGAAACAAGCCAAACTCCTGGCATTGTCTTTGCGTTTAAAATCATCGAGTATCTCGCCGCAGGGGCCCATTGTGTTACCACTCCCATGGGCAAATTGGAGCCAGACCTCGAAGCGGGAATAACCTATATGCCTGACAACGCGCCTGAAACCATCGCGGCGACATTGCAGAGAGTGATTCAGGGCCGCGAATACGAGCACGTAGCGCCAAAGGCCGCGCAGGCTGCCTATGGAATGCACGCCGTCTCGGATTCTCTTGGCAAGTTCCTAGATAATGTCGTGAGACAGACAACCCTAACGAGGCCTAAATTGCGTGGCAATAACTAGTCAACAAGTCGACAAGATTTCCACGATTTGGAACGAGCACTTGCAGGTTGCCAAGTCTCTTTCGCAACTCACTGCGGATGTTTCCAAGGCGGTTGATATGATCCGCTCGTCCTTGGCTGCCGGAGGCAAATTGCTCATTGCGGGAAACGGCGGCTCGGCTGCCGATGCGCAGCACATTGCCGCAGAGCTTACCGGCCGCTTCGTTCGCGAACGGAAGCCTCTCCCGGCCATCGCGCTGCACGCCAACACCTCCGCCCTCACGGCCATTGGAAATGACTATGGCTACGAACAGGTTTTCGCGCGCGAGCTTTCCGCCCTTGCCAGTCCAGGTGACGTTCTGCTGGCGATTTCCACGAGCGGAAACAGCCGGAATATTTTGCGCGCCATTGAGGCGGCCCGGGCAAAGAGAATTGTCGTAATCGGACTGACCGGCGAATCCGGTGGCCAAATGCGCGCAGCTTGCGATTTGTGCATGTGCGTTCCCTCGAAATCGACAGCCAGGATTCAAGAAATGCATATCACCATTGGCCATGCCATCTGCGAGCTACTGGAAGAGGCGCTGACACGGGAATGAAAGAGAATTCACAAAGCCCTCGCGGTTCGCAGGCTCCAGGCCCGGAGCGCGAGATTGCCTTCGATTGCAGGTTTTTCCTCGGCGACCGGCCCTGTGTCTGGCATAAGACCTCCGGCGTTCTTTGCACCTGCGACCATTATGAGAAAGTTGAGCAGCGGCTGCTCATCATTAAGCTTGATGCCATGGGCGACGTGCTGCGGACCACCGCGCTCCTGCCCGCACTCGCCAAAGCAAATGCCGGCACCGCGATTACCTGGATCACTCGGCGCGAATCACGACCATTGCTGGAGCGCAATCCCTATGTCACCGAAACGATTGAGTATGGCGAGGATGCGCTTCTGCAATTGCAGACGCGGACTTTCGACCGCGTTATCAATCTTGACGCAGGCAAGGCCAGTGCCGCTCTGGCCAGCATGGCCAATGCAAAACAAAAGGATGGCTTTGTTCTGGACGAGCGAGGCTGCGTCCAGCCAACCAATTCCGCCGCGCGCAGATGGCTTGAAATGGGCATCTTCGATGATCTCAAGCGGCAGGGCACGCGAACTTACCAGGATTTGATGCTGGAAGTTATCGGTGCGCCGGGAGCTCATCATCGCTACGTCTTCGAACTGACAGAAGAGGAGCGGGTGCGCGGGCGCGCGCACCTGCAGCGCCTGGGCGTGGATTTCGCTCGCCCGGTCATTGGATTGAATACCGGCGCGGGGCGCCGTTGGCAACTGAAGCAGTGGCGTGAGGAGGGCTACCTCCAACTGGTCGAGCGTTTGTCGAGGAAGTATCCCGCGCAGTTTGTTCTGCTCGGAGGTCCTGAGGAGCGCGAGCGCCATCAGCAGCTAATCTCGCATTCGCGAATCCCATTGGTCGATAGCGGCTGCGACAATTCGGTTCGTCATTTCGCGGCCATCGTTTCCCAATGTAATTTGGTCGTGGCGGGAGACACATTGGCCATGCACCTTGCATTAGCGCTTGGCCGACGGGCCGTGATTTTGTTCGGGCCAACGAGCGCCGCCGAAATCGAAATGTACGGCTTGGGCGAGAAGGTTGTGCCGCAAATGGAATGTCTCGTGTGCTACAAACCGACCTGCGATTTTGTTCCGAATTGCATGGATCTGATCACCACGGAGATGGTTGAGGCGGCTGTGGAGCGCCAGCTGATAATCACTTTGTCTACCCAATCTCAAAGCACTCGCGCGCGGCCGCTCCCCATTCTCACGGGCCGTGAATCAACGAAATGACGAGCGCCGGGCAAAACTCGCAAGAAAAGCCATGAGCACGCAGATTGAGATCGACCAGCAGCCAGGCGCTGCCGGCGGCTCCGATGGGAAGCCGCCGCATTCGAAAAGCGATATTTCGGTCGCCCTCCTGACCGGCGGCAGCGACAGGCCTTATGTATTCGGTTTGACTAAGGAGCTGAACTCGAAGGGAGTAATGCTGGACCTGATCGGCAGCGATGAGCTTGATTGGCCCGATTTTCGCGGTCCCCGCCTGAACTTTCTAAATCTCAGGGGCAGCCAGGACCCGAAGGCCAGTGCGACGAAGAAAGTGCTCCGAATTTTGTCTTATTATTTCAAGCTGATCCGCTACGCCGCGAAGGCCAAGCCGAGAATCTTCCACATCCTGTGGAATAATAAATTCCTGCATTTCGATCGCACGCTGCTCATGGCCTACTATCGATTTCTCGGAAAAAAGATTGTTCTAACGGTTCACAATGTGAATGCGGCCAAGCGCGACAAAAACGACACGTTCCTTAATCGATTCACTTTGCGAGTCCAATATCGCCTGGCCGACCACCTGTTTGTGCATACGGAGAAGATGAAACAGGAGCTGATGGAAGAGTTCCACGTGCTGGCCCCGCGCATCAGCGTGATTCCGCTAGGGATTAACAATTCTGTTCCGGCCACAAGCATCACTTCAGCCGAGGCGAGGCAGCGGCTCGGCATTCGGGATGGCGAAAGGGCCATTCTTTTTTTTGGCAGGATTACTCCCTATAAAGGCCTTGAATATCTCGTCGAAGCGTTCCAAAAGATTCTGTCGCCTGCGGATAAATATCGCTTGGTGATTGCGGGCAGGGTGGACAAGGAATTCGCCGCATACTGGGCTCCCATTGAAGCGGCCATTCGCGAGGACGTGCGGAAGGGGCGAGTGCTCCTTCGGGCGGAGCATGTTCCGGATGAAGAGACAGAGATTTACTTCAAAGCAGCCGACGTTCTGGTCTTGCCTTACCGCGACGTCTACCAGAGCGGAATCGTGTTT
Organism: uncultured Acidobacteriaceae bacterium; assembly: GCA_964524045.1. Classification (GTDB taxonomy): domain Bacteria; phylum Acidobacteriota; class Terriglobia; order Acidiferrales; family UBA7541; genus Acidiferrum. The sequence continues at coordinate 26,325 of CAZGBQ010000009.1, forward strand.
CTCGGCTACAATTTTGGGCTTCCTGCACTGGTGTCTGACGTTGGCTCCCTGAAACAGGAGATTATCGAAGGCTCTACGGGCTTCGTCTTCAAACCCGAAGATCCCGCGGACCTGGCCGCGGCTGTTGGGAAATATTTCGCAAGCGATCTCTATAAGGACTTGGACAGACAACGCCAGAAAATTCAGGAATACGCTTCGCGGAAGAACAACTGGGACGTGGTTGGTGAAACCACTACAAGCGTCTACTCCGGCCTGCTCCGGGCTTAAACCTAGATGGTCCCAAATGGACTAGTTTAGGCCAGGCGGACTGGACGCCTCTGCGGGTAGCGCCAAGCTCCCTTCTCCCAATAAGTACTAGAACCTGAGATTGCTCGGAATCTCCCTCTTCCCCGCGGAAATGGCTTCGTACTTGGTGGTAAGGTTTTTCCCTGAGTAAGGCCTCCGCACTGAATGCCTGTCTTGGCTTTCTTAGGACCACCGTTGTCAGTGGAATGTAAAGCTTTTGTTTTCAATTCATTAGGTAAACCGAGTACTTGCCCACAGTTGGACCTGCGCCTGACCTCTGGTAGCACGATTGCCTCATTCCCTACAGAGCGCCTACGGCATCAATGGCGGTAGCCTACCTGCCAGTTGCGGCAGGATCGATTTTGCACTTGCTCAGGGCGCTGTTTCATTCAGAGTATTCAGACACCCCGAAGGGTAAGATTCTTTGTCCTAGGTTCGGTTGACCGCCGAGGAGGCCGCTTCAAATGCCCATTACCTGCTCCATAGGGATCATGGCCTACAACGAGGAAGCCAATATCGGGCGGCTACTCGAGGCCGTGGTTTCGCAAAAGTTCAAGGAAGTAGCCCTGACGGAGATCGTTGTGGTGGCCAGCGGCTGCACCGACAACACTGAGGCAATTGTTCTGGACTGGGCCAAGCGCGACTCGCGCGTCCGCCTGATCTCTCAGGAAAAGCGAGCAGGCAAGGCCGCGGCGATCAACGATTATCTGCCCAAAGCACAGGAAAAAATCCTGGTGTTGTGCAGCGCCGATCTTCTTCCTGAGCCGGAGGCCATCGAGCGGCTTGTCGCCCCGTTTGCGGATCCGGAAGTGGGCATGACCAGTTCAAGGCCTGTGCCGGTAAACGATCCCCGCCAGTTCATGGGCTATGCCGCCCACATGCTTTGGAACTTGCATCATGCTATCAATATGAAAAGCTTTAAGGCGGGCGAGATGATCGCCATTCGCAAGATTTTCGAGCGCATTCCGTATCATACGGCCGTGGACGAAGCCAGCATGGAGCCGGTCATCCGCGGGCAGGGGTACCAAGCGCAATACGTTCCGACGGCCATCGTCTACAACAAGGGTCCGGAAACCGTTGATGATTTTCTGCGCCAGCGCCGCCGCATCTATGCCGGTCACTTGGCGGTGCGCGATACGCTGGGCTACAACGTAAGCACGATGAGCCCGCGAAAGATTTTCTTCACCTTGCTGCGTAGTCTCGATTGGCGCCCGCGGCCTTTCTGTTGGACCTGGGCGGTCGTTGGACTCGAAGCGTACGGCCGCGTGCTCGGCCTGCGCGATTATAAGAAGCGCCGCAATCACGCTATTTGGGAAATGGCCACTACTACCAAACAGCTCAAGACGGCGGCCGCTTCCAAGGGGATGCCCAAGATATGAGATCCGGGGCGGGAATCCTTGCGCGGATTCCCCTGTTCAAGCTTTATCGCAAGTTCGGCTGGCCGCAGATTCTGCCGCTGAATCTCACGCTGTCCCCGTCGCCGAAATGCAATTCCCGCTGCCTCACCTGCAACATCTGGATGAAGCGCGAGAACGAGTTGACCATCGACGAATGGGACAAGGTCCTCGCCTCTCTAGGGCCAGCACCTTATTGGTTCACCATCAGCGGCGGCGAACCGCTCATGTATCCGCACGTCGTGGAACTGGCGCAGCTCGCCTATAAGCACTGCTCCCCCGGCGTCATCAACATTCCTACCAACGCCATCCTGCCGAACATTCCAGAGCGCGTGGAAAAAATCGCTAAGTCTTGTCCGAACAGCCAGCTGATCATCAACCTGTCGCTAGATGGCATCGGCGAGAAGCACGACTACATTCGCGGCATCCCGGGAAACTTCGCGAAATTCGAGGAACGGCTGAAGCAGCTTCTTACCCTGCGTAAGTCACTTAAGAACTTGACCGTCGGCATTCATTCTGTGATTTCCGTTTTCAGCGTCGGGCACCTCGACGAGCTGATCGCGTACGCCGACAAATCCGGCGCGGATCAATTCATCACCGAAATTGCCGAGCCCCGCGTGGAATTGGACACGGTCGGTTTGCCTATCACGCCGCGCCCGAACGATTACTCAAAGGCCATTGACCGGCTCATCGCCTTTGTCGAGAGCAAGCGCTTTACCGGCATGGCCAAGTTCACCGAAGCCATTCGCGTCGAATACTACAAGCTGGTCAAGCGCATCCTGGACGAGAAGGATCAGGTCATCGAATGCTACGCCGGCTGGGTGAGCGCGCACATTTATGCCGACGGAACGGTTTGGCCGTGCTGCGTGCGCGCGGACAATCTCGGGAACCTGCGCGACCATCACTACGACTTTAAGGAAATCTGGTTCGGCGAGAAAATCAAGGAAGCGCGCCGCAGTATCGCCGCGCACGAATGCCACTGCCCGCTGGCCAACGCCACCTACACCAACATCTTGCACGACATTCCCACGCTCGCGCGTGTAGGCGCAAAGGTTTTGCGTCCAGGGTCACGTCCGCAATTTGCCGCTCCGGCGCGCGCCAAAGCCGGAAACGCCGCTGCCCGCCCATAGTCTAATTTGGAATATTCTGATTTAGAGTATCTTGACCGTCTAGGAGAGCCAGTCCGGTCTATGCAGGATTAAGGCCAACAAGTCTCCTTTAGACTAGCCCGGTTCCGGTTAGCGAGGCTGGCGATAGAGCCGCCAAACCTGCGACAAATAAGCAAAGACAATCTTGTTCGAGAGTTTGGACTCGCCCTGCGCGCGCGGGCCAAAAATGTACGGCACTTCGCCGAGGTGGCGAGGCCTCATATGCGCGGCGATCTCCAGCAAAATCTTGAAGCCGCGCACATTCAGGCGGTCGCGAATTTTCAAGAAATCGTCGCGGCGCATCATGAAGTAGCCGGACATCGGGTCGCGGAGCTTCACTCCGAGCAGCACCTGGGCCAGCTTCGTGCAGCCCCAGGAGCCGAGGCGGCGAATGATTCCCCAGTTGGCGGTCCCGCCCCCGGGCATGTACCTCGTGGCTACCACCAGGTCGGAACCATTTTCCAGTTCCTTGAGCATTTGCGGCAGAATCGTGGGGTCGTGTTGCAGGTCGGCGTCGATGCACGCCACGGCTTCACCGGTGGCGGAACTGAAACCGTCCACGACACTGGGTCCAAGCCCGCGATTGGCAGTTCGCCGCAGGGCACGCACGCGCGGATTGCGCCGTCCCATTTCTTCCACGCGCGCCCAGGTCAAGTCGGGAGAATCGTCGTCGCTGATTAGAATCTCGTAGTCCGTGGCTTGCAAAATCTTTTCCAGCTCGCCGATCAGCCGGCCCACGTTCTCCGCCTCGTTGTAGGTGGGTGAGATGACGCTCAGTTTCATGGCGCGTGCGACATCGTAACGTAGGTGTGCAGGGCCGGCAAGAATTAGCGGCGCGGCAATTTCGAGGATGAAACGTATGTCTTTCGAATGGTTGGATAAATTTCATCACGGGATGGAAAAGGATCCCGATTATGCCGAAAAGACGCTGGCAGCCTATCGTCTTGGCATGCGTGCAAAGGGATCCATCGTAGGCGTCACGATTGAGCGCGCGGAAAACTGTTGCGATGCGGCGCGGCAGCTTCCGGATAATAAGGTCTACCATCCCGATGCAGCGCCGCGCCTACCTTTGCCGGAGTGCTCGCAGGGACGCCGTTGCAGCTGCGTCTACCGGCCGGTGATGAGTTACGATGAGGCCAAGAAAGAAGAGAAGATGCCGGGCTGAAGCCCGGGGCTACATTTAGGCTTTTGCGCCTACGACATTCATGTCAACTAAACCACTCATTGTAGTTGTGGGAGCCGACGGTTTTGTGGGCAGCCATTTGGCGGCTGCTCTCGATGCCAGGAAAGTTGTTTATCGGGCGGCCGCCGACGGCGAAGTGCACATCACCCAGGCGAACTCGTTGTTGGAGAGTGCGGACGTCATCGTCAACGCCGCAGGATTTCGAATTCGCCCGGGATTCACTGCGGATGATTACCGGCGCTCGCATCAGGGTGCGACAGAAAAGCTAGTGCCCTTCGTTCGCCGCGGTGCGTTGTTCCTGCACATGTCCAGCGCGTCGGTCCTCGGCAAATCCAAAGACAAAAAGCTGGGTAATCAAACACAGCCAGACCTGACACACTTTCCTGCCCCGGATTATGCTCGCGCAAAGCTGGAAGCTGATGAATTTCTAAAAGCGGAGGCCGCTGAGCGTGATTTTCGTTTGGTTTTCTTGCGCCCTTCGAACCTCTATGCACCCGGAGCCGAAGGCATGCTCTTGAGTTTGATGAATTTGGCGAAGCGCGGGGTTATGTTGCGCCTGTATCCGCGAAGCGCGCGTCAACATTTCTGCGACATCAATCTACTTGCAGACGTTGCCCGGCGAGTCATCGACAACGGCACGCTGCCGCAAGCGAGCGCTCTCGTCGTCGCCGATCCATACATCGTCACAAACAAGGAACTGGAAGATTTGATCCGCGGCCATCTGCGGAGAAGCGTCGTGACCGTGCCCTTGCCGGTACCGTGGATGAGCTCCATTTTCCGGCATTCGATTCGAAGTAAGAACCCTAAGCTGGATTGGGTCACACAGGGCGAGATACTCGGCTTCATGAATCTCGACTCGGTTTACGATCCCTCCGAAACTTTCCGCTTGCTGGGGATTGATGGTTCGCGCTATTCGCGGGAGCGCTCGCTCGAGCCGGTGATCCGCGAAGGGATGCAATCGTGAAGCAAGTCCTGGTCGTTGGCGGCGGCACGGGCCTCGGCGGCGCGCTGGTCAAAAACCTGGTCGAGCACGAACGCAAAGTCGTCGTGCTCGGAAGAACGAAGCCATCGGATGATCTGCGAATCGAAAGATTCTATGCTCTCGATGGCGCCACTGTTGACTGGCCATCTTTCTATTCGCAAGTCGAAACAGAAACGGGCGTCCCTATCGATGCCGTCATTTTTGTGGCGGGAAGAGGGGTTTTCGGTAAAACAGGTCTCGTGCCTGTGGAGCGCGCCCGGCATGTGTTCGAATTGAATTTCTGGGCCTGCGCAGCCTCGGCCAGAGCAGCCGCGGAGTATTGGGCGTCAAAAGGAAAGCCAGGAAAATTCCTGGCCATTCTATCGCTCGCCGCGCTCCGCGCTGTGCCCATGGAGTCGTACTACGCTGCAAGCAAGGCGGCCGCGGCCCGCTTCCTGGAATGTCTCCAGCTCGAATACGGACACAAGGGTATTGAATTCAAGTGCGCGTTCCCCGGTTTGTTGAAGACCGGGTTCCGCAACGCAGCGGAATGGTATGGACTCCAGCCGGCTTTCGCCGACGAAGGCGCGGATGTTCACGCGACGGCGCAGGCGGTGGTCGATTTGCTTGAAAGCAAACGCAATGCGCAGGTAATCGGATGGCGCGAACGCGCGATTGCGCTGGTCGACCGCTTGTTTCCGGGACTCTACGACCGCGCAGTTTTACGTGGCCGCGCAGAAAAGCTGATGAGCTAGCGATATCTGAGCTAGAGTGAACGAATAACACGGCCGCAGCAGACCATATCTTATGAAACTCAGCCCTGAGCGCAATTGGCAGTCTCTCCTCCGAAAGTTAAGGAGCTCCGCAGGCCTCCGCCATGGGCTCGTGATGTCCGCGGCGATGATTTTGGCCGGAGCCCTGGACTACGTGGTCAATGTCCTGGCAGGCCGCTGGCTGGTCCCTGTCGAGTACGGCATCTTCGTTTCGATCGCCGCTATTTTGCAGGTTGTGCTGTACGTTTCGATTGCCATCCGCAACGTGGTGGCATTTTACAGCGCAGAGCTGAGCGTCCAAGCGGATTCCTGCGCTCGATTGGGAGCTTTTGTGCAGCGCGCGTGGCGCTGGGGGATTCAATGGGGTCTGGTAGCGATGGGGATCATGCTCGTCATCAGCCCATCTCTGGCGCATTTGCTCCAGCTTCCCAACTTCTGGTCCTTGTGGGCGGCCAGCTTGATGGTTTTCGTGCTGTTTCTGAGGCCCATTAGCGATGGCGCTCTGCAAGGAATGCAAGAGTTCACGGAATTGGGACTTGTGCAAGTCACGCAGGCATTTGCGCGGCTGGTTCTGGCTGTCACCCTGATTTGGATCGGCTGGCAGGCCATCGGTGCGATCATCGCCCTGCCAATCGCAGGAGCCATCGCCCTCGGCTTGGCGCTCTACTTTCTGCGTCCCCAATTCAAGAGCCGCGGCGATGCCGCCGGGCGCGCGCTCAGCTGGCACTATTCCATTCATACGCTCGTGGGATTGACCGGTTTTGGATTGCTCACCAACTTGGACGCGCTCTTTGTGAAGCGCTTCTTCAACCCGCATGTCGCCGGCAACTACGGCCCCGTTGTTACGCTGGCCAAAATCACTTTGTTTCTGCCTCTGGCGATGGGCATGGTGCTTTTTCCCAAAGCTACGCAGCGGCAAGCGAGTGGGCGGGACGCGCGGCCCATTTTATTGCTTGCCCTCGCAGCCGCAGTGCTCCCGGGCCTCATTCTCAGCACCGCCTGTTTCTTGTTCCCGGGCGCGCTGGTGAAGGCCATCTTCACGAATGCTTACGAAAATCCGGGAATTGTCTTGGGACTGGCGAATCTTGCGGCAAGCTTATTCGCCGGGTTGAACATTTGGTTGAACTACGCGCTCTCAAAGGAGCGGCCCTCCTTCGTTTACGCCATCGTCGGTATCCTGTGCTGGCAGGGGCTGGGCATGTTCCTGTTTGGGCGCGACAATCTCGTCTACATGACTGCGGTTATGGTTTCGGCAGGGCTGATTGGAAATCTTGCAGGATTCATCATGACTTGGTCCGCAGTGCCCAGGCCTAAGCCCGCTGCCGCGGTCATCGCCGAGTAACTGACCACAAAGGCTTTCCAAAAAGGGGATCCCATCAACATCTTAGTGACAGGAGCGACCGGTTTCGTTGGCACCAATTTGACTAGGGAACTTGTCCGGCAAGGATACAACGTCTACGCGATCGCACGAGACGAGAGCAAGTTTCACAGAATTCTCGGCGCCGACTACGCGAAACGCGTAAACATTCTCGTTGGCGATCTTTTGGATAGCGCCAGCCTGGCAAACCTCGCGAAGCAACTCGAGAACCTGGCAGACCAACTCGACGTTGTCGTGCATACAGTCGGCGGCGGACCATTAACGTCCAATCGTTCGCTTGAGCCCGGAATCTTTGACCTGAATTTTAAGACGACCGCTAACCTGATCGAAATCCTGGAAACCAGTCAGAAGCTTGGTTCGCTAAGACTGTTTGTCTATTTCAGCAGTTTGGCGGCGATGGGCGTGCCCGATTCGAACGGGAACCTCATCCGTTACGACGAAGCAAGTTCCTGCAATCCTGTTCTGCCATATGAACGGGCCAAGTTCGATACGGAGACGTTGGTGAAGGGTTTTGCAAACAAGTATGGAGTGAAAAGCGCGGTCCTGCGTTTTCCTCAGATTTACGGTGGCCCTGACGATGCCCTCATGCAAATGGTGAATATGATTCGCAAGGGAGGTTTTCCGGTTGTTCGAGGCAAGATCGGGAGCTTGCCGCTCATCCATGTTAGAGATGCCGTCGGCAGTACTTGCGCCATCATTCGAAATGCGGATGCGATGCAAGAGAACTACGCGGTCTACCTGCTCAGCGAAGGGAGTTACTCCTACAACCGCATGGTGGACCTGGTTAAAGGTAAATTTGGCCGGGGTGGGGCGCTAAGACTTCCGTATTCACTGCTGTATCTTGTGATTTCCATGGCGGAAGCTGGTTTCAAGCTCCTCGGGAAACCCGAACCGCTCAACAGGCGGCGCCTGATTTCTCTCACCAAAGATCGGCAGGTTGACTCCAGCAAATTCGTGAATACGTTCCAATTTGAATTCCAGGAGAACGTCGAGAGCTTCGTTGCCAATCTGCCATCGTGAGGCAGAACGCGCCTTGCGCTTCAGAATCCCTTTGCTCTTCCCTTACCCATGATCATAACCAAGCATCAGAATCAGAGCCCTGAAGCTTCGAGAGTTCCACGCTTTGCGTTCAGCGAGCCGGCAAGCGACAAACTGCTCGCCATCGCCGTCATTTGCCTCATGACCGTCGTAATGCTTGCACTCTTCCAGTTTCCCGTCCGGCGGATTTTCACACATGGGCAGGTCAACTATAACGAAGGCTGGAATGCCTACCGAACGGCGATGGTGGCTAAGGGAGTCCCGTTGTATGCCGCCCCTCCGCACGGAATGATTGGAGCCACGGCGTATCCGCCCATCTCTTTTCACGTCGTAGGCTGGCTTGGAAACGCAAAAACCTATACGGTCGTTGGCCGCTTGGTTTCACTCTTCTCGCTGCTCGCAACGGGAATTTTCATAGCCCTTATCGTGATGCGCGGCGGAGGTTCGCGCACGATCGCCATCTTTTCGTTCTTGCTGTATGAGATTGGAGTTGCGTTCCTGAGGGCAGACCGCATCGGCATGAATGACCCTCAGCTGCTCGGAGAAGCATTTTCCTCCGCCGGCCTCTATTGTTATGTCAAGGACCCGGATTCCAAGCGCCTCTTGTGCATCTCGGCACTACTGTTTTGTCTGGGCGGCTTTACAAAGCCCAATCTGATTGCTTTTCCCCTCGCGGTTGCGATCGATCTCCTGATCCGGTCACGACGTTCCTTTGTTACTTGGGCAGGCGCTATGGTGGTGTGCGCTGGTCTGCTTACGGCTGCAACCATGCTTGTTGACGGCCGTTATTTGTTCAGTCATCTGAGGGGGGGCGGCGGGCGCGCGTATTCCTACCACATAGCTTGGAGCCAGTTCCATCATTACGTCGAGAAATTCCAAGCCCTCCTGGTCATTGCTACCGTCTGGGCTATACGGGCATTTCGTTCCCGCACCGTTTTCGCCGCGGCTTTCGTCGTGAGCCACGGACTGGCCTTTCTACTCAGCGGAGGAAATGGGGTCGATCTAAACATATTTTTCAACGCCCTCGCGGTAACCGTCATCATTTGCGGACTTGCGCTTTCGGATGTGAGTTCCGCACTGGAAGCATCCCGGCCCGGAGCGCTGCATTCGGCCGCCGCGCTGATGTTCGGCTTGTTCTTCATCAGCATCATGATCTTTGTTCCCGGACAACTCCGGCGCGACCGGGAGCAGATGAGGCTCCTGCCTGCCCACGAAGCGGAATTAAACTCCGCAGTCGGACTTTTGAAGGCAAATCCGGGGCCGGCGCTCTGCGAAAGCATCCTCGTCTGTTATGAGGCGGTGAAGCCGCTGGAGTTCGAGGCTTTTGCGGTTCGCGAACAGATTCGCACGGGTATGCTGCATGAGGAGGACGCGCTTCTGCTGCTGCGAAACCATCATTTTCAAACCGTGGAAGTTGAGCTGCGTTCCGATGAAGAGCCCCTGGACGAGACAGCGCTGAAAAAGAGCTTGGGCTCCGACCAAAAGGATCCTGATACGCTCCGAAGGTTTTCCCCGGAATTCATGAACGAACTCCTGAAGGACTATCAGCTCTCTCTGAGAACTTCGGACATGGCGATTTTTTCCGCGAGGTAACATTTAGCAAAGCAAGGCGTGAGTCGAGACCGGCAGTTTCTTGCTGCTCGGGTTCGAACTGGTCGGTTGGGTCTAGAGAATGAGAAGAGACAAAGTCGCCAGCCGAATGATGGCGCAGTCCGATGGTAAGTCTCTTCCCAAAAGCTTCCGGGCTGGGAACACATTCCTTGCGCTTGCCTGCTCCGGTCCGAGACACATTGTATAAGTGCTTTTCTTGCAGTGATTTAGAGTGATTGTCGCGGACTAAGAGTGGTAGTCGGATTGCGGTACTGCTAAGAGATGTGGTTCAGCCAGGAACGGCGGTAGCTTGTCCGGCCATTGGCACGAAGCATGAGCATGACATCCTTCCCTGGGGCGCGAAGCGGTCAGAGTTTCCCTTCACTCAAGGCTAGTTCAATTAGGGCTAATTCAATTAAGCCCACCGCAAATAGCGACTACGTGGCTGATTCGGAATAGGAAAGTGAAGATTCACGTCCTCGATCCTCTGATGGATAGCCGTTGGGATGATTTTGTTGCCGCTCATCCCAAAGCCTCCGTGTTCCATGATCGCGGCTGGCTGGAGGCGCTGGCGCGCACCTATGGGTATGAATTGTACGCCTTGACGAGCGCCCCGTTTGGCCAGCCTCTCGAAAATGGCATTGTGGTGGGCCGCGTCTCCAGCTGGATAACCGGCGCCCGCTTGGTGTCGCTGCCTTTTTCCGATCACTGCGAGCCCCTGTTGCATGAGCGCGACGAGGCTGAGGAATTCATTCATTGGATGCAGGACGCCTGCGACCTTCAGAAATGGAAGTACGTAGAAATCCGCCCCCTCTCAGCGGCCTCTCGCGCGGGGAACGGCTTGCAGCCCAGCCAGTCTTACTGGTTTCACGAGCTCGATCTGAGCCCTGCCGTGGAGCAGATATTTGAAAAGATGCACAAGAGCTCCATTCAGAGAAAGATCCACAGAGCCGAACGGGAAGGGCTGTCCTGCGAAGTTGGCCGCTCCGGACAACTCATGGACGAGTTTTACGGGCTCCTGCTGAAGACCCGGAGACGGCATCGGATGCTCCCGCAACCAAAAGTGTGGTTCGAGAACTTGCTCGAATGCATGCGCGACAAACTGCAGATCAGAATTGCACGGAAGAACGGGGTGCCGGTGGCGGCACTGCTTACTCTGCGGCACGGAGCGACAGTGGTCTACAAATATGGCTGCTCGGACGAGAAGTTTCACCAAATGGGAGGCATGCCGTTTCTGTTCTGGAGGCTCATTGAAGAGAGCAAAGCTTCCGGAGTGGAAAAGATTGATCTGGGAAGGACGGACCTGGACAACGAGGGACTGATTACTTTCAAAGACAGGCTTGGAGCGAACAAGAAGTTGTTGACCTATTACCGGTACGCGAAAACGAAGAAGCAGCGCGCGATGAGCATCTCCGATTCGCAAGCGCTCCGCCAGTTCTTCGCCTTTCTGCCAAAGACGGTTTGTTCCGCGGCAGGCAGGATTTTGTACAGACATTTAGGTTGATTGTAGCTATAGTGTCGAGCCAATGAAGTCCCGGCCTACTAACATTTTTGGAGAAACACCAAACAGACTATGAAGAGCCGAAACCAGCCCAGGATCCCTGAAGCATGAGCACGAACCCTCTAGCAAGAACGGAGGTTAAGTTGGCGCAAGACCCTTTGTTGAGCATTGCCGGCGAGTTGGTTTCGTCCGAATCTTCTTTCAAAGACAGCGACCGTTTGAGCCGGGCCGCTAACGATCGATACCGGTGCCCCGAAAATTTCTTCAATATCGGCGTCAGCGGAAAATTATCCTCTGACCCAGGCTATTTTCGCTTCGGCGCCAACCGCATCTGTTACGGGCGCTCTGCTTCTGGAGTTCCGGAGCCCCGCGTGGAGTCTTCTCTGGGAGATGTCATCGGAGCGGTCAGAGTTGACAGTTCAAAGCTTCGTTTGCCATTTGATTTGGACGAAGTGCTCGACAATCTTCGTCTCGAACGCTATGCAGGCAATTTCGCAATACAGAGCGGCTTTAGGAGGCTTTGCAGGAAACTCTATTACTTCCTGCGGCCGTATACAAACCAGGGCATGCGGAAGCAGGTTCAGAAGTTTCATGCGCGCAATTGGCGCGAACGGTCCTTCCCTCACTGGCCCGTGGACACAACCGTTGAAGACCTTTTCGAATTGCTTCTTCTTCTTTCCATGAAAGCCAAAGGAGTGGACAGAATTCCGTTCGTATGGTTTTGGCCCGATGGCGCGCGCGGCTGCCTCACGATGACCCATGACGTTGAAACCGAGGCGGGGCGGGATTTTTGCGAAACGCTGATGGACGTTGATGATTCTTTCGGGATCAAAGCCGCTTTTGGCATCGTTCCGGAGGAGCGCTACGAAGTTTCGCCCGGCCTGATCAAATCCATTCAGCGCCGAGGATTTGAAGTGGTGGTGCAGGACCTGAATCACGACGGCCGGCTGTACGATGACAAGGAAGAATTCCTGCGCCGCGCCAAGATTATCAATCGTTATGGGCAGGAATTCGGAGCGCGGGGATTCCGGGCAGGGATCCTCTACCGCAGGCCGGAGTGGCTCAAGGCTCTGGAGTTCTCTTTCGACATGTCATTTCCGAATGTGGCTCCGTTGGATCCGCAGCAAGGTGGATGCTGCACGGTAATGCCCTATTTCATCGGAGATGTCCTGGAGCTGCCGGTGACCACCACGCAGGATTACACTCTGTTTCACGTACTTAACCAATCGTCGATCGACCTCTGGAAGAAGCAGATCGATTTGGTGCTCGCAAAGCATGGCCTTCTTGGCTTCATCGTCCATCCTGACTACATTCTGAGGCGGGATACCCTGTCGCTCTACAAGGATTTGCTGAGTTACCTGCAGGGGTTACGAAAGAGCGCGCCCCTCTGGTGCGCGCTGCCGTCCGAAATCAACGACTGGTGGAGAGCGCGATCCAAGATGTCAGTTGTGAAGGATGGTTCGTCCTGGCGGATTGAAGGCTGTGGCGCCGAGCACGCGGTGCTGGCCTTCGCGAAGAACGTGGAAGGCAAGTTGGCCTATGAGTTGGCATCCACTCCGGGAGTCGCCTGAACCCTGAACTGCTTGTGCCCCTCAATCCCGTTAGTATCTTGGCGCGCACGAGACTTTTGCGCAAGGAACGTGGTCAGGGATGAGGCAGAATATTGCGTTGAGCGGACGCTCTCCGGCTATGGAATTCCTTGAGACCAAGCTCCCAGGTGTTTTCGAAATTCACATTGAGGGCAGGCCCGACAAGCGCGGATTCTTCGCGCGAACGTGGTGCCAGCAAGAATTCGAATCTCATGGGCTTAATGGAAAGCTCCTGCAATGCAGCATGTCTTTTAGTGCGCGAAAGGGAACACTCCGCGGCCTGCACTACCAGATTGTTCCCTACCAGGAAGCCAAGCTGATTCACTGCACTCGAGGTGCGATCTATGATGTTGCTGTCGACCTGCGCCCCGAGTCGCCGACGTTCAAGGAATGGTTCGCAGTGACGCTGACGGCGGCAGAGCACAATATGATTTACGTTCCAGAAGGATGCGCGCACGGTTTTCTGACCTTGGAAGACGACTGCGAAGTGAGCTACCAGATGTCGGAATTCTGGGACGCAGAATCCGCCCGAGGGGTCCGCTGGGACGATCCCGCATTTCGAATCCAATGGCCCGCGAACGTGGAAGTGATTTCCGAGCGCGACCGGTCTTATCCGGACTTCAAGACTAAATAATGGATCTTCTAAAGAAATCTGATCAGCGAGACCGCTTGGCCACGGGCGAAGAACTGCACCAATTTGCAGCGAAACTTTTTCCCATTTGCCGCAGCATTACGGGCGAGGGCCTTCGCAAGACTTTGTCTCTGATCCAGCAACGGATACCGCTGCAAACGGTGGAAGTGCCGACAGGCACGCAGGTGTTTGATTGGGCCGTGCCCAAAGAGTGGAATATCCGCGACGCTTTTATTAAGGGGCCCGGCGGCAAACGTCTTGTAGACTTTCAAAAAAACAACCTGCACGTGATGAACTACAGCGTGCCAGTCCACGCGACCATGTCCTTTGCGAAACTCAGACCGCATCTTTTCTCCATTCCCGAGAAGCCAGACTGGATTCCTTACCGGACTTCTTACTACAAGGAAGACTGGGGCTTTTGTCTTTCGCACAAGCAAATGCTGGAGCTGGAGAATGGCGACTATGAAGTGTGCATCGACTCGACTCTCAAAGACGGGTATCTGACGCTTGGCGAGTGTTATTTGCCCGGACGGTCCACCGACGAGGTGCTCATTTCTTGCCACGCTTGTCATCCGTCGCTGGCCAATGACAATCTCTCGGGCCTCGCCGTTGCCACTTTCCTGGCGCAGTATCTTGCGGGACAGGACCTTCACTATTCCTACCGGTTTCTATTCATCCCGGGAACGATCGGGGCAATCACGTGGCTTGCTCGGAACCAGGCGTCCACGGAACGGATTCGCCACGGACTGGTGTTGACCTGCGTTGGTGATCAGGGCGGCTTCCACTATAAAAAGAGCCGCCGCGGAAATGCAGAGATCGACCGCGCCGTAATGCACGTACTCACGCACGAGAGCAAGTCCCCGGAGTTTCTGGAATTCTCGCCTTATGGGTACGATGAAAGGCAGTACTGCTCGCCCGGATTTAACCTTCCGGTCGGTTGTTTAATGCGGAGCGTGTGGGGCAGCTTTCCTGAATATCACACCTCGGCAGACAACCTGGAATTTATCCGCCCCGCGCAGCTGGAGGAATCGCTGCGCGTGTGCGTCGCCGTTGTGGACGTCCTCGAAAACAACCGGCGCTACCGCAACCTGAATCCTCACTGTGAACCGCAGCTGGGGAAGCGTGGCCTCTACCGTTCCACAGGCGGAGACGCGGTTAGTGAGGAAGCGAACCCGCGGCTCTGGGTTTTGAATTTCTCGGATGGCGAACACTCTTTATTGGACATCGCGGAGCGCGCGCACGTTTCTTTTACGGCGATCCGGGGTGCAGCAGAAGTGCTGTGCCAAGCCGGTTTGCTCTCCGAAGTTTCCAAGCGCGGCGCCGCAAGTTCCGCGCACGCGACCTCGCAAGCAGACGTCGCTGTGGCTCGACAACGCAATCGGTGAAATGTCCGTTCCGAAAATCATTTCTGCTACCAAGCAGAGTTTCGCGAGTTCTTGTTCCAACCTGTTTCCATGAGGAGCTGAAATCTGATGAGGATCCTATTGACCGGCCACAGGGGTTATATCGGGGCGGTTGCGATACCGATGTTGAGAGCCGCCGGCCATGATGTGTTCGGCCTGGACACGGACCTGTTTGAGGGTTGTGAGTTCGGAGACGGAGTCTCGAGAATTCCAGAGGTTCGCAAAGACATTCGCGATCTGACGCCGGCGGATCTCGAAGGGTTTGATGGCGTTGTCCATCTAGCCGCTCTGTCGAATGATCCGCTCGGCAATCTGGACTCGGGCCTTACGTTCGACATTAACCACAAAGCTTCGGTCCGGCTTGCCGAGTTAGCTAAGCAAGCGGGCGTGAAGCGCTTTGTGTTTTCGTCCTCCTGCAGCACGTACGGCGCAGCCGGCGACGACTTCCTGGACGAGAACGCCGAGTTGAACCCTGTTACTCCTTACGGAGAGTCGAAGGTGCTTGTCGAACGGGACGTTGCCAAACTCGCCGACGAACATTTCACTCCAACGTATATGAGGAATGCTACGGCCTACGGAGCGTCTCCTCGCCTGCGGCTCGACCTGGTGTTAAACGATTTCGCGGCCTCGGCAATGACCACTGGGCGTGTCCTCATCAAGAGCGACGGCACACCGTGGCGCCCGATTGTGCACATTCGCGATATCGTCGCCGCGATGATTTGCGCGCTCGAAGCGCCCAAAAGCGCGGTGCACAACCAAACGTTTAACGTTGGACAGACGGAAGAAAACTACCGGATCAGCGAACTCGCGCAGATCGTCTCGGAAGTTGTGCCCGGGAGCCGCATCGAGTACGCCCCCGGCGGCGGGCCCGACAAGCGTTGCTATCGCGTGAATTGCGACAAGGTTCGCCGCGCCCTGCCCGGTTTCCAACCCCAGTGGACTGCCAGAAAAGGCGCGCAAGAACTCTTCGACGCCTACCGAGCCAATGGACTGACCGCAGACGAACTCCAGGGCGGTCAGTATTTTCGCATCCATCAGATTAAGCGCCTTCTGGATGCAGGAAAGCTAGATCGTTCGCTGCGGTGGAATTCGGCGGGGACACGTGACACTAAACGGGAAGCCGCTGATCTGTCCCCGATTCAGACGTGAGTGCCAACCTGATATTGCTTCACGCAAGACATCCCGTAAGCTGCGATGAAAGACTTAAAGCATAAAGTGATCCGCGGCGGCTTCGCTAAAGCCCTCGCGCAAGGAACCAGCCTGGTGTTGCGCATGGGCTCCCTGATGGTGCTGGCGCGCTTGCTTGCACCCAGGGACTTCGGACTGGTCGGAATGGTGATGGCTTTCACCGGCGTGCTGAATCTTTTCCGGGATTTTGGACTCTCGACGGCGACGGTGCAGCGCGGCCATATCACGGACGACCAGGTCTCGACGTTGTTCTGGGTCAATATACTGGTCGGTTCGCTCCTGGCAGCCATTTTGATGGCCGCGGCTCCGTTCGTGGCTACTTTTTATCATGAGCCGCGCCTCGTATGGGTTTCGCTAGTCTTGGCCACCTCTTTTGTTTTTAACGGCGCCGGCGTGCAGCACACGGCCCTTCTGGAAAGGCAGATGCGCTTCACGGCCCTCGCAACCATTGACATCATCTCTCTCGTAGTCAGCACGGCGATTGGCATCGGCATGGCGGCAAGCGGGTTTGGCTATTGGGCGCTCGTAGCTTCGGCAGTCACGCTTCCCCTGGTCAGCACTCTTTGCCTGTGGTTCGCGACCGGTTGGAGGCCGGGAAAAGTGCACTTCCACGAAGAAGTTCATTCCATGCTGCGTTTCGGCGGAGCATTCACGCTCATCAACCTGATCGTCTACACGGCCTACAATCTCGAAAAAGTCTTGCTCGGGCGCTATTGGGGCGCGAATGCATTAGGCCTTTACGGGCGAGCCTATCAACTCATCAATCTTCCCACCGAAAACCTCAATACTGCGTTTTGGGGTGTGGCTTTCTCTGGGCTGTCGCGGGTGCGGCACGAGCCGGCTCGTTTTCGAAGCTACTTTCTCAAGGGCTATTCCCTGGTGTTGGCGCTCACTATCCCAATCACCATTGCGGCCGCCTTGTTCGCGCACGACTTAATTCGCGTTCTCCTCGGGCCAAGGTGGGCCGACGTAGCCGACATCTTTCGTTTGCTGGCACCGACGATTCTGATCTTTGCCTTGATCAATCCTTTGGCGTGGCTGACGTTCTCGCTCGGCATGATCGGCCGAAACCTGAAAATCGTATCGGTCCTTGCCCCGCTGGTCATCGGCGGCTACGTCCTGGGTCTGCCCTACGGGCCGCGCGGCGTGGCGATCGGCTACTCCGCGTTAATGACCCTCTGGGCCGTCCCGCACATCGCTTGGTGCGTGCATGGCACCGTGATTTCTCTGCGCGACATTTTTGTGGCCGCCAGCCGGCCCTTTGTCTCAGGGATGGTAGCGGCCGGGCTGGCCTTCGCGGTGCAATTCTTCTTCGCCCAGTCTTTGTCTCCGCTGCCGCGCCTGGTTTTGGGTGTGACAATTCTCCTGAGCGTCTACGTGGGCATGCTGTTCTATGTGATGGGACAAAAGGAAGTGTATTGGGACCTTCTTCGCGGATTTAGAAAGAGTTCCCCCGTCGAGGAAGACACTCTGGTTCCTGCTTGATCATCCCGCGCCATCAGATGCCCGAAGCGCGAGGCCTTTCCTAACCACGGAGAACATTATTTCCACCTTGACTACGTCGGCTGAGGAAAGACGCAGCCCTTTGCAGGATCAGGCTCGCTCGGAAGAGCGGCCGTGGCTCTTGCTCACCGGTCTGCTTCTGCTCCCGCTCGTCATCGCATGCATTCGATGGATGCTCGCTCATCCGTACGGGATTCATTGGGACGAAGCGTTATATTTCAACAACCTTCTGCGGGATCTGTACAATCTTCACAGCGGAAGCTTGCGCCAGCTCGGTTCGATCCTCATTGGCGGAGACGTCCGCCGCCCGCCTGCCAATCTTCTCCTGGCCCTCCCTTTCGTGGCTTTGTTTGGCTTTCACACCGCGATCGCAAGGTTGGTGACGCTTGCGTGCTGGGGTGTGAGCGGCATTTTCATCTACAAGACCACGCGCCGCTTTGCAAGTCCTGCAGCTGCGGCCCTGGCCGCGCTGATTTTTTGCTTGTCGCCGGAAGTCATCTCCGCCAGCGTATTCTTCAGCACCGAAGGCCCGTTTTACATTGCTACCTCCGCAATGTTCTATTTCGCTTCTTTTTATTGGAGCGACGAGGCGCAGAACCCACTGACCTGGATTGGTTTGGGGCTCGCGGTTGGACTCGGGTTCTTGTCCAAGAGCTCCTTCCTGCTCCTCGCATTGCCAGTGCTGGCCGTCACGATTGTTTTGTTCCTTCGACGCTATCATTGGAGCCTTGCAGCACTTTCCTCTTTCTTCAAAGCGGGCGCTTTGGCCTTTGTCGTTGCAGCGCCCTGGTGGCTCAAAAATCTCGGTCCTGCCCTGGCATATACAAAATATGCGAGAGAACAGCCGCGCAATTCTCTGGGAAATCCTTCTCTGGTGACCTGGGCAAAATGGCTCTTCACCGTCCTGGTGAGCCTGGTTGGACCTGCTCTGAGCATCCTGGCGGGCGTAGCTTTGATCCTCGCGCTTCGTAAAATTGTCCTGAAAAGGGAGATTTGTCTCGATCCGGTTCGGAAAGCCGCGCTATTGACCTGCGGCGCCGCTGTTTTGCCGCTCGTGGCCTTTCAGCTCTCCGGCACGAACCACCTTCTACGCTATCTCTGTCCTGCGATGATCCCGTTTGCGATTCTTGTCGGTCTACTCTCCGATTCGACGGGCTGGATTCGCTCCAAAGCGGCGCTTGCAATTTCCGGTGGACTGGCCGCC
>CAZGBQ010000009.1:45193-46811 GCA_964524045.1 uncultured Acidobacteriaceae bacterium
GACGGGCTGGATTCGCTCCAAAGCGGCGCTTGCAATTTCCGGTGGACTGGCCGCCGCACAAGTATTGATGCTTGTGACTCCTGTGGCATTCCCGAATCGCGAACCCGTGGACCCTGGCTTCTACAACGGCGGCCTTCCGTGGCGAATCATGGTTCGCTTTGAACAATGGGACTGGAGGCCGCTCCGGGATGTCTCGCTGAGTTGTGGTTTGCAGAAACCCACGATTGCCTTCTTGGGTGTGGGACGGCCTTTGAATCCGCCACAGATTCTCTATCCATGGTTTGCGGCGGGCGAATCTCCTTCGGATCGAGATGGCTTTGCCGAACCGCTATGGCTATGGCGCTACGAGCAGGGGCCGTTTGATTGGAAACCGGTCATGAGCGGAGCGGAACAAAGCGACATTGTCGTGACCGCACCCGGTTTTGTTGGGCAGGCTACAGACCGGCAGAATTTCGATAACCAGCACAATCAGGAATTCGCCGATCGCCTTGCCGCCGACCCGCTTTTCCGGGGACCGATCCGTTTTAAGACCGGCCGCTTCGAGCCCGTCGAGGTGAACGTGTTTGTGAAGTCGAACCTCGCGTGCCGCGCGGCGCAAGAGCAGCTATCTCAGCGATAACCCTGCTGCACCGCGCTTTCCAAGAAAACTCTTGGACATGGGTGCTGAAGACAGAACACCAGCCGAAAGCGCGCGAGCATAGAGTCAGACCTCCTTGTAGGATTAGAGAGGCTGCCGTCATATTCAACGAGACATGAACTCAGAGCTATCACCGCGCGTTAGCATCCTCACGCCCGCTTACAACGGCGCCGCCCATCTGGCGGAGTGTATCGAGAGCGTTCTGCGGCAGACCTATGCCAATTGGGATTACACCATTGTGAACAATGGCAGCACCGACGAGACGCTGGCAATTGCCGAAAAGTATGCAGCCAAGGATCCGCGAATTCGCGTAGTCAACAACGAACGCTTCCTCCGGATCATCGAAAACCACAACCACACCATCCGGCAGATTTCTCCCGAATCCAAATACTGCAAATTTGTATTTGCCGATGATTGGCTTTATCCCAACTGCGTGGAAGAAATGGTGCGCGTCGCCGAGGAGCATCCGGCCGTCGGTCTCGTCGGAGCATTCACCATGGATGGCAAAGAGGTTCTTACGACGTCGCCGGCCATCCGCGGCGCGTTGTGGCAGCCGGGGCCCCATCCATGCTGCGTCGTATCCGGCAGGGAACTGTGCCGCAGCGAGCTCTTCGGAGATGGCGGGTATGTTCTGGGCACCATGACTTCGCTCTTGCTGCGTTGCGATTTGGTTCGTAAGCGCCCGTTGTTCTTCAACGAGCCACACCTGCACGCGGATCATGAATCCTGCTTCGAGGTCTTGAAAGATTCGGACTTTGGTTTTTCCCAGCAGGTGTTGAGTTACACGCGCCCCCGGCCGGACTCCACTTCGAGCTTCGCCGAAAAATTCGATGTGATTCCTCTGGGGAAGCTGGCTCTCTTCTTGAAATACGGAAAGGAGCTATTGAATGAAGCCGAATACCGGGGCGTGCAGGCCAAAAGGCGCGGGGAATATTACCAGTTTCTGGCGCACAATGTGCTTCGCTTGCGCTCAAGCTGGTA
>CAZGBQ010000009.1:46911-50161 GCA_964524045.1 uncultured Acidobacteriaceae bacterium
TGCCAAAGCCTGCAAACCGCCCTGAACAGCGCGGCCGCTTTGGTGCTTCCTGAATCGGTCGAGTGGGAGGTTCTGGTCGTCGATAACAATTCGAAGGACCAGACGCGAGAGACCGTCGAAGATTTCTGTGCTCGCTATCCAGGCCGCTTCCGTTATCTCTTCGAGCCGCGGCCGGGCAAATCTCATGCCCTCAACACCGGCATTCGCGAGTCTCGCACCGACGTCTTTGCATTTTTAGACGATGACATCGTGGTCGATTCGCTTTGGCTGCAGAACCTGACCGCGTCACTGCACAATGGCGAATGGGCAGGTGCGGGAGGGCGCATTGTCGCGCAGTGGACCTGTTCTCCTCCGCGCTGGCTTTCGCCGGATAGCCGGTCCGCGGCCGGGCCTCTCGTGCAGTTTCATCCAAGCGCCAAGGCCGGACCTCTTAACACCGGTCCTATTGGCACCAACATGGCCTTTCGCAGCGAAATGTTCCAAAAATACGGCGGCTTTCGCACGGATTTGGGTCCCCTTCCTGGCGGCGAGATTCGGAGCGATCAGCAGCGGTCCGTTTTCGACGCCAGCAAGGGCAAGAATGAAGACTCGGAAATAGGGGACCGGTTGCGGGCTGGGGGCGAGCGGCTTCGCTATGAGCCGACGGCAGTCGTCTATCACCCGGTTGCGGAGAGTCGGCTCACGAAAGAATATTTCCTGACGTGGTGGCTCAACAAAGGCGAGGCCAACATTCGGCAGTTTGGCGTTGAGCCAGGCACGAAATACCGCGTTGCAGGGGTGCCGCTGTACCTGCTTCGCAGATGGGCAAAGTGGACGGTGAAGTGGCTCGTCACGGTCAATCCGATTGAGCGGTTTTCGAGTAAGCTCAACGCCTGGGAAAACGTTGGCGAGATTTTAGAGTGCTATCGCACTGCCAGGTCGCCTGAAAAAGAAAGGAGAATCGCGGCGCTTGAGTAAGATTGATTCCAATTCATCCTTGCGCACTGCGGGAGTCGCGCAATCGTTCCCGTCGCGCGAAAAACTGCGCTGGATGTACGAGCGCCTGACATTGATCCGCGAATTCGAGGAGCGGCTGAAGTGGCTCGTTGAGACGGGCGTTCCCGTGGGCGCGGTGCACTATTACACCGGCCAGGAAGCTTGCGCGGTGGGTGTGTGCGCCGCGTTGGAACCCACCGACTGGATCGCGTCGACCCATCGCGGCCATGGGCACTGCATCGCCAAGGGCGTCGAAGTGCACCGCATGATGGCCGAACTTTATGGCAAGAGCACCGGAAGCAATCGCGCCAAGGGCGGTTCGATGCACATCACGGATGTGCGCGTCGGCATGCTTGGTGTGAATCCCATCGTTGGCATGGGCGTGACCCATGCCGTGGGCGCCGCGCTCTCGGCAAAAGTGCGCAAGACCGCTCAAGTGGCGGCGGCTTTTTTTGGCGAAGGCGCAGCGAGTATCGGCGCGGTCCATGAAGCCATGAATTTGGCAGCCATTTGGAAGCTGCCAGTGATCTTCATCTGTGAGAACAACGGTTACGCGCAAGCGACCCCGGTCGAATACGCCGTTTCTGTGCCGCGCATTGCAGACCGCGCTGCGGCGTACTCGATGCCGGGCGTAACCGTTGACGGACAGGACGCCATCGCCGTATGGGAGGCAGCAGTGCCTGCTGTCGAGCGTGCGCGTCGCGGCCACGGGCCCTCGCTCATCGAGTGCATGACCTATCGCTACTACGGCCATCATCAGGGAGACGACACCGGCCGCTACCGCGCCCGTGAGGAAGAGCAAGCTGCGCGCGAACGCGATTGCATTCGCCGGTTCCGCGAACAGATGCTGGACCAGGATTTGCTTAAAGCGGAAGAACTCGACGCCATCGAGGCCGCGAATCGCAAGAAGATTGACGAAGCCATCGCCTTTGCGCAATCGAGCCCCTTGCCCGAGCCCTCCGACCTTTACACGGACGTCTACGTCCCCGAGCCTGAGAGGGAGCGGGAATGACCACCACCGCCGTGCGCGAGTTGAGTTTCGGCCAGGCCATCAACGAAGCGATTCGCCAGGAAATGCGCCGCGACCCGACGATTGTGGTTATGGGCGAAGACGTCGCCGGCGCAGCGGGCCGCGCGCATCTGGGCTTTGTGGACGCCTGGGGCGGGCCGCTTCGCGCCACGCGTGGCCTGATCACCGAGTTTGGCCCGGAGCGCATCCTCGACACTCCGATAGCAGAAATGGGTTTTTTGGGCGCCGGTGTTGGCGCGGCCATGTCCGGACTCAGGCCCATTGTCGAGATCATGTTCGTGGATCTGATTGGTTGTTGTTACGACCAGATCATGAATCAAGCTGCCAAGATGCATTACATGATGGGCGGCCAGGTCGATCTGCCCCTGGTGATTCGCACTGCATACGGTACGCGCGGCGGCGACAATCGCACTTACGGTGGTGGTGCCGGCGCGCAACATTCACAGACTCTTTATGCTGTCCTCGCTCATATCCCCGGCCTCAAAGTGGTTGTGCCTTCCACTGCCTACAATGCCAAGGGCTTGACGATTTCCGCAATCCGAGACAATGGCCCGGTGATCATCCTGGAGCACAAATTCCTGGGCTTAAAGGCAAAAGGTCCCGTTTCTGAGGAATCCTACACAGTGCCCATCGGCCGCGCGGAAATCGTGCGTCGCGGCCGCGACGTCACTCTTTGCGGCATCGGACGCATGACGCACATTTGTTCCGAAGCAGCTGATGCGCTTTTGTCCGAAGGCATCGACGCCGAAGTGGTCGACGTCTTGACGCTCTCCCCGCTCGACGAAGACACGATTCTCGAGTCCGTTTCTCGTACGCGCCGCCTGGTTGTGGTGGATGAGGATACGCCAGTTTGCTCTGTCGCTCGCGATATAGCTGCCCGCGTCGCTGACAAGGGCTTCGACAATCTGGACGCTCCCATCAAGACGGTCACCGCACCCGACACACCGGTTCCCTTTTCGGCCGTGCTGGAGGCGCACTACACGCCGGGCCCCGCGCAAGTTATTTCTGCAGTCCACGAACTGTTTGGAACAGGAGACTGAGTCGCGTGGCGCGAGCGATTGTCATGCCGAGCATGGGGATGTATACGGAAGAAGGCGTCTTGACGGCCTGGCTGCGTCCAGCAGGCACGCGCGTCGCGCTCGGCGATCCCGTCGCGGAAATCACCACCGAAAAAGCCAATTTTGAGATTCCGGCTCCTGAGGAAGGCATATTGCATCCTGTTGCCGCCATAGGAACCACTCTCCG
>CAZGBQ010000010.1:0-49749 GCA_964524045.1 uncultured Acidobacteriaceae bacterium
TCGCACCTACAGTAAATTTCCCAGTACCGCTTTCTGATGTCCAACCGGGAGGGAGCGTGGCAGAAAGAGTGATTTCTTGCGCTTTCGGCGTACGATTGCGAATCCACAGAGGAATCACCATAGTGCCGTGCGCCTGCAACGCGATTTCGGGCGGTTCTGGATGCGGCAAATTCGTCAGCCCGTGGGCGCGCCGGAACTCCGCATAAAAACTCCAGGGGCCGTCGAGCTCGACTGACAGATCTGGCCGCGAAGGCTCCGCTGCGACTTCCGGCCTCGCAAAGGGAATCGCCCCCGGCGTTATCCCTTCAAAAATATCCGCTGTCAAATTACCACCGACCATCGACTTTCCAAGCACGAAGTGCTGGTCTTGGCCCCATCCATCCTCCGAGGTAGCCATTTTTTCGATCTGCGCTTCATCCATTTGCGCGATTTTATCCAAGTAGGACTTGGCTTGCGTCTGGTGCGCGCGAAAGGAATCGAGCGCCATTCTCCAGTACGGCCGATTGCTCAATTTCGAAACCTCTTTCACGGAGTAGCTTGGGCCCTTCCCGCGGAAAATGTCTTCGCGGTCCGCATCCGGAAAGTAATAAATCTTCTTGACCTGCCAAGGGCGCAGATTTTCGAGCAATGGTTCGAGCCGCTTCATCGGCCCGGAAACTTGCTCGGGAAACGCTGCCGGATCCCCCGCAAGATCAAACGCCTCCGTCGCGAGCACGCCCGAAGCCTGATGATCACCATGATCCTCGCCAACGAAAGTGCCGGGAAGGAAAGTGAGAATCACTTCCGGCCGCGTTAAACGGACCAAGCGAACCAGTTGCTCCAGTGTTTCGCCATGATCCCAGTTGGCGAGCGATTGCAGCACATTCTGAGTAGCCGTGTCTTTTCCGCTGAGAAACCATACGTTGGTGATGCCCATCGTCGTCAGCGCGTTCCGCGCCTCGATTTCGCGCACGGCGCCGAGTGCCGCCGCTTGTTCCGCCCCGGCTTCGTTCGAACCGCTACTGCCGCGCGTGCCAAACACCACTGCAATACGCCGGTGTTCGTCCAGCGCCCGCGCCAGATAAGGTGTCGCCGCACCTTCATCGTCCGGGTGCGCCACAACCACCAGAATGTCTGCCTTGTATCGTTCATCCGCTTGCGGCAATGCCTTCGGCTCTTGAGCCGATGCCCCAGGCATCGAGATCGTTAGAAACGCAGCTAGAAAGGTTCCGGCAAATCGAAGCATCAGTTGTCCTTTAACGCAACGTGGATTTCAAGGATGTGCCGAAGTCTCCCTCAGACGAGACCCCGGTGGTCAATGCAATCTTGAAAATGGATGCATCATCAAGGCTCTGAGGTACTTTTGCCGGCGGGTTTGCTATCGGCCAAGCCTACACGCCGCATTAGGTCTTGGAAGCGGGGGTCGCTGCGCAGGGGATCGAATGCCGGTTCGACCTTGAGGGTGATCAGAATGCCGAAGTGCTGGGAGTAGGCCTTTTCCAAGTCGGCCAAAGCTTCCTCTTTGTCACCCACACCCAAATGTGTCCAAAGCATAATTACGGGATCCAACTGCTCATGGCGGCTCATCTTTTCCAGTTTTTCCATCTGGCGCTGAGCCCGCTCCAACTGACCCGCTCGGCCATAACTGTAAGCTAGCATCGACCAATACCAGGGTCCTTCACCATAGAGTCGGTGACTTGTTTCTGCCCCGGCCAGCGCTTGGGAGAACATCCCTTTTTCTACATAGGCAAAGATTATGAGCCCGCCCGCCCGGCCGAAATTCGGATCCTTCTGAAGCACGTTGTGAAACCGTTCGATGGCGCGGTCATATTGCCGCGAGAAGTACAGAATTGCCCCGTTGTCAGCGGCAATGATGAGCGAAAGAGGATCCAGTTGGCTCGCTCGTTCGCTCTCTCTTAACGCCTCGTCGAAGCGCCCCAGCCACATCAGATGCTCTGCGTACCACTGGTGGGCCGTAGCATAGTTAGGGTTTAACTCGATAGCGCGCCGGTATTCCCCTTCCGAAGTCTTCCAGTCCCAATCCTGATTCTGGAGAATCAAAGCAAGCGCCGCATGCGCTTCCGCCGAGCCTTGATCGAGTTCCAAGGCGCGTGTGGCGGCTGCCCTTGCCTGAGGCATGTATAGGGTTTCGGAGGAAGAAGAATAGGCCGTCAGCAGCGTATAGGAATTTGCCAAGCCAGCATATGCAAGGGCGTAGTTTGGGTCTATTCTTGTGGCTCGCTGAAAATATTCGATCGCCTGTTGAAATCCTGCCACGGTTCTTTTGTTCCAGAAATACATACCCTTGAGATACAGGTCGTGAGCCTCAGTTGATCTGGGGGATGACGGCGGTTTGCGGTCAGATCCACCTGACTCATTGTCCTTGGGGCCGGAGTTGGTTTCGCCCACAGCCTGGAATTGCGGCTTCGAGCGATTGTGAAGGTAAGACCACGAGAAGTAAGTGGCCGACACGGCCAACGCAGCAACAACAAGAAGAATCCCTAAAAGCCTCTGCCATCTCCATTTGCCAGGCCCCGTGGTAACGAGCGACTCTCCGGAACGGTCATTATTAATGGACGCGTTTGCGCTCGACGGTGCTGCCGCCGAAACTTGCTCTACGGGAGCAACGAACCGATATCCGACGCGTGGAATCGTTTCGACATATCGTGAATTGTCCGGAGAGTCGCCCAGCGCAGCTCGTAGTTTCTTGATCGCGCTGTTCAGGCTGTGCTCGAAGTCCACAAACGTATCAGCGGACCACAATCTCCGCCGTATTTCTTCGCGAGAAATTACTTCTCCAGGCTTCTCCAGCAGGATGGAAAGGATGCAAAAGGGCTGGCCGGGCAAGCGAATGGGAACGCCATGTTTGCGTAACTCCCGTGCGCCAAGGTTCACCTGGAAGACGCCAAAGCGGAGGATGTCACTGGGCGAAAAGGATTTCGTTTCCGCCACCGCTAAACCCCCAAAGGGCAGAAGGAGCCGCTATTCTCGAATGCCAGTTACCTAAAGGCCTAACCCGAATAGTATAAGAGGATTAGCTGGTCATCAATAGATGATGCTGCGTGCATTGCGTTCCTGACACTACTCCCCTAGTTTGCTGAGAATTCGTCTTTCTTCCAGGACGGCAAAGCACGGTACTTGACTGCAATAGAGGAAATACCAGCAATTCCGCGCATTGCTGCTTGACGATGCCAGTCGCGGTGTCCGATGGTGGCCGTAAGTCGGCATGTGGTACCCCCAACTGGGAAGAGGAGGTCGACATGGAAAACAACCTAAAGTGGTCAATTCTGCTCTTCCAATACCGGTACGGCATCCTCAGCGCCGTTCTTCTAACTGTCACCACGCTGATTGCGATTGTCGGGGCAAGCGGGCAGCAGATTACTCTCATTCCTAACGGGACGTTTTTCGCGAACCCCACCGGCGCCTCCGAAACCTACAGCAACACAGGTGGCGGGATCGACCTCACGGGCCCCTTTTTCCAGAGCTTGGGCACGAATGGCCGTTCCTGTGGTTCATGCCACCAACCCAGCGACGCCATGTCCGTTTCCGCCGCAAGTGTCCAGCAAAGATTCGCGGCAACGCAAGGCTTGGACCCGATTTTCCGCACCAACGATGGCTCAAACTGCAATCACAGCATCGATGTTTCAACGCTTGCTGGAAGGTCTGCCGCTTACAGCTTGCTGCGGACACGCGGTCTAATTCGTATCGCGATCGCGGTACCCCCGACCGCGGACTACCAGGTGGTCAGCGTAAACAATCCCTACGGCTGCAACGAATCCGGTGTGATTTCACAGTACCGCCGGCCACTGCCCGCCACTAACCTCCGTTTCTTGAGCGCGGTCATGTTTGACGGCCGGGAATCAACGCCAATCACGGGCACCACCAAGATCCTGTATTCGAACTATCCCAACTCGCTGCTAAGCGATCTGGTGCACCAGTCGGTAGATGCAACCACTGGCCACGCGCAGGGTGATGGGTCAAGGCCAACGCCTGCAGAGCAGCAGCAAATTGTGAATTTTGAGATGGCACTGTCCACGGCGCAGATCATCGACAATTACGCCGGCAGGCTGGATGGGCGCGGCGCGACTGGCGGCCCATTGCCGCTTACGATGCAGCCGTTCTTCATCAGCATCAACTCCAGCGTGAATCCTCTAGTCCCGTCGCTCGAGCAACCAGGCGGCTTTCCAACCCCTGCTGACGGCAACTTTACGCCTGCGATCTTCAATCCTCTTGACGCTTGGGCATCCATGCCAGCTTCCTCGCCGCGGGCGGCGGTTGCACGGGGACAGGCCATCTTCAATTCCAGGCCCATTAACATTACGGGAGTCGCGGGGATCAACGACGATGCGTCGGCAGGCGGCTTAGTTGGAGGCGGCATTTCATCGCTTACGGGAACCTGCGGCACTTGCCACGATACACCGAACGTGGGGAATCATTCCTTCCCGACGCCCTTGAACATCGGGACCGGTGACCCCGACCTTTCCAATTCATCTGTCAATTTGGGGGGCTTGAACATCCGTTACTTGCCGAGCATAACCGTATGCAAACTGGATCTAACCACGATCCCACCTTCGCCAACGAGCAATTGCAAAACCACGACTGATCTCGGGCAAGCTTTGATCGACGGCAAGTTTGACCATGTCGGCAAGATTAAGGGACCGATCCTCCGCGGACTCGCAGCGCGCGCGCCGTTCTTTCATAACGGCTCCGCCCAAACTTTGCTGGATGCCGTGCGTTTCTATGAAGGCCGTTTTGGCCTTGTCCTCACAGCTCAGGAGGAATCGGACTTGGTCGCGTTCTTGAGCGCGCTCTAACCGCAAAAGGCATAGCCGCGTCAGCCAGGGCTTCCCTAAGTTCCGCCCCGCGCGTCTAAAGTAGAAGAGTGCTGAGACTGATCTCTTTCTTCCTATCCATCCTGTCACTGCAGCGCCCGGCCTTCGCACAACGAGGCTCGGGTACCAATTCCAGTCCGCCTGTTTTCCCTACGGGATCGGTCGTCTCGAAGGTAGTGACCATCGATAAACCTGACCAGAGCTACGCGCTCTATCTTCCCAGTTCGTATTCGGCGGCAAAGCGCTGGCCGATCCTCTATGCCTTTGATCCTGGCGCACACGGCAGCGGGCCTGTCGAATTAATGAAGGATGCGGCCGAGCGGTACGGTTATATCGTTGTTGGCTCGAACAACTCGCGCAATGGTTCCTGGCCCATCGAGAGTGAGGCCGCACAGGCTATGTTCAAGGACACCCACGACCGTTTCGCAATCGATCCGCGTCGAGTCTACTTCGCTGGATTTTCCGGGGGCGCCCGCGTTGCCGCGAGTATCGCGCAGAGGTGCAAATGCGCGGCCGGCTTGCTCTTGAACGGCGCGGGTTTCCAGCCGCAAGCTGCGCCGCCTGACGAGGCTCCACTTGCGGTCTTCGGTGCGGTTGGCACCTATGATTTCAACTATCCAGAAATGGTGCAGACTGACGATGACCTGGAAAAGTTTAGCTATCCGCGCGCGTTCCGGCGCTTTTCCGGCCCTCATCAGTGGGCACCCGCGAGCGTTATGGAAGAAGCCCTCGCCTGGTTCCGTTTACAGGCTATCAAGAACGGCCGCGAGGACCGCGACGACTCTTTTGTCGCCGCCCAGATCACCCAGGAATCCGAGCGCGCCCGTGGCCTCGAGCAGTCCGGCGATCTTTACGCCGCTTGGAAAGAATACCGGCAAGCAGCAGAGACGTTCTCGGGGCTGACCGAGGCCACGCCGTTTCGCGCCCGCGCCGTTGCATTGGAAAACGACAAAGCAGTGCGGGACGGTGCGAAGCGCGAGAGGCAGGAATTTGAAGACCAAATTCGCTTGAGCCGCGAAATATCCTCCGGTTTATCGGCCCTCCGCGAGAGTCAGGCGAATCGCACTGAGGTTCGCGCAAGCATCGAACAGCAGATCAGCGATCTGCGGATACGCGCCGAACATGAAAAGCGCGAGGAAAAACTGCGTGTTCTCAAGAGAGCATTGGCGGGAGTGATGGTGCAGGCCATCGAAACGGGCTTCGGGCTGCTCGACCAGAAAGAGCCACGCAAGGCCCGCGACTATTTCGAGTTTGCGCTCGTCGCCGCTCCCGATTCTGCCTGGGTCCTCAGTAATACCGCGGTTGCGAGAGCTATGGATGGCGACCGCAAAAGCGCCATCGCAGCTTTGCGCCAAGCAAAAACGCAGACCAAAGATCCCGCCCAGTTCGTCGCCTGGCTGAAGGAGGAACCTGCTTTCGAAAAACTGCGCGGTACGCCGGAATTCAGCGCGTTGCTCGAACTCCCTTCGCAACATTAGATACTCCCTACACAACCCTTAGCGAGTCGGCAAGTTGACGTCGAGCCGCCGGCAGCGTAGCATCCGCAGCGTTCTTCTTCCATTTCGTTCGAAGGAACGCCATGAACAACGAGACTTCGCGCCGCGAATTCATCGGCACTCTCGCCGCGTTTTCACTCTTTCCGCTGGAGCAGGAAAAGCCGGAGCTGATCCTTTACAACGGCAACATCCTGACCGTGAATGATAAGGAGCCGCGCGCACAGGCCGTGGCTATTGCGCGTGGCAGATTCCTCGCCGTAGGCAGCGATTCCGAGGTGCTGAATCTTGCGGGTGCCAGCGTACGCAAGATAGATCTCGGCGGAAAAACCGTCACTCCGGGCTTCATCGACGCGCATTCTCATCCTGCGGAAGCCGGCCTGATGCACCTGCGCATGGTGGATTGTGATCTGCGCTCGATTTCTGCTATTCAGGCGGCGCTTCGCGAGCGCGCTGCGAAAACGCCAGCGGGCGAGTGGGTTCTCGGCTTCAAGTACGACGACACGAAAACGGAAGAGGGGCGCCCGCTCACCGTGGCCGATCTGGACGCTGCTGTTCCTAATCATCCAGTGCACATCCAGCATCGCGGCGGTCACACCACGTATTCCAATTCACTCGCGTTTCGAAAGGCCGGCATCGACGAGAAGACTCCCGATCCGCCCGGCGGAAAAATTGATCGCGATTCCGCAACAGGAAGACTTTCGGGCCGCGTCGCGGAAAGCGCCAACGCGCTCTTCGAGAAGGCCATTCCGCAGACTTTCACGCGCGACGATCATCGCGAAGGCGTGAAGCTCATTTCCAAAATGATGGCGCGCACGGGGATCACTTCCGCAACCGAGGCGCAAGGCTCGCCAACAGATCTGCGCGCTTACCAAGACGCTCGCGATTCCGGCGATCTGCTGCATCGAGCCTACTGCTTCATCAATTTTCACTACCTCGATGCGATGATCGCCGCGGGCAACCGAACTGGCTTGGGCGATGAGTGGGTGCGAGTCGGCGCAGTCAAGCTCGTTTGCGATGGCTCGATCTCTGAACGCACCGCGCGCCTCTCCACTCCCTACGAAGGCAGCCCGAATGATTACGGCATCCTGGTTATGACGGAAGATGAGCTCTACACGCACGGCCGTAAAGCGCATTTGGCGGGCTGGCAGATCGGCACGCATGCCAATGGCGACGTTGGCATCGACACTACACTCCGCGTCTACGAGCGACTGCAAAAGGAAAGCCCGCGCCGCGACCCGCGCTTCCGGCTCGAGCATTGCACGCTGATTAACGACAGCCTCATCGCACGGATGAAAGGTCTGGGAGCCATCCCGACGCCGTTCTCAACGTACGTCTACTATCACGGCGAAAAAATGCGTTACTACGGCGCCGACCGGCTCAATCACATGTTTGCGCTGCGCAGCTTCCTCGATGCGGGCATCCGCGCCACACAAGCCTCCGATTATCCGCCGGGAGAATTCATTCCCATGATGGCGCTGCAATCGGAAGTCACGCGTACGGATACTAAAGGGAATGTCTGGGGACCGGCACAGCGAATCAGCGTGGAAGAAGGAATTCGCGTGGGAACAATCAACGGCGCTTACGCTTCGTACGAAGAGAATCTCAAAGGATCGATCGAAGTCGGCAAGCTCGCGGACTTGGTGGTTCTCGACCGCGATCCCTTGAAGGAGAATCCCTCGACGCTCGTGACCATTCCCGTGGAGCGCACGATGGCCGGCGGCCGCTGGACGTTTGAGTCCTAGGACCACTCCTGCGTAACCTTATTGAAATGAATGGGTTATGATCTTAAAGGCTCGTCAATCGTGCCAAAACCGAGACCGTTCCTTTGGGCGATATTCAACTTATGGTATAATAGCATTATTGGGACGTGGTCCAATTGGTAGGACGCCCCCCTGTATTAAAGAGGACGGTGAGAGCACGGGGGAGGTATCGGTTCGAGTCCGATTGTCCCAGCCAACAAGTTTAAAGCCGTCCTCGCCAAAGCCCGCCACAAATAGGCGGGTTTTGGTTTTTTGGAGTTGAATTTTCTTCTCCAGACGTGTCCGATCCTGCACTCGTCTTGACCGGAGAAACTCGCGCCGATAAGCTTGATATTTCTCCTTCCGGGTGAATACGCACATGGAGCAAATTCACATCACGTTGCCGGACGGCAGCGTCAAAGATGTTCCGCGAGGCACCACGCCAGCGGATATCGCGAAGAGCATTTCGCCGCGGCTTGCGGACGCGGCGCTCGTCGCGCGCGTGGCCCAGCCGAACGACGGCGAAGGCGAACTCATCGACCTGCGCCGCCCACTTGAGGGCGACGTGAAGCTGCAGATCCTCACGGAAAAAGACCCTGACGCGCTCTTTGTTTTCCGCCATTCCGCTGCGCACCTTCTTGCCGCAGCGGTGATGGAGCTTTATCCCAACGTCAAGCTGGGCATCGGCCCGCCGGTGGACAACGGCTTCTTCTACGAGTTTCTGCGTGAAGAGCCGTTCACTCCGGAAGATCTCTCCAAAATTGAAAAGAAGATGCACGAGCTGGCGTCGCAGGATTTGCCCAACGAGCGCAAGCTCATTCCAAAGCCCGAAGCGCTCGACCTCTACAAAAAATCCAATCAGGTTTTCAAGTGCGAGCTCGTGGAAGAAAAAGCCGCCGAACCGATGGTTTCGTTCTACACCACGGGAAAATTCATCGATTTCTGCCGGGGCCCGCACATTCCGTCCACGCGGCGGATCCAGGCGTTCAAATTGATGAACGTCGCCGGAGCGTATTGGAAAGGCCAGGAAGGCAATCCGCAGCTCCAGCGAATTTATGCTGCGGCGTTCTTCACGCAAAAAGAGCTGGACGAGTATTTGCGTCGCCTCGAGGAAGCCAAGCGCCGCGATCATCGCAAGCTCGGCGTCGAGCTGGATCTCTTCAGCATCGAGGAAGAAGCCGGCCCAGGCCTTATTTTTTGGCATCCCAAAGGCGGCCTGATTCGCAAGATTGTCGAAGACTGGCTGCGCGACGAACTGCTCAAGCGGGGCTACGACCTCGTCTACACGCCGCACATCATGCGGCGGGATTTGTGGAAGACCAGCGGCCACACCGGCTTTTACAAAGACAGCATGTTTGGGCCAGTGGAAGTGGAAAAAGCGGATTACCAGCTCAAGCCCATGAACTGCCCGGGCCACATTCTGATTTATAAATCCAAGCTGCACAGCTACCGCGATCTTCCCGTGCGGCTCGCGGAGCTTGGCACCGTCTATCGCTACGAGCGTAGCGGCGTGCTGCATGGATTGCTGCGTGTCCGCGGCTTCACGCAGGATGATGCGCACATCTTCTGCATGCCTTCGCAAATCGAAAGCGAAGTCGAGGCCTGCGTCGATTTCGCGTTTGCGGTGATGAAAAATTTTGGTTTCGACAAATTCGAAGTCGAGCTCTCCGATTGGGATCCCGCGCATCCTGAAAATTATGCGGGTAAGCCGGAAGATTGGCACCGCGCCACCGCTGCACTTGCGGCCACGATGAAGCGTATGAACATTCCGTACAAAACGATCTCCGGTGAAGCTGCGTTCTACGGCCCGAAGATTGACATCAAGCTGATTGACGCCATCGGGCGTCCGTGGCAACTAACCACCGTGCAATTCGATTTCAATTTACCAGCGCGATTCGGTTTGCAGTACGTCGCGGAAGACGGCGCCAAGCATCAGCCGCTGATGGTTCACCGTGCGTTGCTAGGTTCCGTAGAGCGCTTCTTCGGCATTCTCATCGAGCACTACGCGGGCGCGTTTCCGTTGTGGCTCGCGCCCGTGCAAGTGGAGATTTGTCCGGTCAGCGAAAAAGTCGCGGACTACGCGAAGCACGTCGCCGAAACACTGAAGAACCACAACCTGCGCGTGCATCTCGACGACCGCAACGAAAAACTGCCCGCAAAAATCCGCGACGCGCAGCTCCAGAAGATTCCCTACATGCTCGTGGTCGGTGCGAAAGAAGTGGAAGCTGGCACCGTCTCGGTCCGCCATCGCTCGAAAGGCGACCTGGGCCCCAAGCCTCTCGCCGATGTTGTCGCGGCTTTGCAGCAAGAAGTGGCCTCCCGCGCTATTCTGTAGCAGACACGTTCTTCAAAAATTCACTTTTGAGAGACCGCTGGATGTAGTAAGTTCGCGGCTATGTCGTCCCCACCGAACCAGCCTGTACCGCAGTTTGCCACCGCGGAGTACGCCGCAGGTGGCGACATCTGTAAGGCCTGCAAACAGCCGATCAAGGGGACGTATTATCGAATCAACGGCGCTCTTGCTTGCGAGCGCTGCACCACGCAGCTGCAGAGCCAGGTTCCAAAAGACAGCCACGCGGCCTTCGTCAGAGCACTCCTATTTGGAGCCGGAGCCGCAATCCTTGGCCTGATTCTTTATGCCGCGTTTGGAATTATAACGGGCATTGAAATCGGCTACGTGTCTCTGGCTGTGGGATGGTTGATTGGAAAGGCGATGAGGAAAGGCTCCAATGGTGTCGGCGGGCGCCGTTATCAGATTGCAGCAGCTGTGCTGACGTATGCAGCCGTTTCCATGGCGGCTATCCCCATCTACATCTCGCAAGTTTCAAAAGAAAGGGCCGCCAAACCTCCACAGGCGCAGACCGGCCCATCTAGCGCTCCTTCTAATGGTACAGCCGCCAGCAGCCCAGGAGCTGCTCCAGCCTCCGGTGGTAACGCATCTGAGTCCAGTGGTAAGCCAAAGATGAATCTTTTTGCGGCCCTCGGAGCTCTGGCATTGTTGGGCTTGGCCTCCCCGTTCCTCGAGTTACAGAATCCCATCGGCGGCGCGATCGGACTAGTAATTCTATTCGTGGGAATCCAGTTTGCCTGGCGACAAACGGGGGCTCCAAAGATAGATATCGTTGGGCCCTTTCAGTCAAAGGCGCCCGCGGCTCCGGCCCCCTCCACTTAATCCATTCCCGTGTCATCTCACCCTTTTATCGAGCCAATCCGCAACTGTCACAATTGCGGTCAGGACGTGCCGTTAGGAGCTCTTGTTTGTGAGAAGTGCCAAGCCCTTCTCTATAGCGAAGAGCTGGCGCGCATCTCGACCCGCGCGAATTCTCTGGAAGAGCAGGGTGATCTGGTGCAGGCTCGAGAAGAATGGCTCAAGGCGCTGCCGCTCCTTCCCCCAACTTCCACGCAGGCCGAATGGATTCGGGGCAAAGTTTACAAGCTGGAACTTGCTGCAAAACACGCTCCATCAACCCCTAAGCATGAATGGGCGAAAAAGCTTGGCCCGCTTGCACCGGTGGCGGTCCTTTTAGCCAAAAGCAAAGTGCTGTTGACCGCGTTGTTTAAGCTGAAATTCCTGCTGAGCCTCGGGACCTTCATGGCCCTGTACTGGACTCTCTATGGCGCGGCATTTGGCGTTGGCTTTGTGCTTTTGATCTTCGTGCACGAAATGGGGCATTACATCGATATCAAGCGCCGCGGGCTTCCGGCGGACATGCCGGTGTTCCTGCCGGGGCTCGGAGCCTACGTGCGATGGCAGGCCCTTGGTGTTACGCGGGCCACGCGTGCCGCCGTCAGTCTCGCGGGGCCGCTAGCAGGACTTCTCGGCGCTGTCGTTTGCGCGCTCGTCTGGTACAAAACCGGCAAAGGCGTTTGGGCGGCATTGGCCAGTGCGACCGCATGGCTGAATATTCTGAACCTGATTCCGGTCTGGATTCTGGACGGCGGACAAGCCGCTAACGCGCTTTCCAAAGCAGAGAGATTCGTTCTTTTGGCTTCGTGCCTCGCCTTGTGGGCCATTACGAGCAATGGCCTTTTCTTTTTGGTTGCGGGCGGAGTGACCTATCGATTGTTTACGAAGGATTTGCCGCCGATGTCCAGCCCCAAGATTGCCGCTTATTACATTTTTGTCTTGGCCGCTCTGGGCAGTGTGCTTTACATGGTTCCAAGTCAAGGTTTTGGGCGATACTAACCAAACCTCGCAAGCAACCTGAATTTACTGCAGGCATCAATTCGTTAATCGCCGTGCCAAACTCTCTTGAAATTTTGAATGAAGAACGCTTCGCTGAAAGCGTGCTTCTCCTAGCGGAACGCGACGCACATTTGGCGGGAGTCGTGAGGAAGTATGGGCGGCCGGAGCTTTGGGTGCGCAAGCCGGGCTTCCCTACGCTCGTTTACATCATCCTCGAGCAGCAAGTCTCGCTGGCTTCGGCGCGAGCGGCGTTTGAACGGCTTAAAACCACGGTGAAACCGCTCACGCCTAAAAGATTCTTGAGGCTGAACGATGCAGAGTTGCTGCGCATTGGCTTCAGTCGACAGAAAACGCTATACACGCGCCTGCTAGCCGAATCGCTGGCTCGCCGCCACTTCGACCTGCGTTGCCTGCACGATCTCCACGACGAGGCCGCGCGCAAAATGCTCATCGCCTTCAAAGGCATTGGCCAGTGGACCGCCGACATTTATCTCTTGAGTGCGCTTCGCCGCCCCGACATCTGGCCCACGGGCGATCTCGCGCTTGCCACCGCAGTTCAGGAAGTGAAGCAGCTTCGCAAGCGGCCATCGCCGGAAAAGCTCGAGGCCCTCAGCGTCCCGTGGCGGCCTTGGCGGGCGGTTGCGGCTCGCCTTTTCTGGCATGCGTATCTATGCAAACGCGGACTGAAGTCGCCCACGGTTTCGCTGTAGCTAGTGTCTTGCCTGCGGCTGACATGCTTTGGGCCCGACGCGTTTCCCCGTATCATTGACTTCGAAATCCAGGCGTCGCTGCATAGAGGTCTTATGACGATTTCACGCCGATCTTTTGTTGCAATGACAGGTGCTACGCTTGCAGCTCCGTCCAACATCTTCGGAAAGGAGGAGGTGCCCTCGTTGCTCGATCACATCCTGCTCGGTTGCAACGATCTCGGCCGCGGAATTGCATTTGTCGAAGAGCACACCGGAGTTCGTGCGGCTTTTGGCGGCGTCCACCCTGGCCGTGGAACACAGAACGCGCTCCTATCGCTAGGCACGCGCCGGTATCTGGAAATCATCGCGCCCGATCCAAAGCAGTCTGGCGCGACCGACCGCCTTGGCTTGCTGAAACTCACCGAACCTCGCCTCGTCGGCTGGGCCGCTCATCCCGGCGATATTGAGGCGCTGGCTGTAAGACTCGCGCAAGCAGCAGTGTCTGCAGAAGGGCCTACCCCTGGCTCTCGGAAGCGTCCAGACGGAACGATACTCCACTGGAAAACACTCAACCTAAAGGACGATGTTTCGGGTTTACTGCCTTTCTTCATCGAATGGTCCGCCGATTCTCTGCATCCTTCGACGGACTCGCCCAAAGGCTGCTCGCTCCTTCGCTTCGAAGCCGCAACGCCCGATCCTGACGCGCTTGCGAAGCAAGCCGCACTTCTCGGCCTCGATCTCCCCATCGTTAAAGCGGAAAAGCCTCAGCTTCGCGCCACAATCATCGGTCCGAAGGGCGAATTAGAATTCACTAGCTAACGATCAGCGCCACCACAGTCCTCTTGTCGGATGGCGCATTCCGCATGCTATACTTTGAAGCCCGTCCTTGGGCGCGTTTTCGCCTGTGGGCCGGGTGGGTGGATTCGGGGCCAGCTCCTGGTGCTACCGGGGAAAGCAGGTGCCTAACGTTTTTGAGGGGGATTTATCGCTGAACGGAATTTCCGGCCGACCGACCGAACGCGCACCAACGAGCGCATTCGGGCGCGCGAGATCCGCGTAATTGACGAAGAGGGCGCGCAGCTCGGGGTCATGCAGCCATTCGAGGCCATGAAGCTGGCGCGCGAGCGAGGGCTCGATCTCGTGGAAATCTCGCCGACCGCCGATCCACCGGTCTGCAAAATCACCGATTACGGGAAATATCAGTACGAGCTGAACAAAAGGGCTCACCAGCAGCGCAAAAGCAGCCGCGGCTCGCAACTCAAGGAAGTCAAGTTTCGGCCCAACACCGCGGAGCACGATTATCAGGTTCGCAAGAATCAGATCATCCGCTTCCTCGGCGACGGGCACAAAGTGCGCGCGATGATTTTTCATCGCGGGCGCGAAATGGCGCACCAGGAAGTAGGCCGCGCCAAGATGGACCGCCTGCTGCTCGAAATTGGCGACCAGGGACAGATCGAGACGATGCCGCGCATGGAAGGCAACGTTCTTGTGGCGCTGCTAGCGCCGAAAAAAGGAGCGGGTTCACCGAGACCTGCGGGACAGCCGGCCACCGCGCAGCAGTCGCAGTAACGCGCGGGTTCCACCGCGCAATCGGATTCCGTAAGGGCGGCCTTCCGTGGCCGCCCGTTAGAGAGAGGATTTCGTAATGCCCAGAAACGCATCGAAACCGAAAATGAAATTGAAGACTCATCGCGGCGCCCGCAAACGCTTCAAAGTCACCGCAACAGGCAAAGTGTTGCGTGGCCACACGGCTAAGCGCCACTTTACCGGGCTCAAAGCTTCCGGCCGCATGCGCAAGCTGAAGAAGCTAACGTCGATCAGCCCGGCAGACGCGGCCAGCATCAAGCAGATGCTGCCCTACGGCTAGATTTTCTTAACGTTCGAACGTTCAACGTTTAACAACGTTTTTCGTGCCAGGCAGCGCTTCACGGGTGCCTGCCGGCCGATCTGCTCCGGCTCTGCCGGGGCATTTGTAGGGGCCGGGCTTCAGCCCGGCATCGTCCGCGTTGCGCGAACGACCTCGTTGGCACGGCTGTTACGCGTCGCGCCGCGATGCCTACTCGCAGCACACCGGAAACAAACCCGTTGCGCAACGCGCTTCGCTGCGCGTCTTCGCAACCCGTTTTGTTTCCCGATGGAATTAATTCGTGGCTGCAGTCTCGAGAGAGGCTGTGGTTTTGTAGTGGCGGGTCTTTAGACCTGCTCTTTTCCATACGAAGGAGCAAACCCATGGCACGCGTAAAACGCGGCACCAAGCGCCGGGCTCGGCGCAAGAAGTATCTCAAGAGGACAAAGGGCTTTTTCCTCACCAAGAGCAAGCTGTACCAGTCCGCGCAGGAAGCGGCGAATCGCGCGGACCGTTACGCGAAGCGCGACCGGCGCAACAAGAAGCGCCAGTACCGGCGGCTGTGGATTCAGCGCATTGGCGCGGCCGCGCGGCTCAACGGCTTGACCTATGGCCAGCTGATTCACGGCCTGAAAGCCGCGGGCGTCGCGCTCGACCGCAAAGTGCTGGCGGACATCGCCGTGAAGGACGCCGCGGGTTTCACGCAGTTGGCGGAAAAGGCGAAAGCGGCCGCAGGCGCCGCGAAAAAGGCCTAGCTTCCGTTGGTGGCACGCAAACCCTAAACTGTCTCTCCGAGGGAGTTGATGGCCGTTTTAGTATTGGCTCAGCTCCTCCCCGGCGGATGGCGGACAATGTCTGAAGCTCTAGAGAAGACTCAAAGGACGTTTCAACAACTTGGCGTAACACGGCCGGAGCAGGTCCTTCAGCTGTTCTCTGAGCTGCGTTCACAATTCGACGCCAACGCGCTCGCTGCCGCTTCGGCCGGAGACCATGTTCGCCTTCTAGCTCTACAGTCCGCTTGGACTAATGATGTCTCGGGAGTGATCCAACGCGTTCACACAAACTGGGGCGCTTCATCGCCGCTGAGTTTGAGAGGAACGACTGAGCGCGCCGCGAAGCATCTCCACGCGCACATTGCTGTTGGCGTAAAAGCCGTCCAAACGCTTCAGCAACTGAGAATCCAAGGTACTTCGGAAGTGGTCAGCCTCTTTAGACAACTGCGTGACACATTCGATAGAGACGTACAACTGGACATTGACGAGACAGATCTTAAACTCACTCGAATCAACTGGCTAGGACGAAAGACTGGGATCCTCACTTGGGCCCGAGATCACTGGGTGAAGAATTCACCGGATGAATTGAGACGAGAAGTGGGGCGATGCTTTAACGAGCTAAAGGCGCATATTGAGCAAACGATCGAGCAAAAGCGTGCAACCGTTGGCCCTGCTGCCTGGGCTGCGGCTTTCTCACAAGATCAATCTGAGCACAGACCTGCAATCCCCTCCACTTATGCTCAAACTAGCGGAAGTGTCCTGGTCGACGTATCGAGTGAGCAGGCCATCCTTCCACCTGACCTGACACTTGTACCTGAGGACCTCTCCCTCCCCGGCGTCATTCGTCTTATCGGTTCGCGGCACTTGATTCGCCAGGTCTTCCAGGAAATCGAGGACATCTTCTTCTCTATCGGCTTCTCGGTCGTAGAGGGCCCGGAAATCGAAACGCCTTATTACAACTTCGAGGCGCTGAACATTCCGGAATTTCATCCCGTGCGCGACGACATGGACACGTTCTATATCGACCTGCCGAAAGGCGCGCCGACGCCGCTCTTGCTGCGCACGCACACCTCGCCGATGCAGATCCGCACGATGGAAAAGCAGAAGCCGCCCGTGCGCGTGATTGTGCCCGGCAAGGTCTATCGCCGCGATAATCCGGACGCCACGCACTCCTTCATGTTCCATCAGGTGGAAGGGCTCGCCGTCGACACGGACATCACCTTCTGCGATTTCACCGGGACCATCGAGTATTTCGTGAAGCAATTCTTCGGCCCGAGCGTTAAGACGCGTTTTCGCCCAAGCTATTTCCCGTTCACTGAGCCTTCCGTAGAGTTCGACGTGTCCTGCCCTTTCTGCGGCGGCACCGGCAGTTCTAATGGCAGCACCTGCTCAAAATGCAAGGGCGCGGCATGGATCGAGCTTTTCGGCGCGGGCATGGTTGATCCCGCGGTCTACGGCTTCGTCAATTACGACGCGAAAAAAGTCAGCGGCTTCGCCTTCGGCATCGGCATCGACCGCCTCGCGATGTTGAAGTACGGCATCGATGACATTCAGGTTTTCTTTCAGAACGACTTGCGCTTCCTGAAGCAATTTCCATGACTCGAATCTCCTTTGCCAATTTGCGTTTGTCGGCACTCGCGACGACCATCGCGATAGAGAACCGTGTCATTCCGAGCGAAGCGAGGAATCCTGGCAAGACTGTTGTTGCGGCAAGATCGCTGAGCTATTCGTTGACGTCCCACGAGTCACGAGTCGCCCGATGAAAATTGTCTACAACTGGCTGAAGGACTTTGTCGACGTGACTGCGTCGCCGCAGGAACTTGCCTCGCGGCTCGCGCTTTCAGGGACCAATATTGCCGGCGTCGAAAACGGCCCGCACGGCGCGGTCATCGACGCGGAAGTCGGCTCGAATCGCCCCGACTGCCTCGGCCATTACGGAATCGCGCGCGAAGTTGCCGCTATTTACAAACTGCCGCTGAAGCACGTCTCGCCGAAGCCGCAGGAGAGTTCGGCAAAAGCGAGCGAGGCGATCCGAGTCGACATTCAATCGCCGGAACTGTGCGGGCGCTTCACGGCGCGCGTGATCAAAAACGTCAAGATTCAGCTTTCGCCGAAGTGGCTGAAAGACCGTCTGGAAGCTTCCGGCATAGCCAGCATCAGCAACGTGGTGGACATCTCGAACTACGTGATGCTCGAGTTGGGCCACGCTCTGCATACGTTCGACTATGACAAAGTGCGTGATCACAAGATTGTGGTTCGTGCTGCAAAAGCCGGCGAGAAAATACGCACGCTCGATGGCATCGAACGCCAACTTGACCCAAGCATTTGCATGATTTGCGACGGCGACGGCTCGCACGCGGTCGGCGTTGGCGGCATCATGGGCGGCACCGAGACGGAAATCTCTTTCTCCACAAAAAGTGTTTTGATCGAATGTGCCTGGTTCGATCCCGTGGCCATTCGCCGCGCAACGAGATTTCTGAAGTTACATACGGAAGCCTCCACGCGTTTTGGCCGCGGGGCTGATCCGGAGATGGCCGAACTGGCTTCGCGCCGTTGCGCGGAACTGATCCTGCAGCTTGCAGGCGGCGAATTGCTTGCCGGCGTTGTGGATGTTTACCCCGCAAAGCGCGAGGCAAAGAAAATTCGCGTCACACGCGCGGAGATTCTCCGCCTGATGGGTTCGGACGTGCCCGACAAGCAAATCGAAGCGAGCCTCGGCGCGCTGGGCTTCGCTCCCGTTCGAAGCGACCACAACCGCGGCGCGGAAGGCTCGCTTCTGGCCGCGTGGGAATGCACACAGCCTTCCTGGCGCGCCGAAGTGGAGAGAGAAATCGACTTGATCGAGGAAATCGCGCGTATTTACGGCCTCGATAAATTTCCACCGCGCTTGCCGGCTGCTCGACAAGGAGCGGCGCGGCGGCCGCGTCACGAAGCGGAAACGCGTTTGCGCGAACGCCTTATCGGCCTGGGCTACCGCGAAATCGTGACCATTCCGCACGTGGCCGAAGAACGCGACGCGCTTTTCCGTCTCGCGGGAGTTTCGCCCGCTCGTCTCTCCAATCCGCTCTCCGAAGAAGCAAACGTTATGCGGTCGAGCGGCATCGTTACGATGGCCGCCGCATTGGAATGGAATCTAAACCACGGGCAACGCAATGGGCGGTTGTTTGAAATTGGACGTCGCTATCGCCTCCAGGGAAACGAATCCGTCGAGCCACCTGTGCTAACGCTTGGCGCGACGGGCCAAGCCCGCGAAAAAGGTGTTTACGATTCGGCTCGTGATTTTTCTTTTGCGGACTTAAAAGGCGATCTCGACGCGATTGGAGCGCTGGCTGGCGGTTTCTCCTGGACCGACGGTGGCCCGGATTGGCTGCATGCCGCCAAGCGCGGTGCCATTCAACTCTCTGTCATTTCGAGCGAAGCGAGAAATCTCTCTTCTATTGGTGCTGGCGGCCAACTCGCCCGCCGCGTCGCGGACCGGCTGAAATTGCGGCAAGACATTTTTCTCGCCGAGATCGAACTCGATCCTCTTTACTCAGCGATTGAGGCAGCGAAAGCCGCACGACGCTACGAGCCGCTTCCGCGCTTCCCCGCAGTGGAGCGCGATTTCTCTTTGCTGCTGGCCGATGGCATTTCCTTCGCGCAGATTGCCGACTCAATTCGTTCGCTTGGGATCGCGGAAATCCTCTCCATCGAGGCCGTCGATTTGTTCCGCGGGAAAAATGTGCCAGCGGGAAAATACTCGCTGCTTGTCCGCGTAACATTGCAAAGCCGCGAAGGCACGCTCACCGACGCGCAGATCAATCATTTCGCGGCGAAGATTATCTCCATCCTCGAGCATCGCCATAGCGCCCAGCTCCGCGCCAGTTGAAGAAAGATTCCGCAGGGCTTCGCCCTGCGCTACAATTCGGAACATGAGCGCGCCGGTGAAGGTGCAAATTTTCGGGCAGGTTTATTCCATCCGTGGCGATCTGGAAGAGAAATACGTGCAGAAGCTGGCAAAGTGCGTGGACGAGAAAATGCATACTATCGCCGAGGCCACCGGAATTGTAGACACACAGAAACTTGCCGTGCTCGCAGCGTTGGCTATTGCTGACGAGCTCCACAGCGCTCAGTCGCAACGCAGCGACGAAAACGAACTGCTGCGCGAGCAAGCAGAGCGCTGCTTGACGCTGGTCGAGCGCGCCCTGAAGCAGACTGCATGAGTTGAAGAGAGATTTCTCCGCTTCGAGACGGCAAGTGTGCCGCCCCTCCGGTCGAAATGATGGGTTGCCCCCTCCACTTCAAGAAAACCGATGACTCGCACTTAATCGCTCCGAATTTCTCACTGACTCCATTTGGTGGGAGTGCGGACCCAGCGATGCGGTCGAAGTTGCGCGTGGAGTTGCGCCGTAAGCGGGCCTTTGTCGCTGGCCGCGAGGTTCGATTCCACGTGCTTGCGCTTGCGCATGCCGGGAATGGTCGTGTGCACGTCGGAATTGTTCAGGATGAAGCGCAGGGCCATTTCGGGCAGCGTCATGCCGTCGCGTAGAAGCGGCTTAAGCGCGTCG
The DNA here is from genome assembly GCA_964524045.1 of uncultured Acidobacteriaceae bacterium. Lineage (GTDB taxonomy): Bacteria > Acidobacteriota > Terriglobia > Acidiferrales > UBA7541 > Acidiferrum. Next base: position 20,088 of record CAZGBQ010000010.1, read on the forward strand.
GCGCGTGTGACGCTGGCCTTGAGATTGTCCGGGACAAAATACGTGCTGCGCCAATCGCTCTTGGGCCAGGAACTCTCGAGTGTAAGTGTGCCGGTGAGCGAACCTTCGTCGAACGGAACGCGCGCGATAACCGCGACGTCTTTTTCGCGGCACGCCGGGAAGAGTTCGTCTTCAGGATTTTGGTCGAAGATGTTGTAGATCACCTGCACAGCATCGATGATGCCGCTGCGGACGGCGCGAATGCCGTTGGCCGGCTCCCAACGGTTGAGGCTGAGGCCGAAGGCGCGGATTTTGCCGCTGGCACGGAGTTTTTCAATGGCGCGCGCAATGCGATCATCTTCGAGCCAAACATCCTCCCAGGTGTGAAGCTGAATTAGATCGAGCGTTTCGACGCCAATATTCTTCAGGCTCTTGTCCACGTACTCAAAGATATAGTCCGGCGGATAGCTATCGTCGAGAGAGTAGTCAGAGCGCGCGGGCCAGCGCCGGTTCTTCGGCGGAACTTTGGTGGCGATATAGAGCTGCGTGTGCAATCCGCCGCAGCCGGGTTTGCCGCGATTTGCTCGTACAATTCTTCCAAGCAACTGCTCGCTGTGCCCTTCGCCATAGGCCCATGCGGTGTCAAAGAAATTGCAGCCGAGATCGACGGCCCGCTGCAGCGAATCGAGCGATTCCTTGTCGTCGGAGCCGCTCCAGCCGGCCATGCCCCACATCCCGTAACCTATTTCGCTGACGTTCCATCCCGTGCGGCCAAAACGGCGATAGCGCATGAGCAGCTCTCCTGAGATTGAGCGAACATTATACGTAGAAATGGGCTGTGGAAAAATTGAGAGGGGATCGGACCCTAAGACCGCGCGCTGCCGTCTAACTCTGAGACAATGGCGTTGTCGAGCCAAAGGCCCGAAGGCGATGAAGATGAAAAAGAAACAGTGGAAACGGTCGTGGTTGGTGGTTTTGGCGTGCATGGCAGCCGCGGTCTTTGCGGCGCACGCCAGGGCGAATGCCGACGACGAGATCAAACGGCTGGCTGCGTTGATGGAATGGAAGCCGGGAATGGCCGTGGCAGATATCGGCGCGGGAGACGGTGAATACTCGTTTGCCGCGGTGGAGCATGTGGGCACTGCAGGAAAGGTCTACGCTACAGAAATCGACGTTCAGAAGCTCACGGAAATGCGCGCTGAGGTGACCAAGCGCAAGCTGAAAAACGTGACCGTTGTGGAAAGCAAAATTGACGACACCAACTTGCCGACGGCTTGCTGCGACGCGATTTTCCTCCGGCATGTGTACCATCACCTGACGAAGCCCGCTGAGTTCGACGCTAACCTCGTGAGGTCATTGAAACCGGGAGGACGGCTGGCGATTATTGATTTTCCGGCGCGTTCGGGGCTGGATCCCGTCCAGGGCGTTCCTTCTAACCGCGGCGGCCACGGCATCCCGCAAAAGGTCGTCATTGAGGAACTGACGGCCGCAGGTTTGCAAATGGAGAAAGTAGTGACTGACTGGCCCGACAGTGATTACTGCGTGTTGTTCGTTAAGAAGTGATGAAGCAAAGCTCTCGCGATAGGCACTGTCGCGACGCCGCGCAGGAATGCCAACATCAGCGCGGGGCGCCGACTTTGCGGATGTAGATGCTGCCGTTGAAATTTGTAAATTGATACTCGGGGCCGCCGCCGTTGATGGTTCCATGAACAGCCCTGTCGATCCGGACGCGATACTTCCCGCCATGTCCCCGATCATCTTCGACGATTTGCTGGGGCGCGGACGCCTGAAGCTGCACGTCGAAATCGCTGAGAATTTCTCCACGATCGGATTTAAGGGTGACATTCGCTTTCAAGTCGGCGGGAAAAGTAACGTCAATGTCTCCGTTCAGAGAACTGAAAGCCATCGGCTTCTGATTTACCCGGGTAAAAGTGGCTAAGAGGCGCCCGTTGAGCGCATGCGCCACCGCGCTGCCGGAGACGTTGTTCAGGGTCACGGAACCGTTCACGTCGTTTACGTCCAGTTCGCCGTCTACTCCGGTGACCACGATGTCTCCGTTGTTCACGGCGCTCAGCTTGAGAGAGCTGTGAACGGGAACAGAAATGATCAGGTCAACGACGCGCATGTGAGATTCAGTGGAAACGTGCACCTCGTTGTTTTCTGCTTCCACGGAAAGACCGGTGGAGGAAACAACGATCCGTTTCATGTTGGACTCGGAGCGCGCCGGTTCGCGGTCGCTGTTTCGGGCGCGAGCCTCGACGACGACTTCCGCGCCCTCATACGCCTTCACGGTGATGCCGCCGTTGATGAGTCCAGCTTTCACGAAAGCAGGCCTCGAGGGATCGCCGAGCTTGACGGAAACGCGGTCCGCACCCGATGACTCTTTCGTCTGGCTGCGGGCCGGCGCGGCGCTAAGCGCAAAGCACAACAAGGGAACCGCCACAAAGAAGGTTGAGAAACGCTCAGTACGGTTATTCATGATTTTCAAGAATGCGGATGTCTCCATTTAGATTTTCAACCTTGATCTCCGGCCCGCCAGAATTCACGCGCACACCGGTATAGCGATCCGCGCGAAAAACGACCTTGGATCCGTGATGCTCTTCCTGAATGGCATGCACGGGCAACGCCGTTACGGGAAAATCGCTATAAATGCTTCCGTTGAAGGTCTTGAAGCGGAAGTCCGCGGCCAAGCCCTGGGCGAAGCGCAACTCCACGTTGCCGTTTATGGTGTGAAAATCGGAATTCTCACGAGGGTTCTGCCGGAAAGAAACCTTCACGGGACCATTGACGGTATGTGCGGTCCCGGAGCCCGCAATATTGTCCATTTCGATGTCCCCATTGACATTGCGCGCGAGAAAATTCCCGTTGATGTCGCGGACGGAAACGTTGCCTTCATTTACGGTCCTGACCTTGATGTCGATGTCGCGCGGGACATGGAGTTGAAAATCCATCTTCACCACGTATCCCTCGTCGCCATGGAAATTCACGCAGTCCTGGCACTGGCAGCGAAACGGGCCATTTACGTAGAGCTTCAGCAAGCCCTCCACCTCGGTGATGTCGAGGGTGACTTCTTTGCGAGCCTGTTCGAGCTTGGCTTTCGATTCCGCGCGCGCTGTTTTCTTGACTATTAGCCGCACCTGATCCGAGGCATCACCCACAACTTCAATTGATCCAAACACGTTGTCGATTTCCAAGGAACGATGCTGAATGCCCGACATTGAGAAAGACTTTTGAATGGTTTCCTGCTCCTGCACGGGCAGGTCGCGATCGGAGTGCTCAAGAGCGATTGAAATTGCAGGCTGAGGATGAATTTCCAAGGGAAGAGGTTCGGCAATGTGTATTGCCGGCTGCGGAATCGGCACTGCTTGCGGGAGCGGCGGTGGGCTTACGGACTGAGCCAACAAGGCAATGGGAAACAGGCTCCGGAGCGTTAACATGGTCAGAAAGCGCGCCGTTCTCATGACTCCTCCTCAATCCAGTTTGCTTCTAGCCCACTCGGCGCGTTGCCGCACGGTGGGATTCAGATTCGGGGTCTGCTGGAGGTCCTGCAGCCGCTGCGCGGCATCGGGGTCCCGCCATTCCAGCAAGAGATCGATCAGGGCCACCTGTACCAGGGGTGATTGCTGCTGTTCCTGAAGCGAGTCCAAGATCCCTTTGCGCACCTGGGGCTGCCGCCCGTGGCGGCTGAGCGCATCGAGCGCCGCCAAGCGCACGTCAACGCTCGCGTCGTAGCGCAACGTGTGAAGAAGCGCCGAAAGCACCTGGGGATCGAGTTGCTGGTCGCGGCTGCTCAAAGTGACGCCCTCGAGCCGCGAACTTGCCGATTGCTGCTGAAGCATGGACAGCACGACCAACTGCTTCATGCTGGCGAGATCCCCTTGCAGTCGAGCGATATCGCGCGAGCTGGATTTGGAATTAGCCACCTGAAGGCCGGCAAATACGCCTATAGCAAACAGAGCCGCGCTCCAGGCCATAGCCCCTAAGGGCGAGCGAAGCCAATGAAAAACGTTCCAAGTGGAAGCGCGTTTACGCCATTCCGAGACGCCTGCAGGCGTGGTGGACCGACCTGCCTGATATGCCTGCAGCATGGCTTCAAACCGCGCGCGTGAGGCAGCGCTTGGCTGCTCGACCGGGATCAGCGAGAGCTTCTTCCAAACGGAGACTTCTTCAGCGCAGTCCGCGCACTGTTCGAGGTGCTGCTCAACATTGCGAAGTTGATTGGGATTCAGGATCCCTTGCAGGTAGTCCGGCAACAGCTCCGCAATTTCTTCACATTTCATGGCGACCTCCTCGAGGAGGGATGTTCTCCGCAGCTGCGGCTTCGGCTTTTCTAAGCATGGAACCCTGCGTAATTTGGTGGAAAGCCTTGCGCAAGTCCTGCAAGGCGCGATGAATGCGGGTTCTCACGGTGTTGAGTTCGCAGCCGAGCAACGCGGCGATTTCCTCGTACTTCAGTTCCTGAAAGCGGCAGAGAAGCAGAATCTCTCTTTTCTCCTCCGGCAGTTGCATCAGCGCGCGTTGCAACAGTTCAACTTCCTGATGCTCCTGGGCGGAATCCGTGGGAATGACCGGAGGAAGCATTTCCGGCTCGAGAGCGGTCTGCTTGGGAAACTTGCGAAAGTGGTCGATGCGGGCGTTGCGCGCAATCTGGTAGACCCAGGCGCGAAAAGGAGTTCCGGGGCGGTAGCTCTGGCGGTATTTCAAGATACGCAGGAAGACCTCCTGAACCAGGTCCTCGCTCAGCATCTGGTCTCCAGTCAACTTCGAATAGAAGTTGAAGAGAGGCGTTTGATAGCGGTCAAACAACACGCCTAGCATTTCGCCTGCGCCATCGCGCACTTGGAGCATCAGATCCTCGTCGGGAGCCAAGGTCATCGGTCGAATTATGTTCCGAAAGACTCGGAGTTGCCCTTACAAAGAGTGGATACTGCCCGACGGGGAAATAGTTCCACACACCAGGCAGGCGTGAAGGCAAGCCCGGCTTAATGGCTGCCGAATTCTCTTTGCCTGACGAATGGGACCGCTGAAATGGCCCAAGATGGCCTGCAAGAAAAGCCCGCGTTTTCGTTCTAATTGCGACGTAGCGAGAGACGTCTCTTCAATCTCGGAGGAATTTTCTTTCCAAGGAAACGGATCATGGAGAAAACAAGACAACCCGCATTGGCAAGCGCACCATCTCATCCAGCAACCAAGCCACTTCGTCCCCGGGTCGCCAGCAAAACTTCTGGGCTCGCTACTCTTGAGGAGAAGGGGGCTACGTGTATGTCAACGCTGTCATCGCAAGAAAAACTCACACCCAAGCTGAGAAATAGGCCCATTCTGCTGCTTTTCTTCGCTCTTGTCCCTGCCGCGCTTTCGTTTCTTGCGGCGAACTCTTCGGCGCAGACCGCAGCGCGTTCGCCAGGCTGGGTGGTCCTGCCCGTGGAGGAGTATCGAACGCTTCATGCGCGCGCGCATCCCATCGAACGCGAGCCGGAACCGTCACCGGTCGAGGCGACGCTCACCCGCGTGGACTACGACCTGCGCATCAATAGTGAACTCGCGGCTGGCCGCGCCACGCTAACCATCGATGTGTTGAAAGACGGCTGGGTGCGCGTGCCGATTCCAGCAGGCTTGCTGGTTCGCGAAGCGCGGCTGGATGGCAAGGCCGTCTCGCTCGTTCCGAGCGCAAGCGGCAAAGCCGGTGGTCAGCTCTCCGCGCTGCTTTCCCACGCAGGCCGGGCGGTGCTGCTACTCGATATTGCGCTTCCCGTCATTTCCTCCACGGGAGAAGAGAGCATCTCGCTTCCCTCTAGCCTTTCGGGAGTGACACGCGCTTCCCTCCAATTGCCGCGGCAAGGCGTGGACGTGCGGCTTACCGGTGGGCTTTTGTCCGACAAATCGGAATCCGCGACAGAGAGCAAATGGGTCGCGTACGGGCGCGGCAACGATGCGCTGGCATTCACGTGGCGGAGGAAAACGGAGGATCACCGCTCTTCGCAGCCGTTACGCCTGCGCGGCTCGCTCACGCAGCTTCTGGGGCTCGGCGAAGATGCAACTTCCATCAACGCGGAAGTGAGCCTCGAGGTCACGCAGGGCGCGGCACGCGAGGTGAAGATTCAGATTCCCGAAAAAGTTGCTGTCAATCAGGTTCTGGGCGCAATGGTGGCGGACTGGGAAGTCAAGGATGGCCAGCTCTCGGTCACATTCCTGGAACCGGTTGAGCAGAGCGCGAGATTTGTGATCACCGGCGAGACCCGCAGTCCTCGCGATGGGCCAATTGAGATTCCACTCCTTCGTTTGCTGAACGCGGAGCGCGAGACCGGCGGCGTGGCCGTGGAAGTGCTAGGCGCGGGAGAGATCAAGGACGTCAAGACAGAAGAACTGGAGAGCGCAGACGCCACGGATCTTGGTGAGTTGGTGGCGAACCGGCAGTCGCCCTCGCTGGCTGCGTTTCGTTTTCGTTCTGGCGAAGGCAAGAGCAAACGATCCTTGAACGTCACCATCGCGCGGTACACGCCGCAGGCGGTGTTGATGGCCAATGTGGAAGAAGCACGCTACCGGGTGCTGGTTTCAAGCGAAGGAAAGACATTCGTCCAGGCGCGTTACGCCGTGCGCAACAATCAGCGCAACTTCCTGAAAGTGACTCTGCCGGCGGGAGCCATACTCTGGAGCGCTTCGCTGTCTGGCAAAGCCGTGAGGCCGGGCCAGGCGCCGGATAACAGTCTCCTGCTCCCGCTCGATAAGGCGCGAGCGGGCGAGGAAGCTCCGCCCTTCGCGGTGGAGCTAGTGTATTTGCTTCGCGGAAATGCCTGGAATGAAAGAGGCCAGTTCGCGCTGGCGCTGCCCGCGCTCGATCTGCCGGTCTCGCGCACGGGACTCTTGCTCTATCATCCGCCGCTCTTCAAAGTGACGACCGAACCGGGCTCTTTCCGCTCCGCAACCTATGAGAATCCCGTTTCCGCAGCTTTGGCCACGCCGGAAACGGACACGCGAATGGCCACAGGTCTTGCTACGAGAACAATTTCGGGAGCGGGAGGCGATATTGCCGCATTCTCGACGGCCCCTCCTCCATCGGCTCCACAACCGGCCGATGCGGACTTGAAAGATGAAGGGAAATCGAAGAGCCCGCAGAGCGCAACCGAAGCTCTTCTCGACAAATTCAAGACCGACTCGTTGGCAGGGAAGCGCGCCGGAATCCTTCCCATTCATGTCTCGTTCCCCGCTTTCGGGCCATCGGTTTACCTGGTGTCCGAACTCACAGGGGAGAACCAGGCTCCGTCCGCAGTGCTCAGTTATCAACGCGACAAAAAGGCAGGTGGCAAATGAAAAAGATTCTTTGCGCTTTGTTGACTTGGCTGTTGATCGCTCCCGAAGTTCTCCTCGCTGATGAAAGAACTGTACTGACTCCTCCGGTTCCCGCGAGCGGAAACGTCACGCTGCCGCTCGACGAGTACAACCGTTTGCTCGAACTGGCGAACAAGCCCACGCGAAAAGCAGACACGCCACCCGTGGCCTACACCATGAAACGCGCAGACCTGAAGTTTCATGTCGCCAGTGAATCGGTTCAGGGAACCGTTCAGTTGCAAGGCGAGATCCTCCACAAAGGCGTTACCAAAGTGCCGCTAACCAACGGCATGGCCATCCTCGACGCGCGCCAGGAAGGCAAGAGCCTGCCGCTGGAGCTCGAAGGTGGAACGCATACGGCGGTGCTACCCGGGCCTGCCGAGTTCGCGGTCACTCTCGACGCGGGGTTGCCTTTGAGCATCGAGGCGGGGCGCGCATCGTTCAATCTTCCGGTTCCGTCCGCCGGCAGCGTCCGGCTGGTACTGAGTCTCCCCGGTGACCACACCAACGTGCGGATCAGCCCGGGACTGATTACTTCGCGAACGTCGGAAAATGGGCAGACCACCGTGGAAGCCACGCTCGTGCCGGGACAATATGCGAACGTGTGGTGGACGACACGAGAAATTGTTGCGCCCACTTCTCCTAAAGAAGTCCGCTTTCTTTCGGATGTCAAGACGCTGGTCACCGTCACCGAAGCTGACCTGCGCATCACTACGCTCGTTGACATTTCCGTAGTGCAAGGCGAGCCTTCGCAATTTGAGGTGGCTATTCCTGCCGGATACGAAGTCATCGGGGCCGCTGGGGCGTCCGTTGAGTCCAGCGAAGTGCAATCCGGCGTGCTGCTCTTGAAAGTTCGCGGCGCCGCGCAGAAGAGCCATCAATTCCTGATCTCAATGGAAAAACCCATTAACGAGACCAAGGCCGACGCGCCGTTCCTCAGCTTCCAGAACGCGCAGCGCGAAACCGGTGAAGTGCTGGTCGAAGGCGCGGGCACCATTGAACTGACGTCGACGGAAGGCGGCGGCCTGAAACGCATGGACTTCAAGGAAACCAATCCGTATCTGCGATCGCTCGCCCGTTTCCCATTGCAGGCGGCGTTTCGCTATCACAAACAACCGAACGAGCAGCCGACTTTGGCGCTTGCGTGGACGCGCTTCCCGGACAGCAGCGTACTCGCCGCTGTGGTGGAACACGCGATCGTCACAACTCTCGTAACCAATGAAGGGCGGTCGCTCACCGAAGTGCGGCTTACCGTGAAGAATCAGGCCCAGCCGTTCCTAAAAGTGGCTCTCCCGGCAGGCGCGAGCATTCTCTCCGCGGAAGTCGCCGGAGAAAAAGTGAAGCCTGTCGAAGGAACCGACGGTAACCGCGTTCCTCTGTTGCGCGCGGGCTTCCGCCCGAACGGCTCGTACACCGTTTCCTTTGTGTTTATGCACTCGGGCGCGCCATTCGCGAAGAAGGGCGGCTCAGACATTTCCCTTCCCAAGATGGACGTTCCCATCAATCTGCTGCAATGGGAAGTTTTCCTCCCCGAGCAGTACAAGGTGAAGGACTTTGGCGGCGACGCCATCGCCGCCAACTTGCTGCCGCCGGCTTCGCAGGATGTCTCCGGCGCGGAAGAGGGCAACGTGGCGCTTGGAATGGTCACGGGCGGTCCGGTCACCAACTACGAGTCCATGTCGTTGCTTCCCGGTCAACTCGGCGGAATTGTCGTGGATCCGACTGGTGCGGTGGTGTCCAATGCGCGGGTCACCGTGACTCAGGTGGACACTGGGGCCGTGCGCAATGTAATGACCGATTCGTTGGGCCGCTGGATCGTTTCCAATTTGTCTTCCGGGCAAGTCCGGGTCGCCGTCAATTTTCCCGGATTCAATCCGTACATCAGCAAAACAAACTATGACGGCAGCAGGCCCACACCTGGCGTATATGCACTCAGCCTAGGCAGTGTTATGCAAACCGTGGAAGTCACCAGCGCCGTCCCCGGCATCGCCGAATACCAGCGGTACGAGCGTGACGCCAAAAAGCTCGCGCAACAGCAGCAGTTGGCAGCATCCGCCAATGTGACCAGCCTGCAGCAGCGCGCTTCGGGCATCCTGCCGGTTCGCGTGGACGTGCCGCGCGCGGGGAACTCCTATCACTTCGTCCGGCCGCTGGTGCTCGACGAAGAAACCAAGGTGACGTTCACCTACAAATCAAAATGAATTTACCCTGACTAATTGCCGGACCACGGAGGCTTGACGCCGGTCATGCGCGCATACGCGACGAGCTGGCCCATGTGCTCGTTGGCGTGCACGATGATCCGCAGGTACATGCCGTCAACAGTAGCGTCACGGTCATAAATGCGGATCTTGCGTTCCAGATCCTTCAGTGTAACCGCTAAATGGGCTTGTTTGACGGCATCGAGCGACCGCTTCAGCCAGCTGATCACTTCCGCTTTCGCGGTGACCGACTTTTCCAGCCCTTCCTTCAAGTCGTCGGGCTTCTTGGGGCCTGTAAAGGCCAAGAGGCCAAAATTCGCGATCGCGATGTGCATGTAAACTTCGCTCGTGGAGCGCACTCCCGGCGCGGGACGCCATGCAAATTTTTCTTCGGGCGTGGCCTCAGCCAATGCGATTAATTGGCGCGAGACGTGGCGCCATTCTCCGTCGTAGCCCTGCCAGAGTCCTTCATAAGGATCTTGTGCCAACAACGGGCGCGCCGCGAACCCTAACAAAAGAACTACGAAGATTGCTTTTCTCATGGCTTTCTCCCTCCGAACTCTTCCAGCACAGCAGACCTGCGCCTATAACCAGGAAAGACGCAATTCTATCCTCTTGGACGCATGAGAACGGTTCTTTCGAGCGACAGATTATCGGACAGCCGATTTGGCGCGTTTGTCCCAGCGGCCGAGAGCAAGGGCCATGTCAGCGCACGCGCCGCGTAACTCATCCGCCAGCGAGCGCTCGACCACCGTCCGAGCTACAACCATTCCACCAACACACAACGCTGCGATGGCCTGCGCTTTGGCGCGACGAGGACCTTTCTTGTCCATCTTGTCCACTAAGCTGCGCTCCAGAACGCTAACCATCGCGTTGAACACGGTTTCAAAGGCGCGCTTGGCGGTAACTCCACTGCGCGCCACATCCGTCGGCAAGGCCACCATTGGGCAGGAGTTTTCGACGTCTTCGAAATGCTGCCTCGAAAGATAAGCCTGAACGACTTGCGGGCCTACGTCAGTCGACGACAAATCGACACGCACGCCCTCCCAGCAACTCTTCCAGTTGGGATCGGTGAAAAAGCACCCCAGAACCTCGGCGTAGAGGTCGGTCTTCCCCTTGAAATAACTGTAGAAGCCGCCGTGCGTAAGTCCCGCGCCGGCCATGATCCGTTGGATCGAGACGTTCTCGAAACCATGGCGGTTGAACAACCGGCGCGCGCTGTCGATGATGTTTCGCTTTACCTCCGCGCGGTGGCCTGCGGGATAGGGCATGAGTCCTCCTTGCTTGCGAATGGATGAGGGAGTATGGACCGGAGGCTGGCTGCCAGCCAGCAAAATATTACTTTGAACATATTTTGATTTCGTGTTTCGATGCAGTCGCTACGGGCGATTGCAGGAAATAGCGCAACTTCAAATCGTGGAGAAGAACATGAGCATGGGAGAAAGGCAGACGATGCTAGGAAATGAAACGAGCCGGCGACAAGTAATGATTGGGGCCGTCGGCATAATCGGAGGTATTGGAGTAGCCGCGCTCCGCGCTTGGGCTGGCGCCGAGGAGGAAATTACTCGCACCAGCGAAGCGATTCATCAGGAAGTGCTCTTCAACGCGAGCCGCAAGCGTGTTTATGAGGCGCTGACCGACGCGAAACAATTCGGGACAGTTATGCAGCTCAGTGCCGCCATGCAGTCCGGCATGGCCCCAAAAGACAAACCGGCGGAGATCAGCCGCGAGGCTGGTGGCGCGTTTTCGCTTTTCGGCGGTTACATTACTGGGCGGCACATCGAGCTGCTGCCAAACGAAAGAATCGTCCAGGCGTGGCGTGCCGCAAGCTGGGATGCTGGAATCTATTCGATTGCGAAGTTTGCGCTGACCGAGCAGGGCTCAGGAACGAAGCTCGTTTTTGACCACGCAGGTTTCCCGCAAGGCCAAGCGCAGCATCTTGCCGAAGGCTGGAAAGTCAACTACTGGGAGCCGCTGAAGAAATTCCTGGCTTAAGGTGTTGTTGCCGCCGCAACCTCAGAGTATGCGTTCCGAACGCGCTGCTTGGCGCGGAGCCAAAACAAGCGGTTTGTTGACTTGCTTCAGACGGAAACCTAACATGGACGCCCACATGGCCGCGTCCGATTCTTTCATTGGTTCCACCATTTCACACTACCGCATCCTGGAGAAACTTGGAGGCGGAGGCATGGGAGTCGTATACCAGGCGGAGGATACGCGCCTGGGCCGCTCGGTGGCGCTCAAATTCATTCCGGAAGAACTGGCGCACGATCCGCAGGCGCTGAGCCGGTTCCGGAGGGAGGCGCAGGCGGCCTCGGCGCTGAATCATCCCAACATTTGCACGATTTATGACATCGGTGAGCACGAAGGCAAAGCGTTCATCGCCATGGAATACCTGGACGGCGTCACGCTCAAGCACAGGCTCTCCGGGCGGACGCTGGATCTCGAGACGCTTCTGACGCTGGCCATCGAAATTGCCGATGCGCTCGATGCCGCGCACGCCAAAGGCATCGTGCATCGCGACATAAAGCCCGCCAATATTTTTGTAACGCGGCGGGGCCACGCCAAGATCCTGGACTTCGGGCTGGCCAAGATGGCCGCGGCGCGAAGCTCCGCCGACGGTAGTTCGCGAGGCCTGAGCGGGCATTCCGATGTGACTCTTGGGGCTTCGGCGGAAGACTTGACAAGTCCCGGGAGCTCGCTCGGGACGGTAGCGTACATGTCTCCGGAACAGGCCCGCGGCGAAGAGCTCGAAGCGCGCACGGATCTGTTTTCGTTCGGTGTGGTGCTGTATGAAATGGCGACGGGAGTGCTGCCGTTTTCCGGAAACACCACGGCGGTGATTTTCAACCGCATCTTGAACGAGACGCCGGAAGCGATTTCCAAGCGCAACCCCAAGGCTCCGGCAGAGCTGGACCGGCTGATAGCCAAGGCGCTGGAAAAGGATCGCGATCTGCGAAGCCAGACTGCGGCAGAGCTTCGCGCGGATTTGAAGCGGCTGAAGCGCGACCTGGACTCTTCCGGGCGCATGGAATCAGCACCGCGCGGCGTTGAGCCGGCGGGCCGCGGCGCAAGCGGTCCGACACCGGCCGCGCAGCAGGCTCCCAAGAAGAAAACCGTCGCCGTCTTGTATTTTGAAAACTTGAGTGGGGCGAAAGAAGACGAATACTTTCGCGATGGCATGACGGAAGATATCGTCACGGAATTATCGAAAATCGCGCGGCTGGAGATTTTCCCGCGGTCGGAAATGCTGCAATTTCGGGACAAGCCGGTGACGGCGCCGCAAGTGGGAGAAAAGCTGGGGGCGATGTACGTGCTGGAAGGATCCATCCGGCGCGCCGGCAACCGTTTGCGGATCACCACGCAACTCGTGGAAAGCACGACGCGCCATTCCGTGTGGGCGGAGCGGTACGACCGGCAAATGGAAGATGTATTTGCCATCCAGGAAGAAATCTCGCTGAGCATTGCGAAGGCCCTGGAGATCACGCTCTCCCCGCAGGAAGAAAGGGTGATCGCCAAGAAGGCCACGGTCAACCCGCAGGCGTACGATTTCTTCTTGCGCGGGCGGAATTATCTACGCCAGAGGCAGTTCGAATATGCGCTGGCCATGTATGAGGAGGCCGTCAAGCAAGATTCCAATTTCGCGCTGGCCTACGCGGGAATCGCGCACGTCTGGGGTGGCATGCATGAATTCCGCAGTCCAAATCCCGAGTTTGTCGAAAAGGGGCTGGTGGCTTGCGCCAAAGCGGAGTGGCTCGCGCCCGAAATGCCGGACGTGCTCTCCGCGAGAGCGCGCATCCAATATGCGCAGCATCATTATAACGACGCCATTGAACTGGCACGCCGGGCGGTGGAGAAGCAGCCCGAATGCGAAGGCGCGCACGACGTGCTCGGGCGCGCCTATTTTGCCTCCGGGCGTTATGAAGAGGCGGCAGAGTTGGCGGAAAGCGCGCTGGAAATTGTGAGCAATGATTACAATGCCTTGGTTCCGCTGATCAATTCCCTGGAAAAGCTGGGCCGCATGGAAGACGCCGAGCGGATGCGCCGGCGGGAGAAGGACGTTCTGCAAGCCCAGCTTCAGAGATTTCCAGATGACGTGCGTGCGCGGATCTTACTGGCCTCCGACCAAGCCAATCTTGGCCTGGTCGAGGAAGCGGTCATGCACGTAAAAATCGCGGTGGCCATGCGGCCAACCGACGCAAATGTTCTGTACAACGCTGCGTGCACCTACGGAACCCTGGGGATGAAAGCGGACGCGCTGGCAACCTTCCGGCGCTCCGTCGAAGCGGGCTATTCGAACGCGGACTGGTGCATGAATGACCCCGACCTTAAAATCCTGCATGACGATCCGGAGTTCAAGAGGTTGGTAGCGCAACACACGCGATCGGCTTCCTGAAGTTTCGCGTTACAACTCGCCCGTCGTAACGAACCACAAAACGAATTGGCCACAAACAAGGTTGTTGTCGCCGGAGGCTGGGAGTATGCTTCCGAACGCGCTGGCCTGGCGCGGCGAGGAGAACCGAGATGACCTGGAAACGAAGCGGATGGATGGTTTTGGCGGCGTTACTGATGGCCGGGACCACATGGGCGCAGCAAGCCGCGCAGACGAAGCCTGCCGACGCGCAGGAAATGGCCAAGCTGGGAACTGTCAGTAATCCCGTCAGTGGCGCCCTGAAGAGTTTCGTGCCGCGCTATTCCAAGAACATGGTGGCCGCTGCGGAAGCCATGCCCGCAGAGAAGTACGGCTTCAAGCCCTCCCCCGAAATGAACTCGTTCGGGCACCTGGTGATGCACATCGCGCAGACGAACAGTATCCTGTGCGCCAAAGTCTCGGGGGCGGATGCACCGGACGTGAAATACAATGAGAGCGATCCGAAAGAGAAGCTGGTCGCGCTGCTGAAGGATTCCTTCGAATACTGCTCGAAAACTCTCGAGAAAGTGGACGATTCCAAGCTAGGCGACCAGATGATGGTCTTCGGCAACCGCCCGGCTTCGCGAGCGGCGGCAATGATGATGCTAAGCGGGAGCTGGACCGATCACTATGCCACCGAAGCGATTTACCTACGGCTGAACGGAATTCTTCCGCCGACCGCCCAGCCCGCACCAAAATAGCTCCAGCTGATACGCTGGCGTTACGTGCGCCGGTAGCGTCCCCCTCAACTTATTCCTCTAGAAGTGGAAGCCCACTTCCGCGGCGTACGACCGCGGCGTCACAAAGTGCGTGCCGCTGAACGTTGAGAGAAAATTGTACAGGGCTGTTTTGTTCGTCAAGTTGATCACCGTCATGCGTAAGCTCCACTTGTAGTGATCCCCGTGAAACAGATTGTCCTCGCCTACCGCCACGTCAAACAGATTTCTTGGCTTGATCCGGGACGGGTTCAGGTCGTCGTTTTGCGTGCCTGGTGCTGGTATGTTGATGCGCGTCGATCCGTATTGCGACGGGGCACAGCTGGTCAGTGGCGCTGTCAGAGTCGGAAAGACGTTTCCGCAGAAAAGCCCAGCCTGAATCTGTTGATCCGGCGTGAGAACGGTAAGGTCGACTGGAGTAGTCGTGTCCGTCGCGAAGGGAACTGCGCCAGCCACAAGGCCGCTGTCGTATCGCCAATTGAACCCGACCCACGGCCCCGTGGTCTTCCACTGATACTGGACGTGCGTCGTCTGTTGGAATGCCTGGTCATGGTCGATGCGAAAGACGCCGGGCGGCGGTGGAGTGTTGAAAATCAGGCCGCCGACTCCCGGTGGATAAAACCGGTCGCGTGAGGTACCCAGGGTGGTCACCAATGCCAATCCGTGGAAGTTTGGCACGCTCACTCGCGCGGCAACTCCATCAATCTTTGCTTTTGTCCATTGAATGGGGAAGGTCAGAGGGGTGCTAAATAGGACGCCGAAATCGTAGTCAGGCTTGGTGTACTTCCAATAATAGTCCGCCGTCACCACGAGATATTTTCCGAACGCCTGCTCCAACCCCGCGTTGAAGAGGTTGCGCTTACCGGGCTTCGGAGGAATTGCCCCACTTCCCGGACCACCCAAACCGCCAAGTCCGGTCGAGCTCGAAACAAGGAGGTTCTCATTGTAAGGGGTCACAATCGCTCGCGCATAGCCTACGCGCAGCACAGTGCTGGTTTTCTTGATGTTGTAGGCCACAGCAGTGCGCGGCTCTGCTTCCGAAGCGCTGCTAAGGCCACGATACAGATCTCCGCGGACGCCCAGATTGAAAGACCAATTATGGAACGTGATAGCGTCCTGTGCGAAGAAGGAGGTTTCCTTAATGTCGGTATGATCGTTGAAGTTCAGCAGGCTGCCTGCGCGTGTCAGGTCGAACGGCAGAAGCCCTGCCAGGAAGCCGGAATTCGCCGTGTCCCCTGGGTGAGCCGTCGAGCATTGCGTGGGGTCGGTCGGCGTTGGACTCGGATCCGCGAGACCCGAAGCAAGCAGGCAGGGAGCATTGAACGTTGGGTCCGTGAGGCCCAAATTGAACTGCTCCTTTAGAAACCAGTGCTGCAGTTGCACGCCCAGCTTGACGTTGTGCGCGCCCTTCACGTAACTCAGGTCAGAGCGTACTCCAAGGTTGGTGAGGTGCCGGTTTTGTGCGAGCGTTGCTGGCAGATCGGAAAACGCATCCGCACTCGGGAAGTAATGGTAGCGATCCTGGCGCACGAAACCATTTACTGTCAGCACCGTCGCTGTGTTGAATAGGTGCGTCCAGCCTGGAGCGATATTGAAAGTATTGATGAGCGCTCGCTGGTCTTGCCCCGCAGCCGCCTGATCGAATTGATTTGGCTGTTGAAACCAAGAGCGGGCGTAGTTCAAGTTCACATGCAGACTGTCGTCCGTGCGAGGCTGAAAATCAACACGGTCAAACACGTTCTCCGAGTTTCCCTTAGCGTGGATCACCGTAAATTCCGGCGGATCGAGAAAACGGCCCGATTGGAGACCGCTCGCGGTTATGAAATTTCCCCAGTGCTGGCTGCCGATGCCAAAGTCGAAAGCCGTGTTCCCCGTCCCGAAAGAACCGTACGAGGCAGTCACACTACCCGTAGCTTTTTGGTTTAGCCCGGAGCGCGTCGTTACGTTGACGATCAACGTGGTCTTGTCGCCGTACTCTGCTGGGGGAATTCCGTTAACCGCTTCAAGCGATTGCACCGATCCAACAGGAATCTCGTTTGAAAACGCCTTGCTTTGCTGGTCGGTGATGGGCTGGCCATCCACGGAAAATGCGTTCTCTTGGTGTTCGCCCAAACCGTGCATAAATCCATTGGAATCCGCGGCCACGCCTGGGCTCGCGAGAGTGATCAAAGAGCTGATCGATGAAGAAGCGCTTTCCAGGGGCATTTTTAAGAACAAATTGCGGTCCACGTCTGTGTGTGCCGTCGGTTCAGTCTCGATCAGGTCTCCCCCGTTGGCCTCGACTCTGACCTCCGTTGTTGTGGTTGCTAGCTTGAGGTTCACGCCCACACTCACGGTCACGAGAGATCGCACATCCACATCCTGCGCGTAGGCCGCGAAACCAGTTGCGCTAACCACCAGGTGGTATGGATTGAAAGGCACACTCGTAAAGCGAAACTTCCCATCAGTGTCGGTACCAGTAGCTCGGTCAAAATGACTTACGGGATTGTGGATCTCGACCGTGGCGTTCGGGACTGGCGCTCCCGAAGGATCCTTTACTGTCCCTTCCACCGTTCCAGACGATTGTGCCCAGCCAACTGATGCGCACAAAGCAAAACCCAAAATGAGACCTGCACAAATGCTCAAACGCTTCATCATTTTTCTCCATCGTCCTTTCGAGGACCAGGCGTGTGCTTGTTAATAGGGTCCGCCGGAAAATTGCAGCGGGCGCTGACCTGGAGATCAGCTAGCGGGGAAACACACTTCGCGTTGTGACCGGATCTTATGCGGCGGGAGGAGCGCGGGACGAAGAACTGTGAGAGACCGGATCGCGGTGAAGAGTCAGAACTAGCGCGAAAGCCCGCCCGACTGCGAGCAGCGGGGCAGGCAGAAATAAATTGACCCTACCCAAATCAAAACCTAGATGCGCTAACTGGCATCGATTGCAAGCAGCCTGATCTTGGCCGTTGGCATGGAAGTGGGATGTGACTTGAAAAAGGAAAAGAGTCACAAAGACGGCAATCGTCAACGCCGCTAAGCGTGTCGAGGTCCGTCTGGTATTGCGCACGTTAGTCGTTCGCAGCAAAAACTACCTCTCGCGTGAAGTAGAAGCCGCTTCAAGCTCGCGTTGGGCTGCTGCGGCTCCTTCGAGTTCCCGCGCGTTCCGCCCGTGGTGCACGATCAGGTGCATGAAAAACATCAAAACGAGAATCGCGCCGAAGGTGACGACGATCGTCGCGCCGGTGGGCGTATCCAGCTGTACGCTAAGGTAGCAGCCCAGGGCTGAAACCAGCGTGCCCATGGTCCACCCAATCGCGAGGCGCGTGCCGATGCGGTCCGCAAACAACATCGCCCCTACGCTGGGGACGATGAGATAGCAAAACACAAGCAAAACACCCGCAATCGCAACCGAGGAAGTCACGACAAAGCCAAACGAAGCGTAAAAGAGAAAATCCCAGAAGCGCACGTTCATCCCCGCCCGCTCGGCTTTGCCGTGGTTCATGGAAATGGAGAGAAATTTCTTGCGAAAAATGAAATGGAAGATGCCGATGGCGCCGTAGAGAATTGCCGTCTTGCGAACCTCAGGCCAGGACACCGCCAGAATGTTTCCCACCAGCATGTCCTTCAGGTGCTCCGTCTCGCCGGTTGCCTTGCTCATCAAAAGAATCGCAGTTGCAGACGCGACGGCATAAGCGATCCCGATGAAAGCCTCCTGGGGAATGTGACCGCGAGCGCTGCGAGCGAATGAGAAGATAGCGGCGCCAAGAAAGGTAAAACCGAGACTGATCCAATAGGAGGCGCGGCCGTGCGGGTCCATTCCTACTACCACGGCAACCGTGGCCCCGAGCGCGGCGATCTGGGCCAGCGCAAGGTCCACGAAAATCACACCGCGCTCGACGACGTGCACGCCGAGATACGCGTGTATCCCTGTGAGGATGAGACTCGCGACGAAAGGCGCGAGTAAGAAAGGGAGGATTTCCATTCCGCGATCTCCTGGGCGTTACTTCGTTTCGTCGAACGCCTGCTTCAGTTTCGCAATATCGTAATCGAACAGCTTGAAATAATCGGTGATTTCCTTTTCGCCGCCAACCGAGGGCATAAGCACGACGACCTTACCGACGGTGTCGCGAGCAACCGCGTTGGGTGTCTTCAAATCGAAATAGGGCTCAACGCCGATGATCTTGACGCCATCCCGCTTCATCAGACCAATCAGCGCGACTGTGTGTTGTGGGCTCGGCGGGATGCCGGGGCGGGGTTCGACATAGCCGACGACATCGAGATGGAAATGTTCGGCGAAATTGGGCCACGAACGGTGATAGGTGACGATTTTGCGCCCGGCATAGGGCTTCATCTCCGCGAGCCACTTTTCGTCCGCCTGCTTGATGCGTTGCTCAAAGTTGCTGTACCGCTCTGCGAAGTAAGCCGCGTCGTTAGGTCGCATTTCCGAAAGTTTGTTCTCAATCCCTTTGGCGATACGCAGGCCGTTCTCAGGATCGAGCCAGTAATGCGGGTTGCCCAGGGGATGGACGTCCCCTTCGGCACGGGTCACGACGCCCGTGGGAATTTCCAAAATCTTGGCGTAACGCGAGGCGTCGAAGTAGCCTGGCGCGCCCACCTGGATTTTCGGATTGGTAGATTGCGTGATCAGCGGAGGGAGCCAGCCGATTTCGAGTTCTAGGCCGACGACAATCAGTAGATCGGCCCGGCGCAGCTTCAGCAGAAAGCTGGGCTTGGCTTCGACAAAATGCGGATCCTGGTAACCACGAGCGACGGATTCCACTTCGACTCTATCGCCGCCGATCTCTTGCGCGAGCGCGGCCAAGTCGGTAGTGGCCGTCATGATGTTCAACTTGCCCGCGGCGCGCACTGGAAGCGGGCACGTGGCGATGAGCAGAGTTAGGGCGGCAACAAAAGCGATACAACGAGTATAAAAAGTTGCGTTTTGCATGGTTTCTCCGAAAAGCATTAGAACGGGTGCGCCCCGTGCGCGCCCATCACGAAAAGAAACTGGAACAGCAGCTCATTGGCATTGGTGAAGCGAGTATTGGTGATGTCCCACAAATGTCCGTAGCGATACTGGCCACGGATCTGGCTGAACTCGCTGGGCCAGTAGGTCAGAATACCGGAAAAGCCGGTGTCCGTCAGGCTGGCGTTGGTGGCGCGGCCGCTGCGGTCGAACCGTCCGCCAACCGTCCAGCGGCGGTTGACGCGGTATTCCGCGGAAGAGTACAGGCCGAAGGCGTGCTGCGTCTCGAAAATGTTGACGGGAGAAACCTGGTCTCGTGCGCTCCAGAAAAGTTCCGTGCGGAAAAGGAAGGAATGGTAGATGGCGCGGCGCAGCGGCTTCCAACGGAGCGTTGCGTCAGCAGCATAAACATTGGTCAGAAAGTTTTCCGGGTTGAAAGCCGTGCCAACGCCCGCATTGTTATGGCCGCGGGCGTACGATCCGCCAAGGTCGATGTTGGTCGATTCGCCCAGGTCGCGGTACAGGCGAAGATGGCCGACAACACTGACGTCTTGGCGCTGGTTGGCGGTGAAAACGTCGGAAGAATCGCCGCGGTAAACCTGAGCCGTGCCCTGCAAGA
Source organism: uncultured Acidobacteriaceae bacterium (assembly GCA_964524045.1). Classification (GTDB taxonomy): domain Bacteria; phylum Acidobacteriota; class Terriglobia; order Acidiferrales; family UBA7541; genus Acidiferrum. Next base: position 40,279 of record CAZGBQ010000010.1, read on the forward strand.
ACCAGTTTTTAGGCGCCGGCAGAAAACGCGAAAGCGAGATGCCGGCATCATCAATGCCGTCTTCGCCGCCAACTAGATTGTTGGTCACCAGAGGCCGATCAATAAATGGCAACGCGTGATTGTGGATGGTATTGACTTTGCCGAATTCGGCGCGCATTTTGCCCACTTTCAGCAACAGGCCCGCCGGCAGCGCTGTGAACGTGACGTAGCCTTCCTCAACATTTACACCGGTTTCACCGAAGGAGATAAACGCATCCGCGCGCGCATACGGATCGATGATTGCCTGCAAGCCGATTTCGGACTCATGCAGTTCGAGCGAGCGCGACGGCGAAATCGGGTTGCGTCCCGCGGTGCCGATGAAGTCCCCAATCAAGCTGATATCCGGATTGAGCAGCTTGGCATTGGATGTTGCGCCGCCGTAAGTCTGCGTTTGAGCGACTTGTGGTGAAGCGGGAGCGGGCTCTGCCGCCACGGGCATCACGGCAGCCGGCGTCGAGGCTGACAGGCCGCCCGGCTCCAAGCGTGAGGAAGCAAGCAGAAGCTGACTTGCCGGACGCGGCTCAGCGGTTTTCGCATCGCGCAGGGCGCTCAATTCGCCGCGCAGCAAGGCCACCTGCTCCGCTAGGGAGCGCACTTGCTCCTCCAACGCCTTCACGCGACTATCTTCCGTTGGAAGCTCCCGCCTCTCCGAATTCTGTGAGACCGCAGGCTTTTCCTGGGCGTGAGAGGCAGCAGCAAGAAACATAAACGCAACCAGAATAAAAAGACGTTTCATCGCGCAACTCCTAGTTAAGAATTTGAGATCTGCAAACGAGGCCAGATTGCCGAGACCAGGGGCTGGCTTAGAGGGCGGGGGGCGCGCGAGGTGAGATCGCGCGCGGAACTGACGAGAAAATCGTTACGACGACAGGAGCAATTTCCAGCCGGTTCGCGATGGGTAGGATCGCGATGCCGGGCGACGGACTGGCGACAGCCGAACCGGCAACCGAGCACACCGGACAAACGTGCGTAGCGGACGGAGCAGCAGACAAGTCAGTGCAGAAATGGAATTGCGCCCCCAGGAAGACAATACCGAGGAGCAACGCCAAAAGGCGGATTCGCTTTGCCTGGCTGTGCATGTGCTTACTAAGACGAAGCTTAGGACGGATTGGTTGCAGGGTCAAGCGGCGCGGCGGCCTGGTTCCTCGTTAGCCAACCGGTGCTGGAATCGGTGGAACCGGACAGCGATTGAGCCCGATTGGGCCCCTTCGCGCTTATCGTGCTTCCTGTCGGCACTCGTCGGAAGTTGCTCTGCCTCCTCCCTGAGTACGCTATTTCTTCGCGAGATACGTTTTTGCCTCCGCCAGCTCGGGACGGTCGGCGCCAGGGCCGCAGACAGAAGCGAGCTGCGCAAAAAACGTTTGAGCGCTGGTTGCATCCCCTGAAGCTTGAGAAGCACGCGCGGCGCCGAAGAGGCCGTCGAAGCGGTTCGGGGAGTTCTTCAGGGCGATCTTGTATTCGGCGAGGGCGTCGGCGGGGCGCTTCAGTTCGAGGAGCATGTCGGCAAGCATTTCGCGAGCGGGAATGCCAACGGACTCGCCGCCGTTTTTGTCCTGGCGGTCGGCGGCGGCGCGCAACTCCGCGAGAGCGTCGTCGGACTTGCCTTTTGCGAACGCGAGCCAGGCCTCGGCTTCGCGGAGGTCGCTGGGCTTCTCGTTGGACGCGGTATAGCCTTCTTTGCGCGAACGCTTTTCGCGGTCCGCGACAAGCTCCGTGAACTGCTTCAAAGCAGATTCCGCCGCCGTTACGTCGCCGCTGCGCGCGGCGCCGATGGTTCGCGCCCAAAACGTCGTGTCGTCCCAATTCTTGCGATCTGCGGGGATGGGAAGAGCCGCCGCTTCTTTCCAGCGATGCAACTCAAGCGCCGTACGCGCGGAAAGATAGTCGCGGTCGCGGGCTTTTCGTTCGTCGGTGGCGCCCACGACATGCGCGGTGTGCTCGATCACTTCGCGGGCTTTGGCTTCCTGGCCGCTCTGGAGGTACGAGTAACTCAGGAAGTCCATGGCGTGCGTTTGGTAGTGAGCCTCCGCCAGGTGCATTTCCGCGGCGTGCGCGCCGGAAGCGTTCGCAGCAACGTTAGAGGTGATGGAATCCTGCCAGAGTCCGAGGCGCACAAAGATGTGCGACGGCATGTGAATGGCGTGGGAAGAGTCCGGAGCGATGGCGGCATAGCGGCGGGCAGCTTCGAGGCCCTGAGCGGCGAATTCGGGGCGATCCGCGGCGTGGATCAGATAGTGAGCGACGCCGGGGTGATCGGGATATTTCTGGAGCAAAGGATTCAGGATAGAGATGGCCTTTTCCCGGTTGCTGAGGGAGTCGACGTCTTCTTCGGCAAGCGAGACGAGAGAAAGCGCGTAGAAGGAGCCAATTTCGCTGTCACCGGGATTCTCCGCGTAGAACTTCTCCAGCGCAGAGGAGTAGGCCCCGATGCGTTCCGCATGCGCCATTTTCGATTTTTTCTGAAAAAAGGCTGCCGCCGCAGCGATGAAACTTTTCTCGCGCGGACTGACGGAATGAATTTTCTGGGCCTGTTCGATGTCTTTGCGGCCCTCTTTTAAAGTGCTGTCCTGCGGAAAATCCCAGAGCTGGTGATACCGGGCCATGGCTTTGCCCCAGTGGGCCATAGCGCATTTGGAATCGCGAGTGGCGGCGTCCGCGAACGTCTGCTCGGACTCCTTGTACTGGAAGGAGTGCAGGAGCGCGACACCCTTTTCGATGGCGGGCTGCACATCGGCGGAACACGTCGTCGGGAAATTCACTTTGCCGAGCTTGTCCGCCGGCGCGGCGGATAAGCTGGAAGTACACACAAGGAAAAGCAGGGCGAATAGCACGGTAACGGCTTTGGAGAGGCGAGCGTTGCTCATGAGGCGTCCTCCTTGAGGAAGCAGGATTCTACCTCGAATGGGCAGTGGCGAGAGACTAGTGGCGAGGAAAGATCCTTCGACTCGCTGCGCTCGCTCAGGACTCGCATCCTTGTCGGATGCTCGGTTCCGGACGGACTTAAAGTGATACTTGAAGAGTCTTGGGTTGCAGGTACCCCCACCCCCCGTTGCACGGGAAAGAGTGCGCAAGCGATTGAAGAAAAAGGGGTTGCGAGTGCTCTGTTGTGCAAAAGAGTGCGGAACTTCATGAAAAGAAATGGTTTACGTGAATGGTGTGTTAGCAAAGGCAGAATCGAAGAGCGATCCTTCGACTCGCTGCGCTTGCTCAGGATGACTATTCTCTTCGGATAGTCAGATTGAAGGACGGCGCGGCGGAGACGCATGGGGCTTAGCGGGGCAGCCTCTTCGCCAAGGCTGCGGCGGCCAGGCAGGAGGATCAGGCCCGAGTAAAACAACACTATACCACAAGGTTAAGATTTGTCAAGAAATAAATAAGTCGTTTGTTTCACATCAGATAGTCCAGCTCCTCAGTTAGCGCGCACCAAGAAAGCCATCCTTAACTGCTCCTAGAATTTGCGTGTCTGTGAGACAACGAGCCAATAAGTCTCGCCACTGAGGGTGCGCGAAGACACGAATCTTTCCCACATCTCTGTCAAAGTCGCTGTCGTCCAAATCTGCACGAGAGAAAGAGAACCCGAGAAAAGAGGGATTTTTCCTTGAGTGTACGCCCGATAGGTCTTCGGGAAGATACCCAATTGCGTTCTTTTTCTTGAGTTGTTGGCCGGTGCTGGGAATGTCCTTGATGGGGACATCCACGAGGATCAGTGGTCTAGCACGTTTCATTTCTTTGGCCACAGCGTCGGCTGAAGATCCAACAGGCACTAACTTGTCATCATTTCGCAAGGCCTGCTCAGCCAAGGCCAGGATTATCTTCTCTGCGTTTTGCCTGGCTTGTTCTATAGCGCCGTGATTTCCTGTCGAGCGATGAGCTCGAAACTGCGAGTAAATCACCTCATAGCTAGCAGCTTCTCGCGAGTTGGAAAGGACGGCGAGCCGGAGGTACAGCTTTCTTCCTCGCATAGCGGCGATCATTTGTCTTTCAGAATCTGATGGAGCTAGGTTCCACAAAAAATGAAGGACTCGGTCGTCGGTCGAAGACAGACAGGAGCTCGGGGGGTAGTTTTGACTTTCGGGTAGGAGGGTCGCTTCCACCTCTGACAGGTTAGGACTAGCAATGATTTGCCGCGATTCGGCAGGGCCTTGGGCTCTTGGACCGGGCATAGGAAAAAATACAAGGTCTCTCAAACCATCCCAAAAGGCGCCTTCTTCGTCTCGTCCCTTTGCTTTCGTCGCGATTAGGATACCTCTGACAACGTATCCTAGCATTGCCTTAAGGGCCCGAGCGGTGTGTTGCCAATAGACTTGCGAAAACATGGCCTTTCGTGTCCGCCAAATCGATTGCGCCACGACAAGTGCCTTCTCAGCTACACCGATTTCTGCCAGCTCGAGTTTTCGGATAACGCGGGGAACCCCAACTCCAGGCATGTTCTCCTGCCTTGTTTGGTAGATCGTGGTTAGATTGCGAACGAATCTCTGATGATCAATGGCAGCTCCAAAAAGGACGCCAAGATGCGTCGAGTCTCGCCTCACGTAGTCCAACTTGTCACAATCCAATGGACCGCTGATTAGCGAACTTAGCAGCCTATGCAGAAACGGAGAGTTGTTCCCGGCATTCAGGACCGATAAGAGCGCCTCGATGTCGATGCCCCATCTAAACCTAACGACGTCTGCAAGGCTCTCTCCAGCGTTGGGCGGAACAGTTTCGAGCACTTGGCGAGTGTATGGTTCATGAGCAAACTCACTTGCGATTTCGGTCAAATCGTGCGCCATCGGATATTGGGCGATGTCGTGCAATAAAGACGCAACCAAGGCAAGTTCCTAATCTCCTTTGGACATGACGCACTGGAACAGGCAGTTCTCTTCGTCATACCAGAGAGCGCGTATGTACTCGCAACAATGAGCAAAAGTTCCGAGGACGTGCTCAAATCTTGTGTGCGTTGCGCCGGGGTACACGACTGAGACAAATCCGAGTTGAGTTATCTGAGCTAGGCGCGTAAATGTCGGGTGACTTATGATCTGCTGAATACGGTCAGTAAGTGGAACGTGACAATGTGGAATCTGGATATAAGTGCTGATGTTCGGATTTAGCTCTGGGACTTCGCCTTCGAGATTGTAGAATTGAAGGAGCTTTTCAAAATCCTCTAGCGCGTCATCCGCCTGGGCGTAGTGAATCTCTGCCATGACTGAGTCCGGTAGTCCCGGTATCACGTCTGATTTCAGTTCATCATCGTCATGTTTTTGAACTATCCCGTCCAAGAGACGCTTGGCGATGTAGCTCAGGTATAGCCACTGGTATTGGGAAAGGGAGGACTGGTGTCCGAATTGCCTGTTCGGATCGGTCTGCTCATTATCCCGAATAGTAACAAGTACTTCCTGCATTGACCGACCGAATGCGTACAAGTCAAACTTGGGATTCAATTTGTCCCGGGCTATAGTTGCAACGTTTCCGCCTGAGTCCGAGGCGTCTACTACGTTTTTTTGTAGCTCTGGGTGGGCATAGTCTGGTGTGTGTTTGACCTCTGTGAAACCTAGGGACGCAGATGTTTGTCTGGGAAGATGTTTCGCAAAGCCCAGATCAGCGATGAGTGCACGTCGCCCTCCATGAGCGATCAAAATATTTCCAGGCTTAACGTCACAGTGCACGACACCGTTTGCGTGCAAGAAGGCGATGCCATTCATGGCGTCTCGGAAGTACGAGATGAGCGTCTGCCCCGTCAGAGCTTCTGGCGCTCCGCGCACGAATTCACTGAAGTCTCTTACTCCCTCAAGGTACTCCATCGTGTAAAAGGGAAACGAATAGTCATCTCCGCTAATTACGAGGCGAGCTTCGTAGGAATTATAGATTCTGATAACGTTTTGATGGCTAAGGCTTGCGAGCCGCTCCCCTTCTGCGCGAATTACCCTCACAATGTCCTTTAGTTTTCCCAGACGCGGTCGGGGGAGCTTCAGGGCCCTTCGCTGCTTGAGGGCGTCCACAACTACCCAAACAGTTGCGGTACTTCCCAAGCCGATAGCCTTCTCCAAATAACCGGATTTCAATTCTTGGTTAACTCTTGGCAGTAATTCTCCATAGATTGCTCTCTCTGAGCTGAACTCACTAAGTTTCCCGCGGCCCTTATAGATCTCCTCAAGACCGTCCAGCAGAACGTCCACACTTGGGACAATGGCGTTTTCAAGCACCTGGTCAGGTGCATTGTTGGATGTCATATAGAGTAACTATCCTTGTCTGACGTATCTTTATTTTATACAATTTTGGACATATATCGAGGATGAGCGCCTTGTTGGTTACGCAAAGTCCGTCTGAGTCGCGCCCCCAAGCATGTTCTTTGGAGGTACTCAACAATCTCCTCCGGCTACTGAGCCAGGAACTAGGGCGTCCTCCCAAATTCGAAGAGTTTTACCCCATACATTTGGAGTCGATTGTTGAGTCAGTGCTGCATTGGAAATTGGTTCGTAGTGATGACCTTGGGTCTTCGCCATATGGGGCCCAGATCATGGGTCGTTGTGATTTTGAGCAGAAAGCAATCCTGGTGAGGTCGCAGGCCTCCGGTGGAGCGCAGCGCTACTCCCTCGCTCACGAAATCGGTCACGCTCTCATGCACAAGGACGCGCCGCGATGTGTAGGCGGCAGTCTTAAGAGAGTGCGACCTACGCGTTCGCCTCTTAGTTCAGGCCCCAGACCTGAGGACTACGCAATCGAGCGGGAAGCTGAACGTTTCGCAGCCGAGTTGTTGATGCCGGCTAAGGCCGTGCGCAGAGCCTTCCAAGAAGTAGCCGGTTCGCCGAGACTCTGGTCTAGATCACAGTTGGCTGAGAAAGCATTGCCTTCCGGAGAATTGACAATTGAGAACGTTTCAGAGGCCATTTCCAATTATCAACCTACTCGCGGAAAGCCGCTGAGCGCTACTTTTGGAGTCACCGGGGCCGCAATGGCGACAAGAATCAGAGAACTTGGGCTGGTTTTCTGATCAACAGCAGTACTGTTACTTTTCCTACTTTTAACCCATTTGTAACGCCTCCGACGTTTAGGATTTTTTTCAGCCGGAGGGGAGGCAGCGAAGCTGCCCCTTGCGTGGCTCTGGGCAAACTGTACTCCAAAAACGAAGATGGCGACGTAAGCGAAGAGAGATTTCTCCCTGCGCTCGAAATGACGGAGACCCGCGAGAAGACGGTGACGTCAAGTCGCCGCTACAAAGCGAAGAGAAAAGCACGGGTCTGAAGACCCGCCACTACAAAACGAAGATGCCCCTCTAAAGAGCGGCGCTACGTTGCGGCGCCTCCGGCGTTCCTGATTGGGAGGCAGCGAGGCTAGGCGACCAGCAAAGCTTTGGGGTTTTTTCCGGCGATGGCGAGGAGTTTGAGGGCGGCCTGGCGGGGCCTGCGAGGACACTCAGTGCGAGAAGGTGTTTGGGCTTCATCTAGTAACTCCTTAGGGGAAGCGGTGAAACGAACTCAGCGTTCCCCTCACTAACCAGTAGTTCTTCTTTTTCCAGCTCGATTCTCTTGCTTTGTCTGTTTCGGGGCATCCGTGCGTGGCTCACGGTGGAGAATCGCAGGCTGGGCTGCAAGCCGTAACATGTTTCGGATTCATGAGGTCTGAGCTCGTGAGTGAACTCAAGTCTCAGGATCAACGTCGAAGCGAGAGAGTTTCAGTCCAACTTACAGTCCTCGTTCGGACAGAGTTGGCGGATGGAAAACGAATCCAGATCCAGGCGTTCACTCAGGAAATCAATGCCCACGGCGGTCTATTGGAATCGCCCGTAAGACTGTCCAGGAACCAGAAAATCACTCTCGTGAGCTTGCAGGCTAGCAAGGAAATCAGTTGCAGAGTGGTGCGAGCGGAGGGGATGACTGGCGCATCCTTTGGGATTGCGTTCGAGTTTGACCAGCCCGACCCTCACTTCTGGCCCATCGCTGTCCCGCCTGGGGATTGGGGATGCTAGGAAGCCCAATTTGATTCAGCTATCCCGTAACAACGAAACGACTTATTTATTCTGTAGAGGCGGCTTTACGCCGCCATATGGTGGGTCGCTATCAGAGAACGAATGGCGACGCAAGGTCGCCGCTACAAAACGAAGAGAAAAGCACGGGTCTGAAGACCCGCCACTACAAAAGCAGGAAGGCACGCAGGAGTGCCTGTCCCGCACAGAGGTTGGACGAGGGTGAGGGGTGAGGATAGAATGAGGGCGGAGCGGTACTTCGACGCAGGTGAGGGCGCGAAAGCCGTTTGAACCGTAACGAATCTCTGGGGTGCTGCGGATAGACAGCCTGTGAGCACGGCCTGTCCCGCTGGCAGGTCTCATCGAGAAAGGAAGAGCGAGGACTTGCGAGCGGGGCAGGAAAGCCTAACGGCTGGCTCGTGGCGCCCACTTATTTCAGAGGTTCACGGCCTAGCTCTCCACGGCGAAGCGGTCCGCTCCGTTTTTGTGTGAGGCGATCTGAAGGAGTTTCTTCAGGGGCGCTGCGCCCCCTGGGCTGAAGCCCAGGGTCTACAGAGCCAATTTTTGCAAGCGCCTAACGTCGGAGCTAAAGCTCCGACCTCCTGAGAACCATGCGCGTACTTTTTGTGGGAGACATTGTGGGAGCGCCGGGACGGCTGATCGTTCGCGACCGGCTGGCGGACGTCGTCGCACAGCGGCAGATCGACCTGGTGATCGCCAACGGCGAGAATGCCGCCTCGGGATTTGGGATCACGCCACGGCTGGCGGACGACTTGTTGAAGGATGGAATCGAGGTACTCACCGGCGGGAATCACAGCTGGGATCGCAAAGAGATTCTGGACTATCTGCCACACGAGCTGCGGCTGCTGCGGCCGGCGAATTTTCCGGAAGGGAATCCGGGCAGCGGCGTGTATGTCGCGACGGCAAAAAACGGCGTGAAGTACGCGGTGCTGAATTTGCAAGGCCGCGTGTTCATGGCGCAGACCGACGACCCGTTTCGCAAGGCGGACTGCGAGCTCGAGAAACTTCCGAAAGACGTTGCCTTCGTGCTGGTGGACATACATGCAGAAACCACCAGCGAGAAGGTGGCGATGGGTTGGTATCTGGATGGCCGGGTAAGCGCGGTCGTAGGCACGCACACGCACGTTGCGACGGCGGACGAGCACGTTTTGCCTCAGGGGACCGCTTACATCACCGACGTTGGGATGACCGGGCCGCACGATGGAGTAATCGGGATGGATCGGCAGGGAATCGTGAAAAAGTTTCTGGACGGGCTGCCGGCGCGGTTTGAAGTAGCTTCCGGCGACGTGCAGATGAATTGCGTGTTGATTGAAACCGATGACGACGGCCCGCGAAACGCGGCGGGCCGCCTGCGCGCGCGCTCCATCGAGCGCCTGCGCTTCCGCATCGACTGAAACCGCCTCACGAGCCCCTTGGGCAACCTGGGCCCGACCGTAGTAATCTGAGGGTTCATGCGAATCGGGGCGGGT
>CAZGBQ010000011.1:0-34936 GCA_964524045.1 uncultured Acidobacteriaceae bacterium
AGGGAGGCGTCAGCGTGTCGGTGTCCGTGACCACGGAAATGGCGTCGAAGCCGCGCTCCCCTTCGCTGATCGCTTTGAAAATGGCGACGCGCTCGGCGCACACAGTGAGCCCATAAGTGGAATTCTCCACGTTGCAGCCGCCGAAAATCCGGCCCGAGGTGGCGCGCAGCGCCGCGCCCACGCGAAAATTCGAGTACGGCGCGTGAGCATTTTCCCGCGCCTGCTTCGCAGCCGCTATCAGAACCTCAAATTCGCTCACCACGCTCTCCAAATTATCGGTACTGCCGCTTTTGCGCCTTCTTCACAGCCTCCCGCATTTCGTCGGGCAATCCAATCACATGTATTTCCACTCCGAACCCCTCCAGGGCACGAGCCATCCAATTCTCGCCTTGAAATCTTCTAGCAGCTGCCTTATCAGCGAAGAGAAGAATCTTGCGAGCAGACTTTGATAAGAGCAGCTCTACATACAGAAGTTTTAAAGCGTCGGCCAGGACCTTATTCTTTTGGGCGCTCTTTGGGGTTCCATGATATGCCCAGGCCTCACATAAAATCAGGGGGGACTCACAGGCGCCATCCACTTCGAGCCATTCTCCACCTCGCAGCGTGAATTTCATTTTTTCTAGGCGAACTCTGAGAGCTTCGCTGAGTCGTGCTATAAGGAATGCCTCGGCGTTCCTTTGCTCCGCGCTATCGCCTGGGGCAACCTCTGAAAGGTCGAGCTCTTCATCAACGCTCATCCGATTTCCTCGGCGATGCGCGGAATCACCACCTTGAGTAGGCCGATGAACTGCCCTTTTACCCGCTCCGCCGTTTCCAGCACTTCGACATGGTTGAGCGGCTGATCGAGAATTCCGGCGGCCGCATTGGTTACGCAGGAAATCCCCAGCACGCGCATACTACTGTGCCGTGCCGCGATCACTTCCGGAACCGTGGACATGCCGACCAGATCAGCGCCGATGGTGCGAAGATAACGAATCTCGGCTGGCGTTTCGTAACTCGGTCCGGCAAGTGCGGCATACACCCCTTCGCACATTCCGATGCCCATGCGATTTCCTTCGCCGACAGCGATCTCGCGAAATCTTTTGTCGTAGGCGCTGGTCATGTCGTGAAAGCGCAGGCCGAGCCGCTCGTCGTTCGGTCCCGTCAGCGGATTCACGCCTTGCAGGTTGATGTGATCGCTGATCACGACGAGCCGACCCTGAGTGAACTCGCGCTTGATGCCGCCCGCGGCGTTGGTCAGGATAACGGCTTTCACGCCCATGCGCGCGAAAACGCGAATCGGGAACACCACTTCTTTCGCAGAATAGCCTTCATAGAGGTGCACGCGGCCTTGCATTCCAGCTACGGAAATGGTGCCGACTTTCCCGATGACCAGTTGTCCCGCGTGGCCGATGGCCGTCGAACGTGGGAAATGCGGGATTTCCGCATAGGGAATTTTCGTAGCACCTGAGAATTCGTCAGCGAATGCGCCCAGGCCGGAGCCAAGGACGAGCGCAATTTGGGGCCGCAGTTTTGTGCGCGAAAAAATGTAATCGGCGGCGAGCCCGGCGCGTTCGAATTCGCCGGGAGTCTCCGAAATCACCCGAGCCTTGCGAACGACTGCCGCTTGTCTTCTAGGTGTTCTCTTCTTCGCACTCATGTAAGCATTCCGACGATCGAGGCAGACATCAAGTTGGCCATGGTGCCCGCGAGCATCGCGCGAATACCGAACTTGGCAAGCTGGCCGCGCTGCTCGGGAGCCAGCGCTCCGATCCCGCCGATCTGGATGCCGATGGAGCTGAAATTTGCGAACCCGCACAGCGCATAGGTGGCAATCGTAAACGTTCGCGCGGAAAGTTCACCTTGCATCGGTCCCAGTTGCGAAAAAGCCACAAACTCGTTGATCACCATGCGCGTCCCCAGCAGATTGCCGATTTTTGCCGCCTCATGCCACGGCACGCCGATGAGCCATGCCACCGGAGCGAGCGCCCAGCCGAACACTGTCTGCAAATTCGCTGGAAACCACGCAATGTGATTGTGGCCCCAGCCCATCATCGCGTTTACCAGGGCTAGCAGCGCCAGGAACGTGATCAGCATGGCGCCGACGTTCAATGCGAGATGAAGGCCATCCAAAGTACCGCGGGCAATGGCGCCGAGAATGTTCGATTCTTTCTCCATCGCCGGCATTTGGACCGTTCCTGCCGTTAGCGGTTGCTCCGTTTCAGGGACCAGCATCTTGGCCATCAGTAGCGTCCCCGGCGCGGTCATGATCACCGCGGTCAGAAGATGCTTGGCGTCCGCACCGCCAACCTTCATGTACGCGGCCATCATCCCGCCGGAGATGTGCGCCATGCCGCTGGTCATAACCACCATCAGTTCTGATTTGGTGAGCTTTGGAAGAAAAGGACGGATGGTAAGCGGCGCTTCCGTCTGCCCCATGAAGATGCTGGCGGCAACGTTGAGCGATTCCGCTCCGCTCGCGCCCATCACACGGGTCATCACCCAGGCGGCGGCGCGGATGATCAGTTGCATGACCCCGATGTGATACAGCACGGCAAAAAACGCGGCGATGAAAATGATCGTCGGCAACACCTGAAACGCAAAGATCAAGCCGAGTGAGGAATGATCTTTTCCCAGCTCTCCGAATACGAACTCCGAGCCGGCGTAGGAAAAACTCAGCAGTTTTCTTGCGCCATTTCCGAGTTGGGCAAAAACCCAGCGTCCCGTCTCTGACCGCAGCACAAAAAAGCCCAGCACCAACTGGAGACCAAGCCCCCATCCGATGGTCTTGAGCTTGATCGCCTTGCGATCTGTAGAGAAGAGCCACGCGAGCCCGAGAATCACGGCCATGCCGAGGATGCCGGTGAATCGTCCCATGCGTTCTCCTTTTTGGTATTGCTCGTTATCGCCCCGAGAACTTTCAGCGCAAGACGCTGGCATTAATTCACTTCAAATGGTCAACCAGCCACTCCGTCCAGCGGCGATAGACGTCTGCTTGTCGAACTGGGTCGCTGGGAAAATGTCCACGGACGGGATAAGCAAAGAATCTTACAGGCACGCCGTTGTCCTTTAAGGCGTGATATAGCTCGTAGGCTTGTGTGATTGGCACCCGGAAATCGCCTGTATCGCACATGATCAGTGTCGGCGTCTTAATCTGTGGAGCGTAGGTAATAGGTGATTGCTCGAGGAACGCCTTTGCATTGTCCTTGGAGTAGGGCGACCCGTTGAAGTTGTAGCGGACCTGGACATTTCCATCACCCAGATTGTATTGATCGAGCCAGTTGGTGACGGGAGCACCAGCGACGGCCACCTTCCAGACAGGATAATGGCCGATAAGCCAGGTGGTCATGTAACCGCCATAGGACCAGCCGGAAACAGCGATGCGGGATTCGTCGATAAAGCCGAGTTTCTTGACTGCTTCGAGCCCAGCCATGACGTCGCGACCTGGCCCGTCACCCATGTCATTCCAGATGGCGCGAGTATATGCATTACCTAGGTTTTCGCTGCCGCGATAATTCGGCTCAAAAACTACGTAGTCCTGCGCAGCCACAAACTGTGGAAGAAAACTATATTGCGTGGTGGTCGCGGCACGCGGGCCGCCGTGAATAATCAAAACCAGCGGATATTTCGTTCCCTTCTGAAAACCGGGCGGGTAGATGAGGACTCCATCTTCGCGGAACTTGTCGGGCCCCTGCCATTCGAATCGCTCCGTCCGGCCTAGCGCCATCGCCGCAATCTCCTGATTGTTGTTCGTCAGCCGCACGGGCGCGTCGTTGGGAGTGGCCATGTAATACAATTCAGAGGGCTGATTGGGCGTGCTCCCAGCGAAAGCAATCTCGCCGTTGTGGCCCACAGTCGCGTCCACCCAGAACGACCACGAAGGGCTGATGTCGCCCAGTGGAAGTTTCTTCGCGGCGCCGCCGAGCGGCTGGAGCCACAGCGCAACCTGAGCTCCATCGTGCCCGCCGACCAGCAGGGATTTCCCGTCCGGCATCCAAATCGCGCGAAGAATATTGCGGTCGATTGCGCGTGTAGCGTCCTGCCCGTCGCCCCCCGACGATGCAGTCACAAAAATCTCGTTTTCGTTCGCGCGGTCGCCGTCCCGCGGATACCAATAGGTGAGCTGGCTTCCGTCCGGAGAAAACGTACCGAACCCCTCGAACTTGTCGTGATTCGTCAGCTTGCGGATTTCCCCGGAATCGACATTCAAGATCTGCACCGTCCGCCGATCGCCGTCGCCGGAGTGCGCATCATCCTGTTTCACAAAAGCGAGGAGTTTCCCGTCAGGCGACCAGGAAATTGGCGAAGACGGCGAACTCGGCGGCAGGACTCTGGGAAGACTCCAGGAGCCGGAGGTGAGACGACGCGGCTTTCCGCCATCTGCTGCGACAAGCCAGATGTGAGATGGTGTCGGAGCCTTTGTTTCCAAGTAACCGTTGTCGCCGACTTCGAAGGCGTCGAGATGCTTTTCTATGTCTTTCTTATTCTCCGGCTCGTCCGCGGTTACATAAGCGATGTCCCTGCTGAGCGGCCGCCAAGCAAATTGCTCAACGCCGTTAGGCGCGTCAGTGATCTTCAAGGCATCGCCGCCGTTCATTGAAAGAACGAAGATTTGCGCCTTCTCCTCTTTCGGGGGGCCAACCGCAGCAAGGAAGGCCATGCGATCACCCGCGGGGGACCAGCGCGGTGAAGCAACATCCTTACGATCATGGGTCAAGGCGCGTCGGGCAGCAGTCGCGATTTCCTGCAGAACCAGATCGCGATCGTTGCGGTCCTGCTCCATATTCATGCGCGATACAACATAAACGATGGATTTTCCGTCGGGCGAGATCTGCGGGTCCGAAACAGAAACGACTTTGCCAAAATCAGCGAGTTGGATCCGCCGGGCCTGCCCCCTTGTTCCTTGCTGACAGAAAATACAAAGAACCAGCAGGATGAACGCAAGAAACATTCTTCTGGAAAACACGGCTGCTAGATCTTGCAATCGCGTGTTCTTCTTCTGACTTGTGTTCCGCTCACGTGCGGTCATTCCTTTTTCCTCCAGCGCATGTATCTGGGGTTCGAGCGACCTGACTACCCCCGATGATGCGGCGCACCAACGGCCGTTTTTCTTTAGGCGCGTGTTGGCCAATCGCGTAACTGTCACCGATGAGAGTTTTTGCTTCAGCGAGTTTGGTGCTGCTATTGTAATGAATCGTTACCAGTTTTTCGTTTCTTTCCACGCGGTCGCCGATGCGCTTGTGGAATTCCAGTCCCACGGCGTGATCGATCTTGTCTTCTTTTTTCTCGCGCCCTCCGCCGAGCATGGCCAGAGCGGTCCCAAGTTGCTCGCACTTTGTGGCAATTACGTAGCCGGCCTCCTCTGAGACTACATTCGTATGAGACCGCGCCTGCGGCAGACGCTGCGGCTCGTCCACAACGCGTTCATCGCCGCCTTGCAGGCGTATCCCCTGCCGGAATTTCTCAAGGGCCTTTCCGCTTCCGACCATCGATTCCGCCAAGCGCCGCCCTTCTTCCACCGTTTTTGTCTTCTCGCCCAGAAAGAACATCCAAGCAGAAAGTTCCAGGCTCAGGTCACGCAAATCCTCCGGCCCACCGCCGCGCAGAACTTCTACCGATTCGATTACTTCATTCGAATGTCCCGCCATGCGCCCCAGCGGCTGATCCATGTCAGTAATCAGGGCAACCACTTTCTTGCCCATCTGCTTGCCCGTCTCGACCATCACTTCGGCGAGCCGAACGGCATCTTCTTCTTTTTTCATAAACGCGCCGGACCCGGTCTTGACATCCAGCACCAGTGCATCGATTCCTTCCGCCAGCTTCTTGCTCATAATCGATCCGCAGATAAGCCCGATATTCTCAACCGTCGAGGTGGCATCGCGCAGCGCATAGATTTTCTTGTCCGCCGGAGCAATTTCTGCGGTTTGCCCGATCAGGCCCATGCCGCATTCGCGAAGCACGCGGCGGAATTCCGCGAGAGAGAGATTCACGTTGAAGCCCGGGATCGCTTCAAGCTTGTCGAGGGTTCCGCCCGTGTGCCCCAGACCGCGGCCGCTGATCATCGGAACTGTCAGCCCTCCGGCCGCCACAATGGGCGCCAGAATCAGCGATGTCTTGTCTCCCACTCCTCCCGTCGAGTGCTTGTCTACTTTCATCCCGGGAATGTCCGAATGACTGAGAACCTCTCCGGAATGCAACATCACTTCAGTAAGCGCCGCGATTTCCGCGCGGTTCATCCCGCGAATCCAAACCGCCATCAGCCATGCGGCCATCTGGTAATCCGGAATGTCGCCGCGCGTGTATCCGGAGACTAGGAAGGCAATCTCCTCGCGGGTGAGTTCCCCGGAATCGCGTTTCTTGCGGATCAGGTCGACGGCGCGCATGCGTATGGTGAGCGACGCGAGGTTAGCATCGGCCCTACAGAGCGTCAATGCAGCGCATCTCTTGGTAATCGATCAGTTTCCGGTCGGCCCGTCAACGGGGGGAAACGGGCGCGGGCTTTCCTTTTAGCGGGTACTTTCGCTTTGACAAAGCTTGCTGGCGCGAATATTTTCTTTGGCGATCATGGCCTCTCGCCGCATCGAAGTCTTCTTCTACGGTTTGTTCATGGACGCCGATCTTCTGAGAGGGAAAGGCGTCAATCCAACCGACATTCGCCCCGCTTCTGTTTCCGGCTTTTCGCTGCGGATTGGACAACGGGCAACCCTGCTTCCGGACCCGAATGGGCTCGTCCACGGCATCCTGATGCAACTCACTCCCACAGAGATCGACCAACTGTATTCAGAATCCAGCGTCCGCTCTTATCGCCCAGAGGCCGTGCTGTGTGAGGTTAGCACTGGCTCACGTATTCCTGCTTTATGCTTCAATCTCATCGAGCTGCCGCGCCCTGGTGAGGCCAATTCGGAATACGCCAGAAAGTTGCGTAACCTTGCGGTAAGGCTGGGTCTGCCCTCCGACTATATAGCTAGTATTCAATGAAACTTGGCTTCGACCGGCTGCAGGCTGTTCCTCTGGACGTGTAGTCGGCAACTTGGAAACTGACGTTCTACAAATCTCTTGCGAGGAACGAACGGTCACAGCGCCTGTTGCACATCCGGGGGCAGGTTGGTGGTCTGGCCTGAGATCACGTGCCAGCCGAGCGGCGTATTTATGTATACATGTGTGGTCCGGAATTGGCTGCCGACGTATTGATCCTTGACCATGCTCCGGGCGGACCACAAACAGGTGGCGATTGCCATTTCCTGAAAAATACGCACTCTAATGTCCGTGGCGTTAAACGAATCAAACTTGACCGCCGGAGATTCAATCAGCGCAACCCACTGTTGTTTGTTCACCGGCTGGCCGTGAGAAAGCGTGCCGGTGAATTCATCGCTGTACACGCGCCGGAAAAAAGTCCCGTTTTTCAACTGGATGGCTCGAGCGCTTTCCCTTTCCAGGCTGACGATCTCTTGCCTTTGCAGGTCGGGGTCCACGAAGTCCATAGTCGCGCAACGCTGGATGCAGGCTTGCCGGCCCATGATCGTTTCCTGGCGAATTTGCCCTTCCGAAACCACCGCAAGTCCGACCAGTAGCGCCCCCAGCCCCACAATCTTTCTCATAATGGCAGCTCTCCTTCACCGGCTGTTTTCAGCTAAATTATAGAAGAAATGAGGAATCTCCGAGCCCCAGTGATGCCGCGAGTTGTCGAATTTGCTAGAATCCTGTTCCCCCTGGAGAATGCCTGACAGCAATGATTATGAAACGGAGGAATCCAAAATGAATCTCAGCAACGGTTTCTCTCGCCGGGAATTCCTCGCACAGACTTCCTGCTTCGGAGCGTTCTATGCGCTTGCTGCGCGCATCCCCTTGCCTGCGCTCGGCGAGCAAATGGCTGTTGACGCGCGCGTTTCGCAATCCCCGCTGGTGGACAAGGGATTCGCCTCGGTGCGCAAGATCGGCAACGGCCTGTACGCGACGATCTCCGATTCCTCCAAGGGCTTCACTACGGTGTGCAATGGCGGGTTTCTCGTTGGCAAAGACGCCGCGTTCCTTATCGAGGGTTTCACAACTCCTGCAGGCGCCTCTTTCCAAATGGATGCGCTGCGCATGGTCAGCCAGGCGCCCGTGAAAGCAGCTCTGGACACGCATTACCACTTCGACCATTCGATGGGCAACTCGTTCTATGGGGCAAATAACATCCCGCTCTGGGCCCACGCCGCCACAGCCAAGAGAATCGTCGACAACTATTCACCCCTCCAGGGGGCGGACCAAGAAGCCGTCCTGGGCGCGTTCGAAAAACGCGTTAAGGACGCCAGGTCGGATGCCGAGCGCGCGCACGCGCAGGGCGACCTCAACGCCATGACCGGCGTTTTTCAAATCGCGAGCGGCACGGTACTCGGCTTGCCCAATCATCCCCTCGATCCCGCCAAGCCAAAGTCCATTGATCTCGGCGGGCTGACCGCTGTGCTGGAGTTCTATCCGGGGCATTCCGGCACGGACATCGTCACGCGCGTGCCCGAACAGAATGTTGTTTACACAGGTGACTTGCTTTTCAGCGGCTGGTATCCCGTTTGCTTCGACGAGAAAGCCACCGTCTCCGGCTGGCGCGACACGCTGAAAAAGTTTTCCGCCTTCGGCAAAGACACGTTGTTTGTTCCTGGCCACGGGCAAATTTGCGGCCAGGAAGGCATCGCCTCCATCCGCGAAGTCTTCGACGATATCGCAGGCCAAGCTGAAAAAATGTACAAAGCAGGCGTTCCTGTCGAAGAAGCGCAGCACCGCTACATGGTGCCCGACAAGTTCAAGAATTTCCCAATTTACGCCTGGGGTTTTACCATCGGTCCGACCATCACCAAGTTGTACGCGGAATGGAAAACGGCCAAGTCCTAAGGGCTTACCGAAAAACTCCCCGGACGATGAGTGGGCGCTACTCTGGAAAAATTGCCGTGAAGTCGTGAATCGCCGTCTCCGGATCTTCCGCTTTCGTGGCTAGTGTGTCGCGCACGCATAGCAGCGACTGCATCCCGGCGGCTCGCGCCGCAGCGGTTTCCTTCGGCGCATCAGATAGAAACAGGACCTGCCCCGAGTCGCACCCAACAAACGCCGCGATCTTGCGGTAGCTTTCCGCTTCTGCCTTCGCTCCCACTAGCGTGTCAAAAAACGCCTCAAGGTAAGAGGTCAAATCTCCTGCAGCGGTGCTTCCAAAGAGCAGCCGCTGCGCCAGGACGCTTCCGGACGAATAAATGCAAATTCTCTTTCCTTGTTGCGTCCACCGCCTGAATGCCACTGGCACGTCCGGATACACTTTGCCTTTCAACTCCCCGGTCGCATATCCCTGCTGCCAGATTTTTCCTTGAAGCGCTTTCAGCGGCGTGCACTTGCTGTCTCGCGCGATCAGCCACTGACCGTAGGCGCCGCACGAACGCAGACGCTCTTCTTCGGAATCGTCGCGCCAGTTGGGCGGCCTCAGTCCCTTTCGTTCATCCGCTGCATGCTGGGCTCGCAGCTCTTCGATCAGCAGGCGGACCTCTTCGTTCGTAGCATTCTGGCGAAGGAAAACCTCCAGCTTCGTGCTCGCATAAGGAAAAAGTGTCTTGGTGACAAAATCGATCGGTGTGGTCGTTCCTTCAATGTCCAGCAGAATGACGCGGACTTGCTTTTCCTCGAAAAGGGCCACGCGCTTACTTCGCGGCGGTCTGCGGTGGAATGTATCTTGGGCCCCAGCACACCGGCTCGTAATTCCGGTCCACGCCGCTGCCCGTATAGTGCGGCGTCCAGCCGGATTTGTCCTGGAACAGTCGAATCGCGCGAATGCGCCGGTCGCCGCACAGGTCAAACCAGTGCAGCGTCCCGCGCGGCACGCGCATCAAGTCGCCGGCTTCCACCTCGATTGCCACCACCGGGCCCTGCGGCGGGTGAATGTGAAACAGTCCGCGTCCCGCGACGATGTAGCGCACTTCATCTTCGTCGTGCGTGTGTTCGATATTGAATTTCGCGAGCATGGCGTCCAGCCCCGGCGTTTGGGGATTCACATCGATCACGTCCGCCGTGACGTAGCCGCCGCGCCGCTTCAATTCTTCGATTTGCTCGCTGTAAGCGCTGAGAACCTGTTCCGCCGGCGCATCCTCTGGCAACTCCGTCTGACCTTCCCATTGCTCATACTCGATGCCAATTCCGCCGAGGTACTTTTTCACTTCGCCATATTCGCGGAGCGTTTTTTGTTCAATGGGAATTCGCAAGACTGCCACGGCAATTCTCCTGTTCGAACTCGCCGCCGTTCATGGCTCACGCGCTCTGCGCAGCACCCGAGCGGCCAAGAACCTCCATCAGAAACTCCAGAATCTCCACATGCCGCTTGGCTTCCGCCAGGCTCTCTCCCCAAGTATAAAGCCCGTGCTCGCGCAAAAGAAATCCGTGAATGCCAGGCGTCTCTCCGAGCTGGCGCGCCACGCGATCCGCCAGCTCCGTCATATCCTGCGAATTCTCCAAAATAGGCAGCCACTCGCGGTGCTTGTGCGTCCGCACGCCCGCCAGCCCCTTGAGCATCTCGTAGCCTTCCAGCGCAATCCCGCCATGCCGCGCATGCGTGCCGGAAAGCACGGTGCTCCACACCGAGTGCGTGTGCAGCACCGCGCCAGCGGCTACCGCGTGCACAATCGCTAAGTGCAGCAGCGTCTCTGCCGATGACCGCCCTTTGCCGCGAACTAAGTTCGCCGAATCGTCAATCTCCAAGAACTGCTCGGCGGTAAGGCAGCATTTGTCTAGTCCGGTCGAAGTAATCGCCAGCCGCAGCGGCTCCCGCGAAACCACCGCGCTGAAGTTCCCGCTCGTCCCCAGCGCCCATCCTCGCGCATAAAAGCCTTTGCCGATCTCAGCCAGGCTCTCGGCCATCTTTGCGAAGCTCAACTCGTTAGTTCGGCTTTTCGAACTGGCTTGCCGCGCGGGTTTCCCTTTGAACCGCTCTTTGGCACTTTTCATTTGCTCTAATTATAGTCTCGGATTTTTCCCTAACGCCTGGGTTTGCCGAGCCCACGCACTTCCGGCAGTCACGTCTTAAAGATTTCAGTGATCTCGCGGGAATTCACGGCGTCCGCCGCAAACGTGAAAGTCCCGTGTTCGCGCATCTCACGGGCGGCGCGCAGAAAAGCGCCAAGCGCTGCGCGAGACAGCGCGCTTCCCACGCTGATGCGCTTCACTCCAATCGCTTCGAGTTCCGCAAGACTCAGTTGCACTCCTCGCAGTCCCATCACGACATTTACAGGGCGATCTACCGAGCGCACCACGGTTGCAATATCCTCTTTGCTCGCCAGTCCCGGCGCGTACAAAACGTCTGCGCCCGCCTGTTGATACGCTTGCAGCCGCGCGATGGTGTCTTTCAGGTCCGGCCGCCCATGCAAGTAATTCTCCGCGCGCGCCGTCAGCGTGAAAGAAAAGGGAAGCGCGCGCACCGCGGCCACCGCGGCCTGTACTCGGTCCGCCGCGCGCTTCAGCTCATAAATCGGCTGGTCCTCGCGCCCGGTGGCGTCTTCAATCGAGCCGCCGACAAGCCCTGCATCCGCTGCGAGCCCGATGGTTTCGGCCGCGACCCCGGGCGCGTCCCCAAAGCCATTTTCCAGGTCCGCGCTCACCGGCAAGCCCGTGGCGGCCACGATTGCCGCCGCATGCGCCAGGGTTTCCTCGCGGTCAACTTTGCCATCGCGCTTTCCGACGGAGAACGCAAAACCCATGCTCGTGGTCGCCAGCGCTTCAAAGCCCAGGTGCGCCAGCAACTTGGCCGTTCCCGGATTCCACGGATTCGGAATAATGAACGCGCCTTTGCGCTCGTGCAGCGCGCGAAACGCTCGTCCTTTCTCCGCCTGTGTCAGCTTAGGCTCGTTCACTTGGATCCTCCCGGCGTTGGCGGGATTCCGAATGTCCCATCGACGACCTCAACAAAGTTTCGTTCTTCGCGGAGGATGAAACGCTTGGCCACCGCCATAGCGAAGTTCTCCCGCGCTTCAGGATCGGCCTTTAGGCGCGTCCGGTACACCTCGTAGCTGGCTAAGCTGTCGAATGCTATCAGACCCCAACCAATATCATTCGTGCCTTCATAAGGAAGAAAGTATCCCACCAAATGGCCGCCGCACCGCGGAATGATTCGGCCCAATTCTCGGCATATTTCTTGAACTCATCACGTTGGAACGGGTCGATCTGGTAGCGGATGATGCAGACGATGCTCACTTGTGTTCTCCCTTTGACTGGATTGTCCTGTAGGCCCCCACCACCTAATCGGAGGGCCGCCGCGGTTGTCGCAAGGAGCTGCAGCGCCTCGCGGCGGCCCATCCGCCGGGGTGTTGGCCTTTTCTCTTTCATCTCCCGGCAGTATGCTCGTTGCCGGACATCTACAATTCGTCTATCATCGAAGTATGAATGCAGAGACGCCTACCGATCTTGCCGCCGCTCGCATCGCTGCCGCCATCGGCGATCCCGCTCGTTCCCGCATGCTTTACTGCCTGGTGGATGGTCACGCGCGCACAAGCACCGAGCTTGCCGTCGTTGCGGAAGTCAGCCCTTCCACCGCTAGCGCGCATCTGAATCGCTTGAAGGAAGAGCACCTCGTGAGAATGTTCGCCCAGGGAAAACACCGTTACTACAGTTTGGAGGGTCCCAACGTCGCCGCCGTTCTGGAAAATCTGAGTGTCTTGGCCGGAAGCCCGCGCAACACGTTTGTGCCCAACACTCCCAGCGGGCTGCGGTTTGCGCGAACTTGCTACGATCACATTGCGGGTACCTTGGGAGTGTCGTTGCACGACCGTTTCACGAGACTCGGATGGCTTGTCGGCAGCGCATCGGGCGGCGACAGCGCTTACGAGCTCACCTCGAAGGGAGCGAAAGCGTTCGAAGCACTTGGTTTTGATCTTGCTGCCGCCCGCAAGCTGCGCCGCCGTTTCGCCTACGCCTGCGTGGATTGGAGCGAGCGCCGTCCTCACGTCGGGGGCGCGCTCGGAGCCGCCCTCTTGAACGTCGCATTAGGAAGAAAGTGGGTCTCGCAGGATCTCTGCAGTCGGGCCCTGCGCGTAACGAATCTTGGCCGCCGCGAAATGCTCTCCCGCTTCGGCCTTCAGCTCTGACCTGCTTGTACGGATGACCTTTGTCCTTGCGGGATGTGTCTTCCTGCTATTTCGTTGTGGCCGGGAGCCAGGCGAGGCCGTCCACACCCGGAGTCAATTCAATCGGCTTCTGCAATTCCCACGTGTGCAAATCCAAAACGTCGATTTTTCCCGCGCCCGTTCCGCTGACGTAAGCAACCTCTCCTCCCGGGCGAACGAGAATCTCGGAAGCGCCTTCAGAAATCTTCAAAGTGCGCGCGACTTTCAGCGATTGCAAGTCGATCACATAGAGAGCGCTGTTTCGCGTCAATGTCAGCAACCACCGGCCGTCCGGCGTCGGTTCCGACGCATATACGACACTCGGCACATCGATCCAATTCGCAATTTTGTTCGCCGCCGTGTCGATGACTGCAATTCGCGGAGCATTTTGATCGTGGGTGAACACGCGCTTGCCGTCCCGTGACATCGAGATACGCTGTACGGATTTCGCGACTGGAATCGTTGTGACGAGGCCGCGTTTCGCAAGATCGAGCACGCTCACGCTCCCCGCACCCACATTTGCTGTATATCCACGTTGACCGTCGGGCGCAATAACCAGCATGTGCGCTTCTTTCTGTCCGGTTGGAATTTCCGCGACTACTTTGCGCGTAGCCGGATCGATCGCATCCACGGCATTGGCTAGCTCCGCGGTCACGTACAGCAACCCATCCGTTCCCCACTCCGCGCGATGCGGGCGCAGCGGCTTCCCCAGATCAATCGTGTCGGCGAGTTTCCGCTCCCGCAAATCCACCACGTCAACCGTGCTTCCATCCGTCCCTGGCCTGCCTACGCCGGAATTCCCATAAATTGGCACGTACGCAAACCGCCCGTCCTTTGAAACCATCACTTCGTGTCCGTTCACCCCAACAACAATTCTCGCCAACTCGCGCCGCTCTTCCGGGTCCACGAGGAGCACGGTGTGTTCTTTCTGATTCGCCACAACGAGCAATCCGCCGCTCACCGTGCCCGCTTTCGTGCGTTCCAACAGAAGCGCCGTTCCAAGACTTAACCAAGCAATGACCAATGCTCGCGCAACCATACGCCACCTCGACTGAACCCTTTTCGGTGTTCTCTGAGCCCGAAAGCACGGAAAGTAGAGAGAATTTAACACAGAGGATACAGAGACCCCACAGGACTACGAACCACCCCTTTTCCGCTGTCTTGTTTTCATTGCCCGCCGCTTTTCTTTCGTTTTGGTCTTTCGCGTTGGCGCAGGGCGCGGATTCGCCAGTGTCTCCCGCGTTCTCTTCGGCAGCTTCGCCACGATCATCTCATACGATTCTCGCAGCAGCTCCGCCAACTCCTGTTGCGCCACCGCGTCGCGCGTCTGCAGAGCCACCCACTGTGCCCGCGCCAGGTACGGCGCCGGAATTATACTCTGGCGCTCTGTCAACTCCGCAAACATCTCGGGCGAAGCCTTGAACGACAACCACACACGTGAGGGCTCGAGCGCGGTCACCGCAAACATCTTGCCTCCCGCTTTGAACACCAGGTCGTAGCCCCATTGAATTTGTTCCGTCACGCCTGGAAAAGAGAGGCACACTTTGCGCAGCCATTCCGCGTCCATGCGCCGAGTCTATGCCAGAACGCTCGCACGCCTCAATCGAATCGAAATGGCGCGCATGTTTCCGTTTCAAATCTCCGCCCAAGCGTCCGTCGCCCTCCCGAACCATGTCCGCGCGGCCTGTGGCATAAACCCCGTCTCACGCGGCTTTTCCCGCACTCGCAGCCTCTGCATCTTCTCGTTTGCTTTGGTATCTGCTGTGGAATCAAAGGAGTAGCGTCTCTGCGGATTGGCCCGCCGCTTGCCATCTAGCACTTCAGAGCCACGGGTGCAGGGACCGTCCTCCACCCTTCGCAGGGTTGTCATCCAGAGAGCGCCCGGGCTCAATCGGCATGAGGGGATGCTTATGAGACCTTACCGTGATATCGCCACCATCGCTGGCCTGCAAGTCATCTGTTTCGCAATCCTAACTCACTTAGAGCCGCAGTTCTTTCTCCTTCATCTCTACCAGACCATTATCTATATGGCGCTCTTAATCCTCTTGTTTTACATGGAGGATCGCTGGGCCTACATGATTGGCATGCTCGCCCCAATCGCTTGGCTGGGCATGACTTTCGCCACCGGTTTGCTCGGCGGCGCGACCCGGCAACTTCTGCGCTTTACACGGGGAGAAGTCCCGACGAACGGAGTCAGTTTCATCGCCGCGATTTCTGCTCTGCTCTCCGTCCTGATGATTATTTTTTGCGCCCGGCACTGGAAGAGGGAATACGCCGGGCTTGGTAAGACGGCGAGCACGTTCGCCGTCAGTGTGGGCTTCGTCGCTCTGTACTACGGAATCCTGGCGGTTTGGTTCTGGAACATGATTCCGAGCCAGATCACCAACGGATAAGTGCAAACTAGCCCTTTGATGCCACAAGGCCGGAGGAAGTCCATCCGGCCTTGTGCCTTTGCATCATCCTGCGCTCAGTCGTTTCCGAGGTGCCCCAATCTGATCTACCTGGCTCCCCAGCGATAAACGATACCAGCTTCAATGCGGGCATTATTCTGCCGGAAGCCGGCGAAGTGCGTGTACAGATACTCGGCCTGCCCCCGGAAGGAAATGTGCTCGTTGTACCTGTAATCCGCGCCGCCTCCTAGCGTCATGGCAAAGCTGTCAAACGCCAAATTGCTCCCCGCTGCATGTTGTCCTCCGAATAGAACCTGCGCGAAGGGCGTCACCTTTCCATACGACCGGTAGCTGATGCGCGGTCCGAACAAATAATTGACATCGTGGAATGTGGAGCCTCCCGCTTCCTTGCACACGCCAAAGTCTCCGACGGCTCCAAGCCAGTTGTTCAAGTTGTAAGCCAGATTGGTACCAAAGCCGTGGCAGCCCGTGCCGCCCGGATTCAGATGCAAATATTCGTAGCCCCCAAACAACTCCGCTTTCGGCCCTTCCTGGGCCAGCGCCGGAGCGGCAAAGAACACGGCCAGCAGCACGAACCTGAAGAAATTCCGCATTTCTCCTCCTGCGAGAGTGATTTGGCTGGGAGAGTCGCAAAGACTAGGGGGATTGCGGGTGGAGCTCCAGCATAACACAATCGGCGCTTCTCAGGGATTGGAGATCAGAGGTCAGATCAGAAGCCGAGAACCAGGCCTTCTGGCTCTCTTTGTGCCGGAAACTATGAAGTCCGAAGTACAAACGGTACACGGCAAACGGCAAACCGCAAGCCGCAAGCCGCTTCCTACCCTCCCGCGATGGCTCCGATGATGAGTAACGGCTCTTTTCCTGAGATGACCTCTTCGGGCAAAGGCGCGTCGGGAGATTCGTGCGAGAGATCCTCCTCGCACGCGAAGAACCGCAAAAACGGCCGGCGCTGCTGCGTAACGTGGTCGCGAATCGTGCCCCGCAACATTGGGTAATTGGCTTCCAGCGCGTCCAGCACGGACCGCTGCGTCACCGTGCCGGTAATCTCCAGCTTAATCTCGCCGCTGATTTTCGCCAGGCCGCGCAAATGCGGTGGCAGTACGACCCGGATCATGGCAGCGTCTGCACCTCGACGGAAAGCACCGCGGGCAGATCGCGCACAATCGGCGCCCAGTTGTCGCCGGCATCCGGCGAACAGTAGACCTGTCCGCCGGTGGTGCCAAAATAAATCCCACACTTGTCCAGCTTGTCCACGGCCATCGCATCGCGCAGCACGTTGACGTAGCAATGGCTTTGCGGAAGCCCCTTCGTCAGCGCCTCCCAGTCGTTTCCGCCGCTCTTGCTGCGGTACACCCGCAGCTTGCCCTCGTGCACGTAGTGCTCCCCGTCGCTCTTGATCGGCACCACGTAAATCGTTTCCGGCTCGTGGGAGTGCACATCGATCACGAATCCGAAGTCCGTCGGCAAATTCCCGCTTACTTCCTTCCAATTGTCGCCAGCGTCGTCGCTGCGCATGACGTCCCAGTGCTTCTGCATGAACAGCACGCCCGGCCGCGACGGGTTCATGGCAACGTGGTGGACGCAGTGTCCCACTTCCGCCGTCGGATTTGGGATGTATGGCGAATACAGCCCTTTGTTAATCGGCTTCCAGGTCTCGCCGCCGTCATCGGTGCGAAACGCCCCGGCCGCGGAGATCGCGATGTACATCCGTTTCGCGTCCTGCGGGTCCAGAATGATGGTGTGCAGGCACATGCCGCCCGCGCCCGGCTGCCATTTCGGTCCAGTGCCGTGCCCGCGCAAGCCGGAGAGCTCCTGCCACGACTTTCCGCCATCCTTCGAGCGAAAGATCGCCGCATCTTCTATTCCCGCGTAGACGGTATCGGCATCGGCCAGCGATGGTTCAATGTGCCAAACCCGCTTGAACTCCCACGGATGCTGCGTGCCGTCGTAAAACTGATGTGTGGTCAGGGGCTTTCCCGTTTCCGCGGAAGTGTCGTACACAAACTTATTGCTCTCGCCTTTCGGCATTCCGCCTGGCCCGGTTGTCGCTTCGCCTGGCGGCGTTCCCGGCTGCATCCACGTCTTTCCGCCATCATCGGAGCGCTGAATAATCTGCCCGAACCAGCCGCTGGTCTGCGACGCGAAGATTCGATCCGGGTTCGCGGGCGATCCTTTCACGTGGTAGATCTCCCAGCCGGCAAAATGCGGCCCGCTCACTTCCCAGTTTTGCCGCCTGCCGTCTGACGTTAGAATGAACGCGCCTTTGCGCGTGCCAACCAGTACTCGTACTCCGCTCATTTCCACCCCTCCATGATTTGCACGGGCCGGTCTGTAACCCAGCTATTGCTTTCTTCTCCGCATTACGAACCGCTTGTCCGTCTTACGCAAAGCAACAAATAGAAGTTTCCCGCATCACGACGAAAATGCGCATTTTATCGCAGGGGCTCGTCTAGGCCAATGGAAATTGACCGGCGCGGCCGGGCTTCCTCTTGCATCTCGCGACGCCCCGGCCCAGGCAAGCTCAGGACTTCAGCGGGATCCAAACTTCCATGCCGCCCATTCCGGTTTGCGGGTTGAACTCCTCGCTGTAGCGCTCGAAAAATGCCGGCATGTCCTTCACATCTCCGGACGCTTCATGCCCGGATTGCGGGAGCCACTTGTGGAAAATTGCATCGATGGTGTCCCGCAGCTTCATCACGTGTTCGCGATGCGGGAATACCGCGTATTTTGTTGCCGGCAGGCTCGCCACCGTGAAATTGTCAGGAACGCCCAGGAAGCCGGAGACCTCCACTCCCGTCAGATACTCGATTGTGCCGTCGTCATCGGCTTGCCAACACACGCCGTAAGCGGTGTAGCCGACTTGGCCGGCAATTTTTCCAATGTGTGGCACAAAGCTCTGCCATTGCGCGGGAATCCCATTCATCTCCCTCGGTGCATAGCGCTTTCGCAGCCCTGCGATGAGCAGCGCCTTCCCGTCTTCGAAGCGCGGTTCTTCCAGGCCTTCCACGGATGATGTCTTCATCTTGGGTTCTGCAATGCCAGTTCTCCCTTCATCTCTTTCTGTCGACGATGCTGAGCCGCACCAGTCTGCCTATTTGACTTGCAAAATGCAAGTGAAATGCGTATCTTGATTTATGCAGGCCGGGCTGGGGCAGGGGCGAAACGGGGCCTGAGTAGGATCGGCTTTCGCCTGTCCTACCTACTCAAATTACTTGGGCGTGCTTCAAGCCCGGCTAGCAAGTAAAACCTGCAACGAACATGCCAGGAAAAAAATCACCGGCCAACCGCCGCTCCGGCTGTCCTCTGAATGCTTCCGTCGAGATGCTCGGCGACCGCTGGTCGCTCTTGATTATCCGCGACATGATGTTGCGCGGCTCCCGCACGTTTAAGGAATTCCTCGGCTCCTACGAAACCATCGCCACGAACATCCTCGCCGACCGCCTGCGCAGGCTCGAAGCTTACGGAATCATCGCGGCGATGCCCGATCCGTCGGATGGCCGCAAGCTGATTTACCAGCTCACGCCGAAAGGCATCGATCTCGCGCCCGTGCTCACGGAAATGGTTCTTTGGGCCGCTCGCCACGAAAAAACCGAGAATCGCGCGCTCGTCCGGCTCATGCAAAAGGACAAACGAGAATTCAACGCCCAAATCCGCCGCCGCTGGGCAGAGAGCAAGATCACTTCCACCCTCCGGTAGTCCGCTTTCCGAAGGCTACGGCTCCTTAGAATGTAGCGGCTTCCTTAAGGGCGGCATCAGGCTTCTTGTTGGAACCGTAAGAGGTAAATAGGGCTAGCAGCAAAACTGCAATGCTACGCGCTGGCCGTGCCGAAGCGTTCTGCGGCACGCGCGCGGGCTTTGGCGACTTCCTCTTCGCGGTTGCGGTGGGGCGCGGTGGTTTCCAGAGAGCTGAGCAGCTGCGTCGAAACTCGCGCGATCTCATCGATGGCGGCCTCAAAGGCAGCTTCGTTGGCTTTCGACGGTTTGTGGAAGCCGGTAATTTTCCGCACAAACTGCAAAGAGGCGGCGCGCACTTCTTCCGGCGTGACCGGCGGGTCGAAATTGAAGAGCGGCTTGATGTTGCGGCACATGGGAGCGCTCCTGTTGGCAATGTTCAGTGTTCAGGGGTCAGTATAAACGATGGAGCCGCCTTGAAGGGCGCCCTCTACATAGGCACAGATGCCGCGCTGAAGTCCCGCGTTACCAAGGCCAGACCAGGGCGAGCGCCTCCGCCGGTGCATTGTGCTTGACTTCTGCGCGGCAAAGCGCATAATTCGCGCCAACCACCTGTCCCCGGTTTCCAATAAGGTTCCCACAGGCCAAGTTCAGCGCAGTTCATCGCAGCCGGAGGGACAAAACATGAATCTCGGCAAATTGGAGTCGTTCCGGGCCAAGCCCGCGAACGGCGGAGTGTCGTATCGCGGGCACAAACATTTCGCGCAACGCCTACTGAATCGTAGAGGCTTCCTACAAAAAGCGGGCCTCAGTGTCGGTGCAGTTGCGGGTACCAGCCTACTCGGAGGCATGGCGTCCGCTCCGGCGTTCGGGAGTATCGCTTCCGCAGCCAACCAGGGACGCAACAGTACCACGGGCTTCGGCCCGCAACCAATTCCGGGCGGACTGGAATTGCTTGGTCCCGGCACGCCGCTATTTCACGTGTTCCTGCCCGGTACCGGCGCTGAGCCCTCCACCATCACGGACTTCAACGGGTTCGTTGGGTGGGCGGCAGTCGGAGGACAAGGCACCCACACTGCAGGTGGCGTGTCGTCGCATTTTCCTTTCGAGTCCGACATGCGCTTCTTCATTGGCGAATACGTGGGCGTGGATGGAAAGCACCATCACGGAGCTTTCGCCTTCATATGACTTGACGTCTTCACAAGTCCCGTGGAGGACGTGCAAATTCATGATTTCAATCCTGGAATCACCGAGAGCGGACTATTTTGGACAGTGGCGGTTCCGGAGAGCAGCATCAGCGTGAATTTCGCGGCAGGCAAGGCTTCCTTTCAAGTCAGCGATCTCGACGTCGAAGACTATCACGATGTCGTGAACGCGCTGCTCGATGGACCTTCTGTCGACGCGAGCATTTCCTGGAACGTACAATGGAGCCATCCATTGGGCCGGACAAAGATCCGCGATGCCAGTACGGGATTCGCGGGAGACTTCGTTCAGAACATCGCGCAGATTGCCTGGTCCGGCAAGACGGACACCGCGGAGTTCGTTGCGGACGCGGCCAGTACTTCGGTCAACGAATTCTCGCTGCTGGCGCATGAGCGCAACGGAGTGTTTTTCTCCTAGAGCGGGCAATCATAGATTCGCAACCTAACACGTCAGCTTGGCACAAAGGTTGAATTGTAGGCGCTTGCCGGTCCATAGCAATCAAAAGAACTCTGTGGCTTACGGTTTCAGGGACTCTTGACGTGTCTCTGTACTTTGTAGTACAAAGTACATGGCGTTATGGAGTGGATTGCTCACCCGGCGCGAGTTGGCTGCAACGGCGAAGAGGAGAGACCACGCAATGGAAACCAAGGGTCCGGAAACTTTAGCAGAGTCGGGCAGGTCCGCGGGATCGCCGGAAAAAGGGCTTGCCGCGGCGGCCCGGTTCTGGGAGCCGCGCCGCTTGCTCTACAACTTATTGCTTTTCGGTGTCGTTGTGATTTGGCTGGTAAAAACGTGGCCGCATTTTCGCCCCGCGATGACCTGGGAATCGCTCGGGATCATGACCGTCTTGGCGTTGTTGGCGAATGTTTGTTATTGCGCCGCGTATCTCGCCGAAATTCTGATCCAGAACGCCGCTTCCAGCTCATCGTGGAATCGCCAGCGGTGGGCCGTCTGGGTCGCGGGAGCGTTGTTCGCCATCGTCTTTGAAAACTATTGGATCGCCGACGAGATCTATCCCTTCGTCAAGTAAATAGGTCGCTTTTCCCTATCTCCAGGATGTGAGAATTGCGCCCATGACCAGGTAGCATACGAGCTGATAGCCGGTGTTGATGGCGAAGAGCTTCATGCTTTGTTTCATGAAAAGAGCGCCGGTGAACTGCACGGTGGCGACGAAGCCGAGCCAGATGTGGAAGCTGGCCATCAGGCCGAAATACAGGGATTCCGCGCGCAGGCCGTGAAGAATCAGCGCGAGCGTGAATGCAGAAATCAGGCTAGCGACAAAAGATCCACCATAAGCCGGGCCGGCGCTCTTTCGCATTTCATCCATCTTCGCTTTGTCGTTGATGTCGTAGCCCATTTCCTTTGTCCAGGCTTTGGCGAAGAGCAAGGGCGAATACCAAAGGAAGCCGGCAATCATCGTGGAAATAGCCGCAACAAGGATAGCGAGCCAGTTCAAATCATGCATATGCATGAGGGGTCTCCTTTAGGTAAGTTTCGCAGAGAAAACGTGGGCCGTATGGTATGCCGCAAATAGGCGAGACACAAAAGAAAAAAACCTAGGAAAGAGACTACATAGATTTCTGATCGCCCAGCGTTGCGTGGCTTGATGCGGGTTTTTTGATGACGCGGTTGTGAATCAGTGGCTGCGGCGGAATTCGATGAAGTCGCGGCCGGCGTAGAGGCGATAGCTGCCCGCGGTCGGCGACGCGACGACTTGGAGCGGCACAGGACGCTTCATATCGGCATCGTGCTGGGAACTTCCCTGAAGCACGTCATTGGCCCCGAGATCCATCACCACGAATTTGCCGCCGGTGAGGAAGCCGAAGCCATACGCGCCGGGCTTTAAGGCTTGTCCGCCAATTTCAAGCGTGACTTCACTGATCAAGTAGCCCTGATATTTTTCCTTGATGGCCGTGGAGTAGCCGGAACTGTCCACGAGGCCGGCCAAAACGTAGAGGTCATCCGCAAAATGCACGCCGCCCGTGTTGCGAAGCTGCGCGGGAGCCACCTGGCCGCGGAAAAAGACGTGATCTGGAAAGATTTTCGCGGAAATGTCCGCGGCTTTGAGGACGGTGTCCTGCGCCGCCGGCGAATTGCCAGCGCTGACTGCCCGCACGTGGCGGAGTGAGAAAGTCAAAAGCACAAGAGGCAGGAACAAAAAGAGCTTGGCAGCGCGGTTCATGGGACTCCTTTCGAGTTGGGAACATCCTACAAGAGTTCCGTGCTCACGAGCAAAGACTGAAGGATGAAAAGGGTCAATAACCTGAAAGCACTAATGCGTCACGGCTACGAGAAGTGCTTGAGGGAGCGGTGGGACAGCGCCGGCGCGCGATGTGATATGGTACGCGCGCTTGGGGCACGGCTGACGCGAATGTTCAATGGAGGGTGACGATGCTGGACCGGCGGGACTTCATGAAAGTCTGCTCGGGGATGGGGTTGGCGGGGACGCTGTTTCCGGGCGTGCTTTGGGCCCAGGCGGCAGCGCAGGGTGCGAGAAAGATCACAAAAGAAATGATTGAGAACGCGTCGGCGATCGCGGACGTGCCGATTGCAGACGAATACAAAGAAATGATGCTGGAGGACCTGAACGATCACGCGAAGGGCTACGAAGAGATTTACAAGCTGCATATTCCAAATTCGATCGATCCGGCGCTGGTGTTCGATCCAATGCTGCCGGGGATGAAATTCGAGACGGCTCGGAAGCCCATGCGAATGTCGAAGTCCGCGAGTGTCGCGGCAAGCCTGCCGAAGAATCTCGAGGATTTGGCATTTGCAAGCGCGCGAGAACTTGCGGAGCTTGTTCGAACGAGAAAAGTTTCCTCGGTCGCGCTGACGGAGATGTATCTGCGGCGGCTGAAGAAATATGATCCGCTGCTGAAATTCACGGTGACGCTTACGGAAGAGCGCGCTTTGGCGCAAGCCAGGAAGGCAGACGCGGAAATTGCCGCGGGGAAATATCGCGGGCCGCTGCACGGTCTGCCGTGGGGGGCGAAAGATCTGCTGGCGACGAAGGGATACCGAACAACGTGGGGGGCGGGCGGATTCGAGAATCAAATGATTGACGAAGATGCGACGGTGGTGAAGCGGCTGGATGAAGCTGGCGCGGTGTTGGTGGCGAAATTGACGTTAGGGGCGCTGGCGCTGGGCGACGTGTGGTTCGGCGGAGTGACGCGGAATCCGTGGAACACGAATCAGGGGTCGAGCGGATCTTCGGCAGGGCCGGCCTCGGCGACGGCGGCGGGATGCGTGGCGTTCAGCATGGGATCGGAGACGCTGGGGTCGATTTCGTCGCCTTCGACGCGATGCGGATGCACAGGGTTGCGGCCGACGTTCGGATTGGTGCCGCGAACGGGCGCGATGGCGCTTTCCTGGAGCATGGACAAGCTGGGACCGATTTGCCGGACGGTGGAAGATTGTGCCCTGGTGCTGGACGCCATTCAGGGGCCCGATGGACACGACCGCACGGTCCATGCAGCGGTCTTCAACTGGGACGCCAACCTGGATTGGAAGAAACTGCGAGTCGGGTATTTGAAGGCGGACTTCGAAGGCAAGCACGAGCAACCGCAGGAAGAAACAAAAGAAGAGCCAGCCAAGACTCCGGAAGAACAGAAAAAACGGGAAGAACAGAAGAAACGGCGCGAAGCCATGCGGGCGCGCGCGGAGTATGACCGAAAATACAATGAGGCCGCGCTCGCGAAACTGCGGGAGATGGGCGTGAAGCTCAATCCTGTGGAGCTGCCCAAATTCCCTTACGATGCGATGACCGCGATGCTGGTTGCAGAGTCTGCCGCTGCGTTTGACGACTTGACGCGCACTGGGAAGGACAAGCTTCTGACTTCGCAGAAAGATTATGACTGGCCCAACACGTTTCGAACAGCGCGGTTCATCCCCGCGGTGGAGTACATCCAGGCGGCCCGTGCGCGAAAGATGGCCATGGAGGCGATGACAAAGATATTCGAAGAGGTGGACGTAATTGTTGCGCCGACGAACGGCGGGCAGCAGTTGGTGGTCACGAACTTAACGGGGCATCCATCGGTGATTTTGCCGAATGGACTGCGCGGAGCCGACGCGCCGAAATATCCGTTCGAAGACCCAACGGATTTTCAAAATGCCGGCGGACCCGGAACGCCCGCGAGCCTGACGTTTCTGGGCAGACTCTATGGCGAAGCGGAATTACTGGCATTTGCGAGAGCGTATCAAGAGGTGACGGGATTTCACCTGCAGCATCCGAAGCTTGGTGCGTGAGGTCGTCGTTGACGGACTCAGATGTCCTGATAAACACCACCCTGAGGAACATTCAGTAACTGCGCGAGCTATTTCTTTTTCTCGGCGCGCGTGCGCTGGAGCTTCAGTGCGCTGGTCCGCAGCGTTTCGGGAACATTCTTGTTGGCCGCGAGACGCTTCAGGTCTTGAGCGTTCAGCATCGGCAACATGTGAAGGGTCACGTCCAAAGGGGTTTTGGGATTGTTGATCAGATTGCGAACAACCACATAGTTTTTGCGAAAGACGCGGTTGCCGGCGATGAGGCGAAGAATCTCATCCGTAAGGCTGGACATCGAAGCAAAGGCTTCTACTTCCTGATCGGTCAAGCGCGGAGATTGCAGAACGGCGCGCTGGACGACTTTGTTGGGATCGCGGATCAAGGTGCGGCGCGCATCGGAGCCACCTTTGACGGCGTATTGCACGCGCTGGGCGACGGTCATCTTGGCGATGCGCTGGATCAAGGTCTGACGCCGTGCGACGTCGGGTTCCGCGGCGGATGCGGCGTCCGCGAGCGTGGCTTCGTCGATCGGGTGGCCCGGTCCATGAACGTCGTGGAGTTGATTCTTCTGCTCGGGCGTCAGCGCGGGAGAGTGCTCGAGGGCCGCAGCGAGCGCGGGAGAAGCGCTGACGCGGTTGAGATCCTCAGCCAAAACCTGGGCGGCGGCCGAAGAAAGATAGCGAACGGCGTGAACGAGATGCTCCGGCGCGCAATTCTTGTTCTGTGCAAGCGCGTCAGAGATGCCGGGTTTGTCGGCTAAATGTCTTGAAGCATAAGTGAAAAGAACCGGAAGCGCGTTTTCCCGCTTGATAGCTTCGACGAAGGATTCCGGGGACACAGAGAGAATGGCGTCATTCGCGCGCTCGGCGACCATCTCGTCCGGATCGCCGGCGAGAACTGCTAGAACTTCTGCGCGATCCGCGGCAGAGAGATGCGCGCCACTGCTGCACACGGCCAGCTTCCGCTCGCGAGTCGCGCGACCGTGGCGAAGATCCTCCAGGACTTCAGGGCTAAGAGTCTCCACCTGCTGCCTTTCCCAAGTCTTTACGGCTATAGATCATTCTACCGGAGGCGCCTGGCTCTCCAAGCAGCGCCAGGGTTCGGCCGTTCAATTCCAGCAATACCGTGAAGGCGCACGAGGAACCAAAGTTCAAGCGCTGCTTGACGGTCGAATGCCTTTCGGCGGCGGTAGGGTCTGCATCCTCAAGAACTGAGGCATTTCTTGACGCACGATGGGCAGAGAAGCGGTGCCAAGCATATCTGCCAATAAAGAAGAGAGCAGTAAGGAGAAGCAGGACTGCGAGAATCATCGCAGCGGGAATCCATTTAGGAGGCGAGGGGATGCGCTCTTCCGGTTTGGGGGATGGAGGCGGCAATTTGTCGGCGCGGGCGAGGTCGTATTCGGCAAGTAATGCTTCTTCATCGAGGCCGAGGTAGCGGGCAATGGTGCGGACGAAGCCATGCCCAAAGACGCCGCCGGGCAGTTTTTTCCAATCTTCGTTTTCCAGGGCGTCCAGGAAACGGGAGCTGATGCGGGTAGACTTGCTCAGTTCTTCGAGAGAGATTTCGCGCAGCTCGCGCTCGCGCTTCAGGCGTTCACCGAAGTTTCCCGTGGCCATGAAACGAACCTGTCCTTACCAGATGAAGGTGGGCGCGTGGGCGGCCCTGCCTGCGTGAGGCAGGCGTGAAATCCCTCGACGGACTATAGGCGGAGGGATAAGGTGCTGTCAAACGAACGAGTTGGGCGGTTCTGCAGCTGAAGCAACTGAGCTGGGCGAGGATGGCGAGATGAGAACGCCTGTACCACGAGTGTATTGCTTCTCTTTTTCGGCGGAGCCTATACTGGCGCTGATTCGCTCCCTAAAGCGAAAATTGGGCGAATTAGTGTTTCTTGGCGGTTGTGATTTCCCGCAGCGGACAGCATCAGGGGTGCGGCAACATGAGGACCAAACAAGAGAAGTAAGTCGAGGGAAGGGCTTACCTAAGCGTGGAAGAAGTAAAACAGTTTCCGGCTGTGGAGCGGCGCCGCAACCTTCCGGTGTCGGCTGAACAGCGCGAAAAAGGGGAAGTGGCGGTTTTCCAGGAATTGGGGAAGGCGCTCACGTCCTCCTTGCAGCTCGATCAGGTTCTCCGCACGATTATGGAGAAGATCGACGAATTCTTGCGCCCGGACAACTGGTCCCTGCTGCTGCTGGATGAAGAAAAACAGGAACTCTACTTTGAGCTGGCGGTGGGGAAGGCTTCCCAGGCGCTGCGGGACGTGCGCATCAAGCTGGGGCAAGGTATCGCCGGCTGGGTGGCCCAGCATGGGGAAACGGTGGTCGTACCGGATACTTCCAAAGACACGCGCTTCTTCGCCAAAGTGGATGAAAAGACGAAGACCGAAACGCAATCCATTGTGGCCGTGCCGGTTCGTTTTCGCGATACCTGCCTGGGGGTCATCGAACTGATCAATTGCATCGGGCCGGACGGATTCGATCCGCGGGACCTGAAGTTGCTTGAGGCGCTTTCCGACTTCGCGGCCATCGCCCTGGAAAATGCGCGGCACGTGAAGAAGATTCACGAGCTGACCATTCGCGACGATTGCACGACGCTGTACAACGCCCGGCATATGAGTTTCATTCTGGAAACAGAAATTTACCGCTCCCAACGGTACAACTACGAGTTCTCCGTGGTGTTCATCGACCTGGACCATTTCAAGCAGGTGAATGATACGCACGGGCACCTGGTGGGATCGCGTTTGCTCGCGGAAATAGGAAACGCGCTGAAGGCGCATTGCCGGCTGATTGATTTTGCGTTCCGCTATGGCGGGGACGAGTTTGTGTTGCTGCTGCCGCAGACGTCGAAGGACAACGCGCTCAATGTGGCGCGGCGGCTGCACAAGTTGATTCGCGAAACCATCTGGCTTGAACCGGAAGGCTTGAAGATTCGCCTGACGCCAAGTCTTGGCGTTGCGTCCTATCCCGTGGATTCGCGAACCAAAGAGGGTTTGTTGCACATGGCAGATGAAGCCATGTATCTGGTGAAGAACACCAACCGCGACAGCGTAGCTGCAGCGAACATTGGAATACTGCCAAATACCGCGGCTGCGGAATCTGCCGGTTAGTCCGACGGGCCAGGGAGCGCCTCCCTCTCTTCGACACTTGGAATGCGATTCAAAGTTTTGCTGCGACTCCGGGACGCAGCCCGCTGTACAATGCTGAGCATTCCCGGCTCTAGCACGCGACAAGGGGAAAGGAAGCAACGGGTTATGAGGCGCGGCAACACCATCATCAAGCCCTGCAAGTGCGGTCACGGCAAGAGCATCCATGCGGGAATCTTCCAGCGGAAACGGATTGGCCCGGCCAAGTGCAACTACCCGGAGTGTCCCTGCGCGCGCTATAGGCCTGTTTCAGCCAGCGCGTCGAAGAGCAAAGCGTAATACTGGCGTGCCATTTGCGCGCGCACGCCGGACCTGACGCAACGCGGCGCGCACCAGAGGGCTTCTATACAGCCCCGCAAAATTTTGTTTAACTGAAAGCATGAAGAGAAGTGAAGCGGCCACGTATGCGCGCTGGTCCGCCGCTACAGCTTTGTTGCTGGCGGCCGTGACGACTGGCTTTTATTTGAACCGCAAGTGGGTGGCGCATCGAGAGAAGGAAAAGGCTCCTCCACCAGCGCCGCAAGACGTGACGCGCCTCTCGAGCGGACTGACTTTCTCCAAAGTAGAAGGCAATCAGAAAGTCTTCACCGTGGAGGCCAAGAAGGCCACAGATTACAAAGACAAATCC
Source organism: uncultured Acidobacteriaceae bacterium (assembly GCA_964524045.1). Taxonomy (GTDB): domain Bacteria; phylum Acidobacteriota; class Terriglobia; order Acidiferrales; family UBA7541; genus Acidiferrum. Next base: position 28,403 of record CAZGBQ010000011.1, read on the forward strand.
GCGAGTTTGATGGAAGACGTCGCCATCACGATCTTTGGAAGAACCGGTGCGCGCCACGACATCATTCATACGCAAAGCTGCCAATACGAAAAGGACGGGGCAAGCATCGTTTGCAGCGGTGAAGTGCAACTCGAGCTGCAGAGCGCGGCGAATGCGGAGCGTGCGGCACAAAACAACGGGGTCATTGCTCAGAAGATTCACGTGCAAACGCGCGGAGTAACTTTCAGCCGCACTACGGGAGTTGCACAATCAGACCAACCGGTGACATTCGTTTTCCCTAACGGGCACGGAGAGGCAGTGGGTGTGGAATACCATTCCGAAGAAGGTGCGGTGCGGTTGCTGCGTGACGTGAGTTTTACTTTGACTCCCGCCAATCCTTCGCCCCAGAAAAAGAATCGTGAAGTGGGTGTGCGTGAGCCGGTTCGCATAACCGGGAAGAGCGCCGATTTCGAGCGCGACTCGCGAGTGATGCGTTTGCAGGGGCCCGTGGAAGCGCGGACAGCAACCGTCAGTTTGCGGGCGGGGGAATTGAAGCTGGCCTTGGACAAGGAATTCCACACCGAGAAACTGACGGCGACTGCGGGGGGCACTGGAAAGAATCCTGAGTTGGAGTCTCGAAGATCAGATGGCCAGGCGAAGTTGAGCGGGCAAATGCTAACGGCCTTTTTTGCGCCTGAGGGCTGGCTGACGCGAGTCGAAACCGCCGGAAATGTGCAGGGTTCACAGCAAACGGCGACTGAAGCGAATGACTTCGCCGCGGAGAATGCCTCGCTGGAGCTGTACCCGAGAGTGACCCAGCCGAAGGTGCTGCGCTTGAATGGGGAGGTGCAGCTGGAATCCAGAGAGCAAAAGAACGGCGAATGGAAAACCCTGCAAACAAACGCGCTGCTGGTGGAGTTTGCAGAAGGCCAGAGAGGCGAAAGCGCCAAACCGCAGCGAGCGGAAACGCTTGGAAAAGGCACACTCGAGTGGAACGATCCGGTTTTGCGGCAAGGTTCGCCAGCGACGCCCGCCGAGAGCGCTTTTGTGCGCACGCGCCTGGCCGGGGACAAATTGGAACTCAGATTCGGAGCCGGAGGCAAAACCAATCGGCTTTCCGCGGCAGGCAACGTAAGAACACAGAGAACGCTTCCCGGAAAGCCCTTGCAGACCGCGACGGCACAAAACGGATCTGCACAGTTGCTCGAGGGCGGCGGCTGGTCGCAGATGGAATTGCAGGGCGGCGTGAATTTGACCGAAGGAGACAAGAATGGTCAGGCCGATAACGCAGTGTTTGTCCGGTCGGCCCAGACGGCTACTTTGACCGGGAATGCGACGGTTCGCGACTCTACGACGGAGACGAGGGCACCGCGCATCATCTTTGCTCAAAATGCTGGCGAGATACGGGCCGAAGGAGGCGTGCGCTCAACGGATTTTTCAGCGAAAGGGAGCGGCCTGCAACTGGCAGGAACGCCAGCGAACATCTCGGCGGACAAGTTGCTTGCGAATTCCAAGACCTCCAGGGCCTTGTACACGGGAAATGCGCGGCTGTGGCAGGGAGATTCTGTGATGGAAGCGGATTCCATAGAATTGTTGCGGGAAACGAGAATCCTAAATGCTATGGGAAGTGTTCGCGCGGTGTTCCCTCAAACGCCGGCGCAAACTCAGACGCCACCCTTGGCTAGGCAACAATCGGCGCCGGCGAAAACAAAACTCTGGCATGTTACGGCGGGGAGCCTGACCTATAACGATGCCAATGGCACCGCGCGCCTGGAAAAAAACGTTATAGCCAAGTCAACGGAGCAGGAAATGCGCGCTCCCGTGGCGGACTTGTATTTCACGCGCAATGATAACGCCGCGGCGATTCAGCCCAACCCCGCAACGCCGCGCAAGGCGCTGGCTGGCGCGCAACAAATCAGCCGGGCCGCCGGGACGGGAGGCGTGACGGTTTTGCAAGGCACGCGGAGAGCAAGCGCCGAGCGCGGTGAGTACTCTGCGGCAGACGGGAAATTCGTGATGAGCGGCGGACAGCCCACAATTTTTGACGCTACGGAAGGGACCACGACGGGGCGTCAATTGACCTTCTTTTTAGCGGATGATACGATCATCGTGGATTCAGAAAATGGTTCGCGGACGTTGACGAAGCACCGGGTCGAGAAATGACTACGGTATGCTGAAGCTTCAGGCCCTCGAGTTAAGCAAGTCTTATCGTGGCCGCAAGGTTGTTGACGACGTCGAACTGGAGATAGGTCAGGGTGAAGTCGTCGGGCTGCTTGGCCCGAACGGCGCAGGAAAGACGACAACGTTTTATATTCTCGTCGGTCTCGCCCGGCCAGACTCCGGGCGCGTGCTGCTGAACGGCGACGAAATCACAGACCTGCCCATGTACCTCCGGGCCCGAAGCGGAATCAGCTACCTGCCACAAGAACCCTCGGTCTTTCGACAACTTACCAGCGAAGAGAACTTGCTCGCGGTGCTGGAGACCCTCCCCCTCACTCCCCAACAACAGCGCGACCGGCTCGAGGAGCTGCTGGTGCAAATGGGTCTGGAAACAGTCAGAACAAGCAGAGCCTACACGCTCTCGGGCGGCGAGCGCCGCCGGCTGGAAATTGCGCGCTCCCTGACGCTGCAACCTTCTTTTATTTTGCTCGACGAACCCTTTTCAGGAATCGACCCTCTAACCGTGAAGGATCTCCAGGAAATCATCCGCGATCTGGCGAAGTCGGGAATAGGCGTGCTCATCACCGATCATAACGTCCGCGAAACTCTTAGCGTAACGGATCACGCGTACATTCTGAAAAATGGGAGAATATTTCGAAAGGGCCGCCCCGACGAATTGAGCGCTGATCCGGAAGTGCGGCGCGTGTACCTGGGCGATCATTTCCGCCTCAACTGATTCGAGGACAGAAAGAGAAGAACGAGACCGTCGATGGCTTGGCAAGGACTCAAACTCAACCTGAAGGTGGCGCAGAAGCAGATTCTTACGCCCGGCCTGGTGCAGATGGTCAGCGTGCTCGCGCTGAACCGCCTCGAACTGAAGGAAATGATCAACCAGGAGATGATCGCCAACCCGGTTCTTGAGGAGCAAAGCGAAGAGCCAACCCAAGCGGACAATTACAGCGACGAGACGTTTCTCAAGGAAGAAACGGAGAAAGTTCCGGAGAAGCCGGAGCCCAATCCCTTCGACGAATTTGACGTCGGGACTTTCTTTAACCAGTACCTGGACACCGGAGGCGACGGCGGGCAGTCACAGGAACGCGAAGTTTCCGAGCGGCCATCCTTTGAAAAGTTTCTCTCGTCTCCGACTGGGCTGACCGAACATCTTCAGTGGCAGCTGAGCGTCACCATTTGTTCCGACGCGGTGCGCGAGGTCGCGGAAAACATCATCGGCAATCTGGATGAGAACGGTTATCTCACGGCATCGTCCGAAGAACTCACTGAGAATGGAAAATACTCGGCAGACGACCTGGAAGACGCGATAGCCGTCGTTCAGGATTTCGATCCCATCGGCGTGGGCGCGCGCGACTTGCGCGAGTGCCTGCTGCTGCAACTGAAGGCCTTCGATCCGCAGAACTCGCTGGCGCAGCAGATTGTTTCCGAACACCTCCGGCAGGTGCAATCGAATCAACTGAAAGAAATTGCGCGCGCGTTGAACCGTCCCGTGGAAGTGGTAAAGCGCGCGCTCGACGTGATCAAGAAGCTCGATCCGCGGCCCGGCCTTCGCTACAACAAGACGGAGGCGCGGCTGGTTGAACCGGACGTTTACTTCCGCAAAGTGGATGCGCAGTGGCAGGCTTTTCTTAACGAAGATGACATGCCGCAATTGCGCTTGAGCCCCACGTACCGCCGGCTGCTCATCAAAGACGCTGCCGACCGCGACGTGCGCAACTATGTCAAGGAACGCTTCACCGCCGCCGTGCAATTAATGAAAAACATCGAGCAGCGCAAACATACGATTCTGCGCGTCTGTCAGTCGATCATCGCCCGGCAAGGCGAATTCCTCGACCACGGTCCCGATGCATTGAAGCCCATGATGATCAAAGAAGTGGCGGAAGAAGTCGGCGTTCACCCCTCCACTGTGAGCCGCGCGGTGGCGAGCAAATATGCGCACACTTCGCAAGGCGTGCTGGAATTGCGCTCGTTCTTCAGCGAATCCGTGAACGGGCCGGAAGGCGGCGGAATGTCGCTGCTGACGCTGAAGCGGCTGGTCAAGAAAATGATCGACGAAGAAGATGGCGCCAAGCCTCTTACCGACGAGCAGATCGCCAAGAAGCTGGACGAAGCCGGAATTCATGTGACCAGGCGCACTGTGGCGAAGTATCGCGAGGACATGCGCATTCCCAGCACACATCAGCGCCGCGTAAAGGTCTGAGCCGCGACCGGTGAAGCCGCACACACGACCCGACGCCCGCCAGCTCGTTATCCTCACTGGATTATCAGGATCCGGCAAGAGCACGGTGCTGAAAGCCTTCGAGGACATGGGCTTTTATTGCGTCGATAACCTTCCGGTTGATCTCATCCCTATTTTTGCAGATCTGCACTCCGCCGGAGGGGGTGACTTCGCCCGCGCTGCGCTGCTGGTGGACGCCCGCGAGGGCCTGCAGCTGGAGAAGTTGCCCCCGCTTTTGAGGCATCTCAAGAAAGATCACCCGATTACGCTGGTCTTCATCGAGGCGAACGAGGATGCTCTCCTGCGACGCTACAGTGAAACACGCCGTCCTCATCCCCTGGGAAAAAACTATTCCGTGCGCGAGAGCCTAAACCACGAGCGAGCGCTCATGGAGCCCATTCGAAAGCTGGCGGACGTAGTGATTGACTCCACTCAGTTCAATGTGCACGAGCTGCGCCATTTTGTTACTACGCGGTTCAAGCATCCAGACAAGAGGCCGTTGTTGGTCTCGGTGGTGAGTTTCGGATATCGGTATGGCGTGCCCTCGGACGCGGACCTGGTTTTTGACGTACGCTTCCTGCCCAATCCGCATTTCGTTCCTCGGTTACGCCCCTACACCGGCCAAGACCCGAAGGTCCGGCAGTACATCCGTTCGTTTCCGCAAACCGGCGAGTTCCTGCGGCGCATTAAAAGCCTGCTGACCTATTTGATCCCGCACTACATCCGCGAGGGGAAAAGCTACCTGACCATTGCGTTTGGGTGCACCGGCGGCAAGCATCGTTCAGTGATGTTGGCGGAAGAAGTGAGAAAGGCGCTCGAGAGGCGCCGTTATCCGGCCAAAGTCATTCACCGCGACATAGAAAAATAGCCCCCGTATACTGCTCTTTCGAAATACGCGCGCATTCGAAAACTTGACATGCCGCAGCGCCGCGAATAGCGTAACGGGTGAGCGATTCAGGGAGTTTCCGGCTTGACGTCGTGGTTATCACCGCAATTGAAGAGGCTGCTAGGGTACGTCCGGCCATACCTGGTGCCGTTGATTCTCGGCGTCGTGTCACTGGCGGTAGTGGCCATTGCAGAAGGCGCGATTGTATTTCTAATCGTGCCCATCATTGATCGTGTGCTGAATCCGGCCGCGAGCGATTCTGTTCTTCCGCTATTCACCATTCCTTTTACAAGCAAGACGATTTACTTGAACCAGTTCTTTCCGCCTCGAATCCACAATGTTTGGAGCGTGGTTTCCCTGTCCCTGTTGACCGTTTTCGTGGTCAAAGCCATTGCCGAATTCGTAGGCAATTCCTTGATCCAATGGATCGGCCACTCCGCGGTAACCAATTTGCGCAATCAGGTGTATGCAAAGCTCATTCGTCAACCGATCGGTTTTTTTCAGCACCAGCCGGCGGGACGGCTGATGTCTGTGGTGATCAATGATGTAGAACGGGCGCGCTTGGCTCTATCCGAGTACCTTGCCGATTTGTTCCGCCAGAGTTTCTCGTTGCTCGTTTTTACCGCTGTGCTTCTACGCATCGATTGGGCCATGGCCCTTGGTTCGGCAGTCTTTTTGCCGCTGGTTCTGTGGCCGATAGGAAAACTAGGGAGGCGCATTCGCCACTCCGTGCAGGATAGTCAGACGCGGCTGGGCGAATTGAGCCAGATATTGCAGGAAACAGTCAGCGGAAACCGCGTGGTTAAAGCGTTCGGCATGGAGGAGTTTGAGATTCGAAAGTTTCGCGCCGCCGCCCAGCGGCTGCTTCGAGAGACCATGCGTTGGGTCCGCGCTTATGTGGCCAGCTCTCCGCTTATGGACCTGCTGCAGCCTCTGGTCGTTTCCCTGCTTCTCCTTTACGCCCGCGACAAAATTAGATTGCAGCAAATGACCTTGGGCATGTTCTTCGCCTTTGTGATCGCGCTCTTCAAATCCTATGAGCCTGTGAAGCGCATGGGGTCGGTCTACCAGCAATTTCAACAAGCGGAAGGCGCCACGATTCAGGTTTTCAAGTTCCTGGACTTGGCGGAGGAACAAGACGCGCCTGGGGCGAGCACTTTGCGAAGTTTTTCGCGAGAAATTGAGTTTGGCAATGTCAGCTTCTCCTACGACGCCACACCGGTCCTGCGCGGGATCGACTTCACGGCCGCAAAAGGCGAGGTGATTGCGCTGGTGGGCT
>CAZGBQ010000011.1:35036-42615 GCA_964524045.1 uncultured Acidobacteriaceae bacterium
CTGCGCGGGATCGACTTCACGGCCGCAAAAGGCGAGGTGATTGCGCTGGTGGGCTCGAGTGGCGCCGGCAAAACCACGCTCGTCAATCTGCTCCCGAGGTTTTACGAGGCTAGTTCAGGGGTGATACGGATTGACGGCGTCGACATTCGCTCGGTGTCATTGCAATCCTTGCGCAACCAAATCGCTATGGTAACGCAGGAAAACATTCTGTTTCACGATACGGTATGGAACAACATCTGTTATGGACTGACCAACGTCCCGAGGGAGAGGGTCATCGCCGCTGCACAAGCGGCACTTGCGGACGACTTCATCAGTCAGCTCCCGAACGGATACAATACTCTCCTTGGCGAGCGCGGCACACGGCTTAGCGGCGGGCAGCGCCAGCGCGTTGCTATTGCGCGAGCCATTTTAAAGGACTCGCCGATTCTGATTCTCGATGAAGCCACCTCTGAACTCGATGCCGAATCTGAACTCTACGTGCAGAAAGCGCTCGCAAACCTGATGGTTGGCCGCACAACCTTTGTCATCGCTCACCGCCTGGCCACCATTCGCCGCGCTGACAAGATCCTGGTCCTGGAGGACGGCCAGATTCGCGAAAGGGGCACGCATGTGGAATTGATTGCTCGTGGCGGCACCTATGCGCGGCTGCACGACTTGCAATTTGCCGATGATGACATGGTGGCGGCAACACAGGTCGCACCAGCCAACCTGGAGTCCCGGCACGATCCCTCATGAGCGAAAAGCATCCAAGTTCCACAAAGCATCCTGAGTGCCTGTCGATGACCGGCTACGCGCAAGCGCGCCACGAGCAACATGGTTGGGCGGTGCGCGTCACGGTCAAGAGCGTGAATCACCGCTTTCTCGACCTGAAGTTGCGACTGCCGGAGGGTTTTGACCTTTATGACCTGCGCTTGCGCCAGATCGTGCGCGAGCGCATCCACCGCGGGCATTTGGAAATTTATGTGAACGCTGAACCAGGAACTGCCGCTCCCGTGCAAGTCAACAAGGAGCTGGCGCAGGCGTACTTGTACGCTGCTGAATCGCTGATGCGCGGTACAAGCGCGGCGGCGAATGTTGATGTCGTCTCGCTGCTTCGCTTGCCGGGCGTGATTGCCGGCCTGAACGGCACGGTGCCGGAAGCGGTGGAAGACCAGGAAAGGCTTGGGCAGGCGCTCGAGACCTGCCTGCGTGAAGCCCTCGCGAAACTGGACGAGATGCGTCGCGCAGAGGGCAGGCATCTGGTAGCCGAGTTGCGCGACCGGCTGGCGCGCATCGCGGATCAGGTGGAACAGGTCCGCGGGCTGGCGGCTTCGTTGCGCCCCGCTTTTGCGCGGCGCCTGGAGACTCGCCTCAAAGAATTGCTTGGCGGGACGGCCATCGACCAGGCGCGGCTGGCGCAGGAAGCCGCGCTGCTTGCAGAACGCAGCGATATCAGTGAAGAATTGGACCGCCTGCGAAGCCATCTGCAACAATTCACCAAGCTGCTGGACGGCGCAGGCGAGTTGGGCAAGAAACTGGACTTCCTGTTGCAAGAAATGCATCGCGAAGCCAACACCATGCTTTCCAAAACCCCTGGCGTGGAAAGTGAAGCTCTTGCGATTACCGGACTCTCGCTGGAGATCAAAGCGGAAATCGAAAAATTGCGGGAACAGGTTCAAAACATCGAATAGGTATGAACGACCCGAAAAAGCCGATCATTTTCATCGTATCTGGCCCCTCGGGATCGGGGAAATCTACACTGGTCCAAAAAATTCTCGAGCTGCCAAATACGATGCTTTCGGTTTCCTGCACAACGAGGGATCCCCGAGCGGCGGAGAGCGCAGGTAAATGCTACAATTTCGTCACGCAAGAACAATTCCAGCAGATGATAAATGAAGGAGCTTTCCTGGAGTACGCCCGGGTATTTGGAAAGAATTGGTACGGCACTCCCTGGGAAAACTGGTTTGAAGCGCAAGATAAGGGCGTCGACTTGATTCTCGAAATCGACGTGCAAGGAGCGCAAGAAGTCCAACAAGGGAAACTCAGGGAAAACGCAGTCAGCATTTTTATTCTGCCTCCGTCCGTTGACGAATTGGAGCGAAGGATACGCGCACGCGGAATGGATTCCGAAGATGAGATTCAGAGAAGATTGCGACAGGCGAAGACGGAGATAAAGGCTCTCGTCGAGTATTATGACTACCATGTTGTGAATGACAACGTCGATGGGGCAGGCAAGAAAATACAAGAGATTGTTGTCAAAGAACGGGATCGTTCTGCTGAAGAAAGGCGCAACGAGAGAGTTGGTCCGGGGGCGGTTGCGGCCGCCGAAAAGAGACGCAGAAACGTTGAGCTAAGCGTTCAAAGAATTCTAGAATCGTTCTGAGAGGGAAAAACTGAGATGACCGTGCAGACGAAAGCTCCGGAGAGCCAGTTTGCGTACGTGGTGCTCGCGGCCAGGCGCGCGCGGCAAATCATGGCCGGTGCGCCGCCCATGGTTGAGAACCTGAGGACGCAGAAGGCGACGCGGATTGCCTGCGACGAACTGGAGCAAGGCCTGCTCGAATATGACGTTCCCGAGAAGGCCGGCGACGACGCGGACAAGGACGGGACCAAGCGGAAGAAATAACGCCCGGCCAGAAGCTGACATGCGAATCACATTGGGAGTGACGGGAGGAGTGGCGGTCTATAAGGCCGCTGAACTCGTGCGCCGCCTCCAGCAGGATGGCCACAGCGTGCAAGTGGTCATGACCCGCGGCGCGCGGGAATTCGTCACTCCGCTGACCTTTGCCGCGCTGAGCGGACAAAAAGTGATCACCGATCTGTTCGCCGATTCTTCCGGCGGCGAAGCCAATCTCGAAAGCGCGATAGAGCATATCGCCGTCGCGCAACGCACAGATCTTCTCCTAGTGGCGCCCGCCACTGCGGATATCATCGCTAAATTTGCGCGCGGCGTCGCCGACGACTTCCTCACCACGCTGCATCTTGCGTGCACCGCGCCGGTCGTGGTCGCACCGGCCATGAATGTGAACATGTGGAATCACTCGGCCACGCAGGAAAATGTTGAGACCCTGCGCACACGCGGGGCGAACATCGTCGATCCCGCGGAGGGCTATCTCGCATGCGGGATGACCGGGGCCGGCCGCCTTGCAGGCCTGGAAGACATTCTTGCGGCGGTGCGTGAAGTCTTCAAGGTGCAGCGGGATTTGGAAGGAGAAACGATTCTCGTCTCCGCCGGCCCAACCTGTGAAGATCTCGACCCTGTCCGCTATGTTACGAACCGTTCGTCCGGCAAAATGGGTTTCGCCGTTGCCGAGGCTGCCGCGCGCCGCGGCGCCAGGGTCATTTTGGTCAGCGGACCTGTAAACCTGGAGACTCCCGCGGGCATCGAGCGCATCGATGTGCGCTCCGCCGGGGAAATGCATCGCGCGGTCGTAGAGCGGTTCGGCGAAGCCACCATTGCGATCCTGGCAGCGGCCGTAGCCGACTACCGCCCTGTCAACCGCAGTGCGGAAAAGATTAAGAAGGGAAATGCGCCGCTAGCCATCGCTTTGGAACCTACGTCGGACATCCTCGCGGAAGTTGCGAAAAACAAAGGGTCGAGAATCGTCGTGGGATTCGCTGCAGAAACAGATCACGTCGCGGAGAATGCGCGGAAAAAGCTCGCTTCCAAGAATGCCGATTTGATCGTGGCAAACGACGTTACGGCGGAAGGCGCGGGCTTCGACCGCGACACCAACGTCGTGACCCTATTCTCGCTGGATGGACGAGACCTTGCTCTCCCCAAAATGCCCAAGAGCGATGTGGCGCTGCGCATCTTGGATGAGGTCATACGGCTCCGTGCTGTTCTTCAGACCGCAGGCGGCCGGCATTCCAGCGTTTGATCCTATGGCCGGGCAAATTCCAGAGACTCTGCGGAAAAAGCTAACGGAAAGATTGACCTTCTACGAGGATCTCGGGATCCGCTTGTTCTACCGCGATCGCCATGCAGTAGAAAGCCTCCCAACCGAACCGGCGCAGCAAACAACAGCTGCATTTTCTAGTTGGCCTAATGGCCCGCGAGAGGAATCCACTTTGCCGAAGACTTATCGCAAGCCCGGCCTCCAAAAGGCTGAGTCCGTAGCGCCGGCGAAGATTTCGTCGCTGTCGTTGCCGGCCTCGCCGGGACCATCCCTCTTCGATGCCGCCGACAAGATCGTCGACGACACACTCCTGCGAATTCGCGAGGACTTGGGAGAATGCACTCGCTGCAAGCTTCATAGGCATCGCCACACGATTGTTTTCGGTGATGGAAATCCCAAGGCCGAATTGGTATTCGTTGGAGAAGGCCCGGGCGCCGATGAAGACGCGCAAGGCCTGCCCTTTGTTGGCCGCGCCGGAAAACTGCTCACGCAAATGATCGAAGCGATGGGCTTGCAGCGCAAAGACGTGTACATTTGCAACGTCGTGAAATGCCGTCCCCCGGAAAATCGCACGCCCGAAGAGGACGAAATCACCACCTGTTCGCCATTTTTGCTCCGGCAGCTCGAAGTAATCTCTCCGAAGGTGATCGTTTGCCTTGGCGCTGTCGCGGCAAAGACGCTGCTGCAAACGAATCGCGGAATCTCTCAATTCCGCGGCCAATGGCTTGATTACCGGCAAAGCAAACTCATGGCCACCTATCACCCGGCGTATCTCTTACGCAACCCCAACGCCAAGGGCGAAGTCTGGAAAGACCTCCAGAAAGTGATGACGCTGCTCGGACTCCAGGGAAAGAAAGGCAAGTCCTCCTAGTCTGTCATGGGCATTCTCCTTGGGTTGCTGACCGCAATCGGCTGGGGAGGCGCGGACTTTACCGCTCGTTTCTCAACGCACCGCATTGGCGCGCTTCGCACGCTCTTCTACATGCAGTTCACGGGATTTCTGCTGCTGACGGTCGCCATGCATTGGCTCGGCGGCTGGGGGCATCTCGCGGACGGCTCCGGATGGCAGCCGTGGGCGTGGGGATTTTTCGTTGGAGCTGTCAATGCTTGCGCCACGCTTTCGTTATACCGCTCTTTCGAAATCGGCAAGATGGCGGTTGTCGCTCCACTCTCTGCAAGCTATCCCGCACTGACACTGCTCCTCTCCTGGCTGGGAGGCGATCATCTCTCCGGAGCACGAATTGCAGCCATCTTCTTCATATTGTTTGGTGTCGTCGTGGTCGCGGGAGGAGAGGCCGCGCCCCGTGAAGAGGCCGCAGAGAATTCTGTCCACTCAAAGACCAACACCCGCGGGATTGGCTGGGCCATCGCGGCATCCGCCGGATTCGGTGTCTTGTTCTGGCTGCTCGGCAACCGCGCCGTTCCCCGCATCGGAGCCGTGCAAACGGTCTGGATGATTCGCTTGACCAGCTCGTTGTTGGCGGGATTGATGATTTTCGCGGTCCGCCAACCCATGAGCCTTCCGCGGGGAAACGTTCGGTGGATGGCGCTCGGCATGGGCGCGTTGGATACGCTCGCGTTTGTGCTGAGCAATCTAGGCATGCAAATGGAGCACGTTGCGGTCATCAGCGTTCTTGGTTCGCTCTACGGAGCAGTTACCGTTGGCCTGGCTGCCATTTTTCTGCGGGAACACGTTTCCCGATGGCAGTGGGCGGGTATCGCTGCGATCTTTGCCGGTATTTTCCTGATCGGCCGCTGAGGCCTGCGGCCGGCGGAATCATGCATTCAACCCTGCTGAGGCACTTTTTCTGGTTCCACTCTCAACCTTGAACTTTTGAGCTTCTTTGGGCTGATACACTACACGGCGAGATGCACTCTCCTCTATGCAATGTGGCATTGCCAGTGCCGCTGCGAACTACGTTCACTTACGCAGTGCCGGACCGGTTGCGCGCGGCCGTGCAGCCCGGCAGCCGTGTCCTGGTGCCATTTCGCAGGAAGTCGTTGGTTGGCGTGGTTGTTGAATTCGTTGAGAAAGCTCCCGAGGGCCAGAAGGTTCGCGAGATTACACGCGTACTCGACTTAGCGCCCGCGCTTGGACCAAAGTTGCTTGAGCTGGCGCACTGGATTGCGGGCTACTATCTCGCGCCCATCGGCGAAGTCTTCCGCGCCATGCTTCCGCCGCTCGTCGAACTGAAATCGCAGCGCCGAATTGCACTCACCCAATCAGGCCGTCAAGCCGCCGATAGCTCGAATGGCTACAGGCTTTCCTCAGATTTAACGCGACCGGAGATCGAGTTTCTCGCCAGGCTCAAAGAAAAGAAAGACTCGATGTCATTGACGCAAGCGTCGAAACTGGGGCTTCAGCTGGCCGCTCTGCAAAAGCTGCAACGCCTGGGCTTGATTGAAATTCGGGAGGATGTCCAGGACAAAAAGAGAAAAACGCAGCGAGTCATCGCGTGGAAAACCGCATCGGTTGCCAGCGATCCCGGATTAGCGCTGGCAGAAAGAGAAGAGCGGGTTCGGACGCTTCTCCAAACTGAGCGTGGGCCGCTTCCCATCCAGCAACTGTTAAGGCTGGCGAAGGTTTCACGCTCGGCGGTCGAACGCATGCTGCGCGATGGCTTCCTTGAAAGCTGGGAGGAACACCTGGATCCAGCGGAAGATCCCTTTGACTCCGGCTATACGCCGCCGGCGCATGAGCTCAATGCCGAGCAGGAGGCAGTACTAAAGGAAATCCGGGCGCGCTTCGAACTGGGCGAATTCGGCGTCCAGTTGCTTCATGGCGTAACGGGGAGCGGCAAGACCGAGGTGTACCTGCGCGCCGCCCAGGAAGCACTCGCGCGTCGCAAGACTGCGATTGTCCTGGTGCCGGAAATCGCCCTGACCTTGTGGGTAGGAAGGCAGTGCCGCTCCTGGTTTGGCGCTCGGTTCGAGGGCGTGGCGGTCTTGCATTCCGCGCTTAGCGATGTCGAGCGCGCGCGCGAATGGTGGCGCGTCCGGAACGGCGAAGCGCGCGTCGTCGTGGGCACGCGCTCGGCCATTTTCGCGCCGCTCGAAAACGTCGGGTTGATCATCGTCGACGAAGAACAGGAAACCAGTTACAAACAGGAAGAAACGCCGCGCTATCACGGGCGCGACGTCGCGATCGTTCGGGCGAAGATGGAAAGCGCAGTGGCCCTGCTGGGTTCTGCGACGCCCTCGATGGAGAGCTACCATCACGCGCGGAACGGAAAATATGAATTGCTGATCCTTCCGTCGCGCGTGGCTGACCGGTCGCTCGCGAGCGTCGAAATCGTGGACCTCCGCGAAGAATTTCAGCAAACCCATCAGACGAGCCCGATTTCTGCCAAGCTCCACGCCGGTGTTCAGGAATGCCTTGCGAATGGAACCCAGGCCCTGATTCTCATCAATCGGCGGGGATATTCGTGGTCGGTTTTATGCCGTAGCTGCGGTGCTTCGGTCCAGTGCGTCAACTGCAGCATCTCCATGACGCACCACAAGCAGCGCCATCGTCTGGAATGTCATTATTGCGGCTCGATCCAGGCGATTCCGCAGCTCTGTCCCAAGTGCCAGTCGAAATATATCTATTTCTTTGGCGAAGGCTCGGAGCATCTCGAAGAAAGGCTGCGCAAGGAGTTTCCCGGCGCGCGCATCGCGCGATTGGACCGCGACACGGCGCGCACCAAGCGCCAATATCAGGA
>CAZGBQ010000012.1:0-23347 GCA_964524045.1 uncultured Acidobacteriaceae bacterium
AGTGTCTCTTGACAACGCCTTCGCTCTTATCGAGCGGCACCCACGCCTCTATCCTACGAAGGTTGGTGCCTGAATGATATACTCCTCGCGTTGCGTTATGCCCCACAAGATTTTGCGGATAGATTCTCTGCGCCACCCGCCGACCCGGTGGTGATCCTTCAAGGATGCCACCGGGTTTTATATTCCATCGGGACCCGAGACTACGGTGACGCGGAGTTGCGCTCCACTCGCCTACAACCACCAAGATTAGTGGGGACCGTTGTTACTGAGCGTACTTGACAGATGTGAAATAGGGTCATTATATGAAACATTCCAGACAGTCTCAGCACGATAAAATGTGTTGAAATCGAGACTCTATCGAGGTGTTTGGATGAGACCCGCCCTTCTTATTCTGCTCGCGATGACCTTGATCAGCGCAGCCAACTCCCAGGAACCCCAGCACGTCTTGTCGAATTCGGACATCGTCAACATGTCCAAATCCGGTATAGGCGATGCAACCATCATCCTGACAATTCAAAGGTCTTCCACCAAGTTTGATACTAGTCCCGATGCCTTGATTCAGCTCAAGTCGGCTGGTGTGTCCGATACTGTCTTGAATGCAATGCTTGCGTCGCCCAGTACTTCTGCACAACCAAGCCAGCAGGACTGTTCGCAGGCTCTTGATAAACTGTTGAGTACTTATGGAGCGGCAGACGAGCTTGCATCACTCACGGCCAGCCGATATGTATCGACGAGCGTAACCAGCAACCCAAGCGGCACGAGGACAAATCGCTTAGAACGAGTGACTATATGGTCGGGCAGCATACGTGCGACGTTACAACCGAGCACCGGAGAAGGCTCAACCGTGGTCGTAACTCCCGAATTCAACTACATGATTACAGGAAAGATGACCACCCTCATTCCGCCGACTATTTTGCAAGACCTGCAAGGCAGCCTTCGATTGGACCCGATTTATATTGTAAAACACCGTAATGAATACAGTTGTGTCTCGGCTGGAACCGAACAGATTGGCGGTGCTTCGACAACCAAGCTGAAGATAGCAAGCAGTGCTGTCCAAGGGGAATTCAATCAGGACACGAGCACTGGTCGCCTCGTGCGCATTACGGCTACCAGCGCCAACGGACCGACAACGACGGACCTTTCGGACTGGAGAGTTGTGGACGGTGTTTACATTCCTTTCAAGCGCCATTTTGTCAGCAGCACAACAACGAACGACGTCACCCTGAGCGATTATCAAATTAACCCCCTAATGGATCCGTCATGGTTCCAACCGATTTCCGGTCAAGTGGCCGCTTCGCTGACGTTCAAGGTTCTGCAATCGGAATCGGTTCCCTATACGGTTCAAACGAACGGTGGCATCTCGACGGCTTGCGACATCTCTGGCTCCAGTGACACAACAATGACCACGTCCACGTATGGAAACACGACTTACGGAAACGCAACCACCACGCCGAATCTTCGGATGAATTGTAGAACTTCAGATAATTCGATTCGCTGGCAGCACGTTCTGAACGCAATGTTCGTTCAGGCTTCGGATGGCAATGCCTATATCATCGCTTGCGACAGGGCTTGGGCTTGGTCGAAGTGCGTACCCTTAAGAGCGGGCGACACATTCTTAGCGAAACGAACTGGTAAGGGGTTCGAGGTTCAATTCACGAACACGAAGGGCAAAGAGAAAGAGGCAACCTATTCGGTCCTGCAGTCAAGGGCTCTTCGCTGATTCGTATGGACTCAGATCGGTGAGCATTTCTTCTTTATTCTCGCTCAACTCTCAAAATCCTGCTTCGCGACGGCATCGAAGACCGGCAATCGCGACCGGAGTTCTACGACTCAAACCCACCTTCGGTCCTAATGAAAATCATGGGAGTCGGTTTCGATTTTGGTAATCGAGATAGGTAGGCGGGTGGAGCATAAACCGAACCAAGAGAACGAAGGGGTGCCGCATCCCTGTAGGTTTCAGGGTGCGGTTTTCGACGTTTCCACGAAATGAGTTGCGGGCAGGGCGCCGCCGCGCCGTTCAACCTTCCTCTACACCCGTTCAACACGCAGTCCTGTTCCTCCAGGTGCACGGCGGGAAACATCGGAAAGCAGTTGAACCACGTATGTTACAATGAATGTAGGTGGTGTCAGCCGCAGGGGGCGCGCAACCTTTCGAGGCCTGCGAGAATCCTATCGCTCAGGGATACCAAAGGCAGGGGAAGTGCGTCTATAGTAGAGGGAAACGGTGCCGAACAGAATCAACAATCTTGTGCCGCCTTCAGCCATGAGGCCCAACGCCTCGGGAGTGCAAACCCCTTCTCCGTACGTCCCAAAGTTCGGCCGGCCATCCATCTTGGTCCCCGATGATTTCTGGTCAAACCTGAAACAGTTTCTGACCGAGCGTCCCATCAAAGTGCGCGAGCGCAAGGATGCGCCCTTCACGCAGACTTCTTTCGGCTCCGGGCTTCTCGGCAACCTCGGGGAATTTTTTAAAGCAGGCCCCTCTTCCAACCGCCCCGTCAATAGCAAATTGGCTGTGGCCTGGGGTGCGAATTTCGGCGGCTTTGGCACGCGCATCAAAGACTTTTTCTCACCACCCAAGCAGCCGCCTCTGCCACCGGGGATCACACCCATCAAGGTGAAAGACATTTGGTCAAAGGACGAGAAGTTCGGCCCGAGTCAGGCGCTCGCGATTCTTTTGCACGCAGCAGTGATCACATTGCTTGTAGTTCCCATTGGTTGGCGCGTGGTTCAGACCACCCAGGCGAAGACCAAAGTCGACACCGGCATACTGGACATTTCGCCGTACCTCGCGAAGCTTCCCGCGGGCGCGAACAAAGCAGGCGGCGGCGGTGGCGGCGGCGCGCACGAGCAATTGCCTCCTACAAAAGGAAAAGCGCCGAAGTTTCAATACACGCAATTTACTCCGCCCGCGCCGGTCATTCGAAATCCCAATCCCAAGCTCGCCGTGGATCCTTCCCTTCTCGGTCCACCCGACTTAAAGGTTAGCAATCCAGCGCTCAGCAATATGGGTGATCCGTTGGCTGCGTCAGTGAATTATTCCGCCGGACCTGGCGGAGGCGGCGGAATTGGCACGGGCCAAGGCGGTGGAATCGGAAGTGGTTCGGGTGGAGGTCTCGGGCCTGGTGAAGGCGGCGGAACGGGCGGAGGCATGTTCCGCGCCGGCGTGAATGGCGTTGGCCAGCCCGAGTGCATTTATTGCCCTACGCCTGAATACTCGGATGAGGCGCGCAAAGCGAAGTACCAGGGCTCCGTTCTTCTCGACATTACCATCATGCTGGACGGGCGCGTGGCGGATCCGCACGTGCTGCATGGTCCAGGTCTTGGGCTGGAAGAAAAAGCAGTCTCGGGCGTCAGGACGTGGAAGATGCGCCCGTGCACTGGACCGAATGGAAAGCCCGTCCCCTGCAGAGCTACGATCGAGGTTTTGTTCCGTCTCCTCTGAAGTTTCTTTCCTGGAATCTCACGGAGCTTTTTTTTCAGGCAACCAATTGGGCGGTGTTGCGTTCTCACAACGCGTTCGCGGCACGCCTCACCTTCACAGGTCATTGCGCGAATGCGGAGGCGTGCGTGGAGGCCCGGCCATGCGCGATCCAGTGTCGCGGTTCTTCTCCTCTTTTTCGTCATCGCAAGATTCTTTGATTCAGCGCATCCGGGAGAATTTTCAGCAAATCCTTGCGCCCGCGCGTATCTTTCCTTCTTCTGCGAACGGCGCGCCGCTGCACCTGATGACGCAAGGTAGTCAAGCTTTCGCCAATCGCTCCCGAACAGTTTCTTTCCTCACGCACATGCTGTTGGCCTCTGGAGTATTTCTTCTGGGGGTACGGTCGCCGAAACCATCAGGCGGGGGGCCTGAGACTCCACCCCACAATCCTTTTGCTTTTACCTTCTTTCGCGCTCCCGACAATGCTCATTTCGGTCGGCCATCTCTCGGTGTGAAAAGTGGTGGAGGCGAGAACGATCCAAGGCCCGCGAGACACGGACTTCTCGCGCCGGGTTCTTCCATGCCCATCCTGCCCCCGCGCCGGATCGTGAACACGGCTCCCGAACTTCCCGTTCCCACGGCCGTGTTTGATCCCAACGCGTCTCCGTTTCCGCCAGTCATCACGAATCTGGGATTGCCGTGGATGAAGAATGATTCAAACTCAGCAGGTCCGGGCAGCGGGCACGGCTTTGGGTCGGGAAAAGATGGCGGCATGGGCGACGATGAAGGGACAGGGGCAGGTCAAGGTGATCGTTACGGCGGCCCTTACGCGAATGCGATGACACTCCCATCCTGCGCGTACTGTCCGGATCCGCAGTACACCGACGAAGCGCGCGAGGCGAAGACGCAAGGCAGAGTTATGCTGCGCGTCTTAATTGGCGCTGACGGCCGCCCGGCGCAAGTGCAAGTCATGCAGGGGATCGGCATGGGGCTGGATGAACGAGCGGTGCAGTCGGTGCGAAGCTGGAAATTCGTTCCCGCGCACGACGCTGCACGACGCCCCGTTGCGACGTGGGTGACGATTGAAGTGGTGTTCCGCCTCATTTGAGGGAAGTGGCGGGTGGTGAGGAGAGAGAAGAAAAGATCTCACCAGAGAAGACGCAGAGAAGGCAGAAGATGGCGAGGTAAACTCGCCGCTACAAAAGCGATTCTGGAAGAGACACAGAGGGGACACGCTAAAGCGCGCCCCTACAAGGACCTGTCACGGCAGCGTGTAGACACCCTTTCATTCGAGGGAGTAGCCTCTTCGTATGCCGTACGAATTCGCGGAAAACGAATTTGAGCTGGAGGCTGCGGCTTCTTCCGGGCGCGCTGGCGGGCCTCCGCGTAAGTTCACTGGCGTAGACGTGCTGGATTCGCCGGTTCCTCCAAAACGCCCGCCCGGGCCTATTCCTGCTGCGCCGACTTCTGTGTTGTTCCGCGTTCTGGGTGGGTTGTTGCTTTTGGGGCTCACCGCCGGGATTTTGTTTCTGCTCTTCGCGCACAGGTAGCCTGGCGTGGCAGTAGTTGACGCCAAGCTATGGGGACAAAGCCAAGGGGCCTAGTCTCCCCTCGCTTTTGTGGCAGCCGTTGCCACCCTTATTTCTCGTCAGAAACTTCCGCTGGCACAACGTTGTGGCCGACATTAAGTTGCCTGTCGAGATGGGGCAGTTTGAATTTTGACCCATATTGTCACGATCAAAAAATTCAAACTGACCCATCTGGCTTTTTCCTGGCCCGTCTACCTGGGACACCCGGCGGTGAGTGTTGCTTCCTGCTCAGAAACCGCTACGCTTTGCCCTGTTCCCATAGAAACGCTTATGGGTCACGAACAAAAAATCCAAACTGACTCACCGCCGTCCAGGGACAGCCTTTGGCGGAAACTATTCTTTCCAGCGGACTTATGTGGCGGGCGGATGTACAGACTGAAGTCTGTGCCACTGCACCGCAGCTTGTTTTCGTCGCGGATGGCGCAACGGCTTCCCTGTTCTCTAACTGCTCCGCGACGCAATCTGCTACGATGCGGCCATGAGGAAAACAGCTTGGTTGGGGATCGCTTTTCTATTGGCTGCCCCCGTTTTCAGCGGCAGGGCAGCCGGGCAGTCGGTTTCGGGGGGCACCGGCTCGCTCGAATTTTTCGCGCGGGTCACGCCCACGGCGGCGCGCTCGGAACCCGTCCGGCAATTTACGTTTTTCATTTTGACGAAGAGC
Organism: uncultured Acidobacteriaceae bacterium; assembly: GCA_964524045.1. Lineage (GTDB taxonomy): Bacteria > Acidobacteriota > Terriglobia > Acidiferrales > UBA7541 > Acidiferrum. Next base: position 5,675 of record CAZGBQ010000012.1, read on the forward strand.
TACGCAGACATCGTCAAAGAGGAGGAGGCCAAGGACCCGGTTCCAAAGCGCGAGGATTTTATCGACGGGCTGAAAGTTTCGCCGGAGCTGCGCACCTGGCTGAAGGGCCATGACACGTTTGACCTCACGTCGCCGGAGGTCGACAAGTTGATTTCTCCGGAGGATGTCATCAACGTTCCGGAATTCCTGCTCGCCTATCAGCGCTCGAACAGCGGCGGCGTGACCAAGGGCCTTCCGAGACCGAAATACAAGGAAGCGGATCGCACACAAGACCCCGCCAAGTACGAGAAGCTGCGGCAGGATTACCGGAACGCGCTGCAAAAATTTATCCGCGCGCATCCGGAAACCGTATCGGGTGTCGAGTTGGAACTCGAGGGCGTGAACCCGCAAAGAAAATGGGACGCGCTGCAAAACGACCGCCGCAAGCGCGTTGAGCGCTCAGCCCCGGACGCGGCACAATTGCACTTTCTTGCGGTCCAGGCCGAGACGGATTTAGAAGGCCGCGCGGCGGTCTCCGGGCTTGCCCCGGGAGAATATTGGATATCGACGCTCAATCTGCGGGCCAACGCCGGCGACAAGCAGGTGCGCTGGGATGTGCCCGTCAAGGTTGAGGCCGGACAAACCACGCGGATTGAGCTTTCGAACCTGAACACCACGGAAACACGCAGTTCGACTCCCTAGGCGCGAGCGCTGCCGCCCATGGGCTCGCCCCTCACGTGGATTGTATTCAACGCCTTCGTCCTCCTGGCGATTGCGCTGGACTTGCGCGTTTTTCACCGGGATCCACACAAAATCAGCCTGCGCGAAGCGGCTATCGCGAGCGGCGGTTGGATCGGCGTTTCGGTGTTGTTCGGGCTGGGCGTGCTCTATTTTCGCGGAGAGCAGCCGGCGCTGGAATTCTTCACCGGATACCTGATCGAGAAAGCTCTGAGCGTCGACAATCTGTTTTTGTTCCTGGTGATTTTCCGGGCGTTCGCAGTGGAAGATCGCTTGCAGCATCGCGTGTTGGAGTGGGGCGTGGTGGGCGCGCTGGTGATGCGCGGCGCGATGATCGCGGTGGGAGCGGAGCTGATCGAGCATTTTTCGTGGGTGCTCTACATTCTTGGGGGATTTCTGGTGTACGCGGGAATTCACATGTTTTTCAGGAAGGTGGACGTGCACCCGGAAAAGAGTAGGATCGTGCGCTTCGTGAGCAAACACTTGCGGGTGACGCGAGAGCACTACGGGGAACTTTTTTTTGTGCGCAACGCGGGGAAAATGCTGGCGACGCCGCTGTTTGTGGTGCTGCTGGTGGTGGAAATCACGGACGTGACGCTGGCAGTGGACTCGATTCCCGCCGTCTTCGGGATCACGCGCGATCCGTTTATCGTGTATACGTCGAACGTTCTGGCGATTCTTGGATTGCGCGCGCTTTATTTCCTGCTGGCCGGAGCACTCGACCGCCTGCGGTTTCTGGATGAAGGACTGGCCATCGTGCTGGTGTTTATCGGCGGGAAAATGATCGGCGAGCGGTGGGTGCACATCGGCGTGGACGTGTCGCTGGCGGTGGTTGGCGGCGTGCTGCTGATCGCGCTGCTGTGCTCGGTCTTGCTTCCTGCCAAGAAGAAAATCTAAGCATTGTCTAGAAGCTCTCGTAGAAAGGCATTCCGAGCGAAGCGAGGAATCTGCTTGTGCAAAGTCCCAGAAAAAAGCAGATTCCTCGGGCACAAAACGCCCTCGGAATGACAAGTTTGCTGTCTTTGTGCCCGGTTGGGGCAAATGCAGGCCAGCCAGTTCAGTCGGCCTCAAACATCAGTTCGTCGACGTAGCACCACATCCAGCTTTCGCCGGGCTCTTGCGAGCGGATGATGGGATGCTTGGTGGCATGAAAATGCTTCGTGGCGTGCTTGTTTTTCGAGGAATCGCAGCAGCCAATGTGTCCGCAGGAAAGACACAATCGGAGGTGGACCCAACTGTCGCCCATCTTGAGACATTCTTCGCAGCCTTTGGTTTTTGGTTGGACGCGCTTGATTTGATCGAGATGCGTGCATTCGTCAGCCATAGAGAGTCCTCAGTTTGGGTTTGACCCAGGCTCTGGCGCCTGGGCTGGAGCTTGAATCGGAATGCGGACTTGAAAGCGCGTGTCGCCCGGGACGGATGTAACGTTAATCTGGCCGCGGACATTCTTAACGATGCGGTTAACGACGTCGAGGCCGAGGCCAGTGCCTTCGCCAACGCCCTTGGTCGTGAAAAAGGGATCGAAGATGCGGGATTTCACGTCGGCGGGGATGCCAGGGCCGGTATCGGCGATTTCGACGAGGACGAAATCGTTTTCGCGGGCGGTTCGAATGCTGAGTTTGCCGCTGCCGTTCATGGCGTCGGCAGCGTTGTCAATCAAGTTGGTCCAGACTTGATTGAGTTCGCTGCCGCTGGCCATAACCTTTGGAAGACCTGGGGCGTAATCGCGCGTGACGGTAATTCCGCGCTTCAGTTTGTGATGCATGATGGTGAGAGTCGTCTCGATACCGCGCTCGATGTCCACTTCCTGCACGGGGCCCTGATCCATGTAGGAGTATTCCTTGATGGCTTTGATGAGATCGGAAATGCGGGCGGAGCTGTTCTCCAGTTCTTCGGCGATGCGATCCATTTCCAGAAGCGTGGCGAAGCGCGTGAGTTCGGGGCCGACTGAAGCGCCGGCGGCAGTGGCAAAGCGCGCCAGATCGGCTTCGCCAAGATTCGCTTCCGCCAGATAGGGAGCCAGCTTCCAGGGTTCGGCGACGTTTTGCGATTCGAGCCAGGACTGGATCGCCTCTTCGCGCTCGACGCGAGCGAACTCGTCCTTGAATTGAGCGGGCTTCAAGGAGGAGCGGATTTCCTCTTCCACTTGTGCGAGCTTGGCGCAATCGCTGGGCCCAATGGTAATGCTGCGCGCGGCGGAGCGGAGCCGGGCAAGACAATCGCGTAGCGCAGCCGCGGAACGGCGAGCGGCTGCCGAGGGGTTGTTTAACTCGTGAGCCAGGCCAGCGGAAAGCTTGCCCAGCGCGGCCAGCTTTTCGTGCTGTTGTTCCTGACGCGTGACGTTGCGAACCCGGTCCGCTAGCAACCCCACCAAACGCCGGACGAGTTCGGGGAGGCGATGGAACATCTCCTCAAAATGCGAGACGTGGAAGGCCAAGTAATGAGAAGAAACGACGGCCCGCCCCGTCACAGTGATGACTTTGAGGCGGGAAAAAGGAAGCATGCCGCTGACTTCCCCACTATTCATGGTGAATACAGGGCCGTCGGCTGGACCCCGTTCTGCTCTGGCCCGAATCTCGCCTTCGAGCACGATGATCATGAACTCGGGCTTGTCTCCTTCACACATGACGATGTCGCCCGGGGCAACGCGGAGCTCCTGACATCGGGAAACAAACCAGAGCAGGTCTTCCTGCGGGAGGTCCGAGAATACGGCGATCTTGCGCAACTGTTCAGCGAGTTGTTCGGGAGGAGTGGTTAACAGCTCGGTCATATTCGATAGGCTCTTTTGGCAACGGGCGTCATTGAACTTTGGCCAGATATTGATGCATGAACTGGACGACCACGGCCCCTTCACCTACGCCGGAAGCCACGCGCTTCACCGAGCCGTGGCGGACGTCGCCTACGACAAAAATTCCGGGAACATTGGTTTCCAGCAAACCAGGATCGCGGTCGAGCGTCCAGGACGGCGGCCGCTTGCCACCGCGAAGGAGATCCGGGCCGGAAAGAATGAAGCCGCGGTCGTCGCGGTCGATGAGAGCGCCGAGCCAGGAAGTGCGGGGCTGAGCGCCAATGAAAATGAAGAGGCTGGTGGCGGGCAGCTCCTTCGTTTCTCCTGAAGGGGCGCATTGAATCGTGATGCCAGTGAGCCGCACGTCACCGCGGACAGCTAACAAACTGGTTTGCGGCCACACTTCGATGTTAGGCGTTTTTTCAATTTGCTCGATCAAATAGTGGGACATGGTGCTCGCGAGCGAAGTTCCCCGGACGAGCATTACCACTCTTTCGGCGAATTTGGAGAAATGCATGGCGGCCTGACCAGCGGAGTTCGCGCCGCCAATGATGTAAACCGTTTCGCCCTTGCAAGCAATCGCCTCGGAAGTGCCGCCGCCGTAATAGACGCCGGCGCCTTGAAACTTGTCGATACCCGGGACATCGAGGGTGCGCCACTGCACGCCCATGGCGAGAAGCAAAACGTGAGAAGAAATCTCAGAACCGTCGGCAAGTTTCAGGTAACGATAGGGACCATCGACTCGAATTCCCGTGGCTTCCTGGGGCGAAAGAATCTCGACGCCGAAGCGCTTTGCTTGCGCGACGGCACGTCGGGCGAGGTCGCTGCCCGTCAGGCCGGAAGGAAAGCCAAGATAGTTTTCGATGCGCGAGCTGAGCCCGGCCTGGCCACCCGGAGCCTCGCGCTCGATAATCACGGTGCGCAGTCCTTCGCTGGCACCGTAGACTGCGGCCGCCAGGCCGGCGGGACCACCACCGACGATAGCGAGGTCATAGAAATTGGTTTGCGCGCGGGTGCGCAGGCCGATTTTGTCGGCAACGGCCGGCAAAGGGGGTTCAGCAAGCCGCGCGCCGTCGGGAAAGAGAATCAGCGGAAGCGTTTGCGCCTCTGGCCCGAGAGAATTGACCAGCCCGCGCACTTCGGGATCGGTTTGCGCCAACTCGACGTCGATCCACTGATAAGGAACCTGGTTGCGGGCAAGAAAATCGCGCAGCTCGTAGGAGCGATGAGACCAGCGCGTGCCAAGGACGCGAATGCCCTCGTAAGGTGGCCGGAAAGTCGACGTCCAGTCGTGGAGCAGATCATCGAGCGCGGGATACAGTTTTTCCTCGGGAGGATCCCACGGCTTCATCAAATAGTAGTGAACGCGGGCTTCGTTGATAGCGTCGATGGCCGCACTGGTGTCCGCATAAGCGGTAAGCAGCGCGCGCTTGGCGAGCGGATGCATCTCCATGGCTTCCGAGAGAAAACCGACGCCGTCCATTTGCGGCATACGCTGGTCAGCAAGCAAGAGAGCGACTGGATTATTGCGGGCTTTCAGTTCGCGAAGGGTGTTGAGGGCGGCATCGCCAGAGGCCGCGCGCATGACGCGGTAGCGGTCGGAATAGCGAGTGCGCAAATCGCGCTCGATGGCCCGGAGAACCTCCGGATCGTCATCCACCGTAAGTAAAACTGGCTTTGGCATACCCCTCAGATGAGTGGAAAACTGATTTCGTTGCGTCGGCGAATGCTGGTCCGAAGACGTTCGGAGTTGCGCCGTCCCCCACGCTACAATGCCCCGCGCTCGCTGTCCAGCACAGGAAGGTTCGATGAAGTTTTTTCGGAAGGGCACCTCAAGTTACAATCCAGGATCATGGCGAGCGAACTGGCAAAGGTTATCGCTGACCTCTCTTCCTCAGATGGCGAGGCACGTCAACGAGCGGCGGGAGAAATTTACCGGCTCGGGCGAGCGGCGGCGGGAATCGCAATTTCTGAATGGTGGGCAGATGCTGAACTCGGCGCGTTGCTCTCGGCAGTTAATCCGATCGTGACGGTTGGTGTGGCGGTGGCGCGCGAGACCTTCAGTCCCATTCGAGTGGCAAACGGCACGCCGCGGCTAGCGGAAGTTCCCGCGGATCAGGATGCGGAGGAATTCGAGCTGCATTTCGGGAATGGAGTGTCCCTGGACATTCTGACAACGCGAGAACCGGGTGGGAATGGAGCCATCGCGAAATATCTGGCCAAGTTTGGAGAGGGAGTGCAGCAAGTGGAGTTTCGCTGCTCGAACGTGGACCGTGCGACAGAGATTCTCAAGGAAAGATTTCGCCTTGCCCCTATCTACGCGGAGACGCGGCCGGGCGCCAACGGGACGCGCGTAAACTTTTTTCTGGTGGCGTCGCCGGATGGTGGCAAGGTGCTGATCGAACTCTACGAATTGAAGACTGGCGCCTAGGCGATTTCCAAAAGTCCAAGAGAGATTTCTCCGAGCAAAAACCGCTCGGAGAGGAAGCGGTCTCCCTTCGGGACGGCAAAGTGCGCAGTCCCTCCGGTCGAAATGACGGATTAAGCGGTGTGGTCCACTTGAGATGCGGATCACAGCCATTTGGTCATCAAGAAGCGATCGTGATCCATGTATCCGGCGCGGCGATAGAGCTCGAATGCCGGATCGTTGCCGTCGTCAACTTCCAGATGAATGGCGTTGATTCCCATTTTGCGAGCTTGCTGCTCGACAAACGCGACAGCCTGACGACCGTAGCCGCGGCGGCGATGCGAGGCGACAATGAACAGCTCATCAATGAAAGCATCGTGGCCGCGAAATTCAAAGCTGAAGCCAACGGTCAGGATAATGTAGCCGACAAGCGCAGCATCCTCATGCAAGAGCCAGACGCGGCCAAAATTGGGAAGAGAGAGAAATTGGCGGAAAGCCGCGCGAGCCGCGGTTTCGTTAAACTCGATCTTGCCGGGCTCTTGCTCCGCAAGATTTCGCATCATCGGGATAAGCAGGCCTTCGTCGTGCGAAGAGGCTTCGCGAAACCGCAAGTTAAGCACGCTATTCCCCGCTCTGCTCGATAAGCTTGGCCACTAATCCGGTCCAGCCGGTTTGATGACTGGCGCCGATGCCGGCGCCACTGTCTCCGTGAAAGTATTCGTGGAAGAGGATCAAGTCGCGCCAGTGGGGATCGGTCTGAAAGACTTCTGCTCCGCCAGCAACGGGGCGGTGGCCGTTGCGATCGCGCAGGAAAATATGAGTGAGGCGGCGCGAGACTTCTGCGGCGACCTGCCAGAGGTCGGACTCGGATTGCGAATGCGTGGGACATTCCACTTTGAAGTCTTCTCCGTAGTAATGATGAAATTTCTGGAGCGATTCGACGAGAAGATAGTTCACAGGAAACCAAATCGGGCCGCGCCAATTCGAGTTTCCGCCGAACAATCCAGTCGTGGATTCCGCCGGTTCGTATTCGACGCGGCTTATATTGCCGTTCACTTGAACCTCGTACGGATGATCCAGGTGGTAGCGCGAAAGAGCGCGGACGCCATAGGGCGAGAAGAATTCGTTTTCGTCCAGCATGCGCGCGAGCACGCGCTTCAACTGCTTGCGGTTGACCAGCGACAGCAGGCGGCGCACGCCGCGCGCGGAACGCTGCGTCATTTCGATGTGCTCGGGCACATCGGGGTGATTGTCAATGAACCACTGCATGCGGCGTTTGAATCCGGGGAGGCAGTCGACGATTTCCGGCTCGAGAGTTTCCACGGCGAAAAGGGGGATCAGCCCGACCATGGAGCGAATCTTAAGATAATGCTGGCTGCCTTCCGGAAGGCGTAACACGTCGTAGTAAAAGCCATCCTCCGTGTCCCACAAAGCCATACCGTCGACACCGATATCGTTCATGGCGTGCGCGATGTGTACGAAGTGTTCGAAGAACTTGCTGGCGACGTCTTCGTAGGCGGGGTCTTCTTTGGCAAGTTCAAGCGCAATCGCCAGCATGTTCAGGCAGTACATGCCCATCCAACTAGTGCCGTCAGATTGTTCCAGGCGACCGCCTGTGGGAAGAGGCGCGGAGCGGTCAAACACCCCGATGTTGTCGAGACCGAGGAAGCCGCCCTGGAAGATATTGGCGCCGTCGGGATCCTTGCGATTGACCCACCAGGTGAAATTCAGAAGCAGCTTGTGAAAGACTTTCTCAAGGAAAGCGCGATCAGCCACTCCACGAATGCGGCGCTCAACCTTGTAGACGCGCCAGGCGGCCCAGGCGTGCACCGGCGGATTCACGTCGCTGAAGGCCCATTCGTAGGCCGGCAGCTGGCCGTTGGGATGCATGTACCATTCGCGCAGCAAAAGAACGAGCTGTTCTTTGGCGAAGTCAGGATCGACGAGCGCGAGAGGAATGCAATGGAACGCAAGATCCCAGGCGGCATACCAGGGATACTCCCACTTATCCGGCATGGAAACGATGTCGTCGTTATAGAGATGCGTCCAGTCTTTGTTGCGGCCGCGCCAGCGCTCTTCGGGAGGTTTAGGCCCAGCCGGATCGCCTTCGAGCCAGGTGTGAACGTCGTAGTGGTAAAACTGTTTGGACCAGAGCATGCCCGCGAATGACTGGCGCATGACGGACTTGGCATCAGCCGAAAGATTTTTCGGAATGCGGGAGTCGTAGAATTCGCCAGCTTCTTTCTGGCGCGCTGCAAAAAGAGCGTCGAAGCCTGCGGCGAAGTCGTTCGTGCCAGGAACGCCTTCGGCGCGCTCGGCGTGGCCGGGAGAAGTGATGATGCCCGACCTAGACGAACTTGCGTCCATACCGCCAAGCGGCTCGATGTCGGTGAGACGCAATTTCAGCGTCGCAGAAGCGCCGGCTTCCAGATGAAGGGGATGGTGGGCGGCCACTTTCGTGCCCATGAAATCCGGATTGACGGCGGCTTTGTTGCCGTGGATGAGGTACTCATGGAAAGCGTCTTTTACGTAAAGGGAGCGATTCTTGGAGTTAAAGAGGCGGGCGAAGTTTGTTTCGTTTTCCGTAAAAAGGAGATCGGGGCCGCCGGCGCAGAGAAGCCAGCGCTTACCATACTGCCAGTGTTGTAATTCGACGCAAGAACTTCCGGGAACGCTGGCGGCACTACGCGCGATGGGACGCCGCAAGTCTTTGCCCCAGGACCAGGTATTGCGAAACCAGAATTGCGGCAGGACATGCAACGCCGCGGTTTCCGGGCCGCGATTTACGGCAGTGATTCGAATGAGGATGTCTTCCACATCCGCCTTGGCGTATTCGACAACGAGATCGAAGTAGCGATTGCCGGAAAATGCGCCAGTGTCGAGCAATTCGAATTCCGGCTGACCGCGGCCCCTACGGCGATTCTCCTCGACCAGCGCTTCGTAGGGGAACTCGCCCTGCGGATATTTGTAAAGCATGCGCATGTAACTGTGCGTAGGAGTAGAGTCGAGATAGAAGTAGTATTCCTTGACGTCTTCGCCGTGATTGCCCTGATTTCCCGTTAGGCCGAAGAGGCGTTCCTTGAGGATGGGATCGCGGCCGTTCCAGAGCGCGACGCTGAAGCACATGACTTGGTGGCGGTCACTGATCCCGCCGATGCCATCTTCGCCCCAGCGATAGGCGCGCGAACGGGCGTGATCGTGAGGAAAGAACTCCCACGCCGTGCCCCCCTCGCTGTAGTCTTCCCGGACAGTGCCCCATTGCCGCTCGGAAAGATAAGGTCCCCAGCGTTTCCAATGTTTCTTGCGAGAGCGGGCTTCTTCGAGGCGGCGGTCTTCGGCGGTTTGCGCGCGTGGCATGGCCTGCTGGTCCTCTCGGGTTAAGACCCCGCTATGGTCGCATTAATTCCTGGAAAGCGGAGCGTTGCGATTGAAGAGAGTTTCCTGCTCCGGCACATCGCTTGATCTAAGAAAATTGGCGTTGCGAATTTCGCGCCCGCGGCACTCTTAAGAATAGAAGAGGCTGGCGTCGACGCCCAGTCCGGACAGTCCTTTGATGCAGGTATCCGGACCCTGCACTACAAAGCGTCGATGGTAGAGCAGCAGGGCGCGCAACCCTGCAAGCTCCTCGCCTCCGCCCGCTCTCCCTGGGCCGCCGTGCAGGCAACTGGGGACTACGTTGCCGTGGCCGGTATGCTGGCTGCCGACCGCGGAATCCACCGCCAGAATCCTGCCATGCAAGTCGCCAATTCCGAGGATAACTTCCTGGAGAAAGGCAGCGTCGTCGGAAAAAACCGAGGCCACCAGCGAGCCCCGGCCCCGGCGAGTCATTTCCATCAGGTCTTCTTTCCTGTCGTAAGCAACAAGCGTGGCTACGGGCCCAAACACTTCAATCTCGTGAACGCCTTTTGCTGCAAGACCATTTTCACTGAAGAGCAGTGTGGGCTCGACAAAGGTAGACTTTTGCGGATCCGCGTCAAGCGGCTGAAAATTGGAGTGACCACCATGAAGCACGGAGCATTCTTCGCGTAATTTGTTGAGGCCTTCGAGGCAGGCGGCTTGTTGCGCTTTGTTGATGACTGGCCCTACTTTGACTTCGGAGTTTCGCGGATTGCCTACTTTCATAGGACTCAGACGAGCAGCGACAGCGTTACCGAAAGCCTGCGCTTGCGGGCGAGGCACGAAGACGCGGCGGATCGTGGTGCACTTCTGGCCAGCCTTCAGCGTCATTTCTTTGACGACTTCTTTGACTAGCAGGTCGAACAGGTCCGTGCCCGTGCCGGGTGCGCAGTCCGGTCCCAAGATTGCAGAATTGATGCTGTCGGCTTCGATGTTCACGCGAACGGAACGATTCAGAACATTGGCATGCGAGCGAACACGCTTGGCGGTTTCGGCGGAACCGGTGAAGGAGACAATGTCTTCTTCGCGGAGGTGCTCGAGGAGCTCGCGGGCGGATCCACAGATGAGGGAGATCGCGCCCGGAGGGAAAATCCCGGCGTTGATGACGTCTTCGACCATTTTGTGCGCGAGCCATGCTGTTGGCGAAGCAGGCTTGACGATAATTGGAACTCCCGAGAGAAGCGCAGGCGCGGCTTTTTCGCAAAAGCCCCAGGCGGGAAAATTGAAGGCGTTAATGAAGACAGCGGCACCCTTGGAGGGCACGAGAAAGTGTTGCCCAGTGAAGACGCCAGTCTTAGAGAGGGGAACGACCGCGCCTTCCTTGATGAGCTTCCCTTCGGCGAGCGCGCGCCCAATTTTGGCGTAATACTTCATTGTATAGAGAGCGCCGTCAACATCGAAGGAGGCGTCGGCCTGCGTTGCGCCAAGATTCAAAAGCGAAATGCGAAAGTATTCGTCGCGATTAGCAGTGAGAAGATCGGCGGTTTTGGCTAGAAGCTCAGCGCGCTGCCCGTAGGTGAGTTGGCGCAGAGCTGGTCCGCCTTGCGATCGCGCAAAGTCGAGCGCCACGTTGAGATCAAGATCTTGGGAAGAAATGCGCGCCAGTTCGTCACCCGTCACAGGGTCGATTAGCGGTTCTCCAGGACCAGCGCCCTCTACCCACCCTCCGGCGACGTAATTCGGTAGCTTCATTCGACAACCTCCCAAGCTTTCGCAAACAAAAACCTAATCCGATATGAGGTTTGGTGTCTATGCAGGCATTATATTGCATGTTTTGGCGAGCAAATTCTAGTTCAATTTTCGGGTGCTGGTTCTCAGCCTAGGCGTCTAGCGTGAGGAAAAATAGAGATTTATTGGAAATGGAGCCGTGTGATGGAAGGGGTGGGTGGTACTGCAATAAAGTGCACTTCAGCAATTGACAGCAAATCATGGCAATGTATTATAATGCAGTCCGTACAAGCACCTATGAGCTCACCTACAACGCCACAAACAAGCGCAACCGGCTTGGCCGGAACCGGAACTTCTGTCGAGAGCGACTTCTTGGTAGCGCTTGGCAAGCGCGTGCGCGAGTGCCGCAGTCAAAGAGGCATGACGCGCAAGCAAGTATCGCAAGAAGCGGACGTTTCCGAACGGCATATTGCGCAACTCGAATCTGGCGAAGGAAACATCTCCGTCGTTCTTCTGCAAAGGATTGCGGAAGCGCTGAACGTCCCGCTCACAAATCTGTTTGCGCCGCAAACCGAAGAACCCGCCGAGAAGAGGTTGATCCAAAGATTCCTAGAAAGACTACCGCGCCATCGCCTCGAGGATGTCGCCTTCCGGTTGATGCGCGATTTTGGCCACGAAGAAAAAGTGCGAAGGATGCGCATTGCTCTCATTGGTTTGCGGGGGGCCGGCAAATCGACACTCGGCGCCAAGCTGGCTTCGGAAATGAAGAATCGGTTTGTAGAGCTGGACAACGAGATCGAGAAAGACACAGGAATGTCGCTAGGGGATATTTTCTCGCTTTACGGGCAATCGGGATTTCGCGCCATTGAAAAGCGCACGCTGGAGCGAGTCCTGAAGGAGAATGAGCGAGCGGTGATTTCGGTAGGAGGGGGAGTCGTCTCCGAAAGAGAGACTTTTGATGATTTGCTCTCCAACTGCTACACGGTATGGATCAAAGCGCGGCCTGAAGAGCACATGTCACGAGTGATGGAGCAGGGAGATTTTCGCGCCATGGCGGGAAACGATCAGGCGATGGAAGACTTGCGGCGAATCTTGGAATCCCGTGAACCGCTATACCGAAAAGCGGACCTTTGCCTGGACACGTCCGGCGCCGCGGCGGACGAGAGCTTTGCGAAATTGAAAACGCTGTTGCAGGAGAACTTGCAGTAGGAGGATGTCGTGGACGTAGCGGTATCACAAGAACCGCAGGCAAAAATGGCGGCTGTCGACTTCCAGACCGATCCCACGCGATACAAACACTGGCGGCTCTCGTTCGATGGCCCCGTGGCAACTCTCACGATGGATGTGGCGGAAGATGGTGGGATTCGTCCCGGTTACAAGCTGAAACTGAATTCTTACGATTTGGGCGTGGACATCGAATTGCATGACGCCTTGCAGCGAATCCGGTTTGAGAATCCGGAGACTCGTTCGGTAGTCTTCACCAGCGCGAAAAACCGTATTTTTTGTTCCGGCGCTAACATTTACATGCTGGGGCTCTCCACGCACGCGTGGAAGGTGAATTTCTGCCGCTTCACGAATGAAACGCGAATTGGGATCGAAGATGCGAGCAGACATTCCGGACTAAAATTCCTCGCGGCGTGCAACGGCACAACAGCGGGCGGCGGTTACGAACTCGCGCTGGCTTGCGATGAAATCATTCTTGTGGACGACCGATCGTCCGCGGTGAGTTTGCCGGAACTTCCGTTGCTCGGAGTGTTGCCGGGAACGGGCGGGCTGACCCGCGTCACCGACAAAAGGAAAGTTCGCAAGGATCATGCTGACATGTTTTGCGCGAGCCAGGACGGCGTGCGCGGAAAGCGTGCGAAAGATTGGCGCCTGGTGGACGAGATTGTGAAACCACAACAGTTCGCAGAGCGTGTAAGGCAGCGCGCCTTGCAGCTTGCCGAGCAGAGCGACCGCCCAATCGATGCAAAAGGCGTGAAGCTGACGCCGTTGAAAAAGGTAGCGGATAGCGCAGGCTTGCATTACGAATACGTGGATGTGGAATGTAATCGCGCGGCGCGCACCGCCACAATTACCGTGCGCGCGCCGGAGAATGCTATCGAACAAACGTTAGGAAGCGTCCTTGCGGCTGGAACGAACTGGTGGCCGTTGCAGATGGCCCGCGAGTTGGATGACGCGATTCTCAGCTTGCGAACCAATGAACTCGAATTGGGGCTATGGCTGATCAAGACATCCGGGAATCCCGATGCGGTCCTGGCGACGGATGAATTCATTTTGGCGCACCAGGACAACTGGCTCGTCCGCGAAGTGCTGGGGATGATGCGGCGGACGTTTGCGCGCATTGAAGTAACCTCGCGGTCGATTTATGCGATTGCAGAGCCTGGGTCCTGCTTCGCAGGCACTTTGCTGGAACTGGCACTCGCAGCGGACCGCGTCTACATGCGGGATACGGAAGAAAGCGAGAGCGCGGCCACGATCGCGCTATCAAAGATGAATTTTGGGGCTTTGCCAATGGTGAATCATCTTTCGCGGCTGGCTGCGCGCTTCTACGAAGATCAGCCACAGCTCGAATCCTTGCGCAACCAAATTGGAAAGCAACTCTCCGCGCAGGAAGCGCTGGAACGAGGCCTGGTGACCGCTGCCCCCGACGATCTCGACTGGGAAGATGAAATCCGCCAGGCGATTGAATCGCGCGCCGCGCAATCGCCTGACGCGCTCACTGGGCTGGAGGCCAATCTGCGATTCGGCCCTGCCGAAACGCTGGAGACGCGCATCTTTGGCCGCTTGTCGGCCTGGCAAAACTGGATCTTCGTGCGGCCGAACGCCGTTGGCCCAAGCGGGGCGCTGAAGGTTTACGGCAGCGGAGCGCCCGTGAAATTCGACTGGGAGCGAATCTAGGTTAATGCGTTGCGATCCGAAAAGTCCTGAGGGTGGTCATGATTAATTACACGGAAAAAATTCCGAACAATGTGGATTTGGGCCGAGACCGTGTCCTGCAGCGCGCGCTGGAACACTGGCAGCCAGCCTTCCTCGGCTGGTGGTATGACATGGGTCCGAATGAAAGCCGCAACTATGACGTGTATTTGCGTACGGCGATCAGCGTGGAGCCGGACGGCTGGGCGCAGTTTGGCTATGTGAAGATGCCGGAGTATCGCTGGGGGGTTTTCCTGCAGCCGCGCGATGAACAGAGGCAGGTGAATTTTGGCACGCACAAAGGCCAGCCCGCGTGGCAAGAAGTTCCGGGTGAATACCGCTCCATTCTCAGGCGCATCATTGTGACGCAGGGGGACACCGAGCCGGCTTCGGTAGAGCAGCAAAAAATGCTGGGGCTTTCCTGCCCGTCTTTGTACGACCTGCGAAACATTTTTCAAGTGAACGTCGAAGAAGGGCGCCATCTGTGGGCCATGGTGTATCTGCTTCACCGTTATTTTGGGCGCGATGGCCGCGAGGAGGCGGAAGCGTTGCTCGAGCGCCGTTCGGGCGATACGGATAATCCGCGCATTCTCGGTGCTTTCAACGAGCCGACGCCTGACTGGCTGGCCTTTTACATGTTCACGTTCTTCACCGACCGCGATGGGAAATTCCAGCTCTGCGCGCTGGCGGAATCCGGCTTCGATCCTCTTTCGCGCACCTGCCGCTTCATGCTGACCGAGGAAGCGCATCACATGTTCGTAGGCGAGACGGGCGTGAGCCGCGTCATTCAGCGGACCTGCGAGGTGATGAAGGAAAACAAGGTGGAAGATCCCTCCGACGTGCGGGCGCTGGGCGCGATCGACCTGCAGACGATTCAGAAATACCTGAATTTCCACTACAGCGTGACGCTGGATCTGTACGGCTCCGACGTGTCCTCAAACGCCGCGAATTACTTCACCAGCGGCCTGAAGGGACGCTTCGAAGAAACAAAAATCAATGATGATCACGCTCTAAGCAACGCGGAATATCCGGTTTCCGAAGTGATCGGCGACAAGATTGTTACGAAGAATGTGCCGGCGCTGACCGCGCTCAATGAAAGGCTGCGAGACGATTACATTCGCGAGATCGAATCCGGCGTCAGCCGCTGGCAGCGGGTCATCGACAAGGCAGGAATTCCGCACAAGCTAACGTTGCCGCACAAGGGCTTCCATCGCGCGATCGGAAATTTTGCCGGACACTTCATCAGCATTGATGGACATGTCCTGACGGAAGAAGCATGGAAAAGCCGCGAACATGAATGGCTGCCGAGCGAGAAGGACCATGCCTTCGTGCAGTCGCTGATGAGCGGGCGAGTGGCCGAGCCGGGGAAATTTGCCAATTGGATCGCGCCGCCGGCGCGCGGAATCAACAATCAGCCATTGAACTTCGAATACGTCCGGTTTAACTGATCGACGGGTGCGTCCGAAGAAAAGAAGCATGCGGACGGGCCACTTCGGCGTGGAGTTCTGCGCCGGCGAAAGAGCCCGCCAGCGTGGCTGTGGCTCAAGGGATGCTGGGGATGCCAAAGGTTACTTATATTTCAGCCACGGGTGATGCGCGCGAAATTGATGTCGCTGTCGGCACAACGGTTATGGCCGCAGCGCTGAAGAACGGAATCGACGGAATTGTGGCGGAATGCGGCGGAGTTTGCATGTGTTCGACGTGTCACGTCTTCGTCGACGAGAAATTCTACAATCGTCTCGTACCGGCCAACGACACAGAAGAAGCGGTGCTGGAGATTTCCGCGGTGGAACGCCAGGCCACCAGCCGGCTGAGTTGCCAGATCAAGGTCACTGATGCTTTGGACGGCCTGATCGTCCGAATTCCAGAGAAGCAACGATAATGGGAGCAGGCACCGTCATCGTCGGAACAGGACAGGCGGGATTTCAAACGGCGGCCTCCCTGCGAACGGAAGGCTACGCAGAGCCAATTACGCTGATTGGCGAAGAACCAGAAATTCCTTATCAGCGCCCGCCGCTATCGAAGGGCTTCGCGCTCGGCCAGCAGGATCTCGAGAGTATCCAATTGCGGCCTCTGGGGTTCTATCGAGATCACCGGATTGAAATGCTCGCGGGCCAAAAAGTAACGGCGATCGATCCCGCCGCGCGCCATTTGACGCTGCAATCCGGCCGACGGATGAGCTACGAAAAACTGGTTCTTGCCGTAGGCAGCCGCAACCGCAAACTGCACGTTCCCGGCGCAGAACTTGACGGAGTCATTTATCTTCGATCGCTCGAAGAAGCCATCGCCGCAAAAGAGAGTCTTTCGAGCGCAGGCGAAGTCGTGGTTATTGGCGGAGGATTCATCGGGCTCGAGATGGCCGCTGTTGCGCGGACACTGGGAAAGGAAGTAACGGTTCTGGAGGCGCTGCCCAGGCTGATGTCACGGGCGGTGCCTCCAATTATCTCGGAGTTTTATCGCCAGGTCCATGCAAGCAAGGGAGTGAAGGTAGTGTGCGACGCCAACGTCGTGCAAATCGAGGGCCTCAATGGAAGAGTGCAAAGTGTCCTGCTCCGCGGTGGTTCGAAATTGCCCGCTGACTTGATCATTGTCGGTATCGGCGTTGTGCCAAACATCGAGCTGGCGCAGGAAGCGGCTCTCCCCACCGCGAACGGAATCGTCGTCGATGAGTACCTGCAAACCGGAGACGAAAATATCTTCGCCATCGGCGACTGTGTGGAATTCCCTTGTGCGTTTGCCGCCGGGAGGATCCGGCTAGAATCCGTTCAGAACGCGGCGGACCAGGCTCAGTGTGTTGCAAGCGCCATTGCGGGCCGCGGAAGCGCCTACAAAGCGTTGCCGTGGTTCTGGACGGATCAATACGACATCAAGCTGCAAATGGCAGGAATTTCCCAGGGGTACGATCGAGTCGTTACGCGAGGAGGCGCGGAAACGAAGAAACTGTCGGTCTTTTATTTCAGGGGGAACCGGCTCATCGCCATCGACTCGATCAATCGTCCGCTCGACCACATGCTCGGACGCAAATTGATGACAGCGGGGGCGCGCATCACTCCCGAAGAGGCTGCCGATGAAAGTGTGGACTTGAGAAAGCTGGCACCGTCCGCGAATGTTGCACCACACTGATTTTTGCCGTGGGAATTGTATTTCGCTGCAGCGCTTTTAGAGAGCTTTAGACAATTCATGACAATCTTCGATCAGACCGTTGAGAAGAAGCCCCGCGAATATTTGCGCGAACTGCAACTGCAACGGCTGCGGGAATTGCTGCGACTGCTTTCCGGCCACAACCGCTTTTACACAAAAAAATGGCAGGATGCGGGGATCGCGCTAGGCGATCTGGGGTCCCTCACGGATATGCGGAGGCTTCCCTTCACGCATAAGACGGAGCTTGCGCGGGCTCAGGAAGAAGCCCCTCCTTTTGGAACCAACACGACTTTTCCCCTGGCGGCCTACTCTCGCTTGCACCAGACCTCAGGAACCACGGGCGCTCCTCTACGAGTCGTGGATACGACCGAAAGCTGGGAATGGTGGGGCAGGTGCTGGGCACACGTCCTGCGTGGCGCGGGCGTGACTGCGGAGGACCGCATTTTTCTCCCTTTCTCTTTCGGCCCTTTTATCGGCTTTTGGGCTGCCGTCGAAGGAGCGAGGCAGCTTGGCGCGATGATGATTCCTGGCGGTGGTTGGGATTCCTTGCAGCGCCTGCACATGATGCGCGATCTGGGAGCCACGGTAGTTTGCCTGACGCCTACGTATGCGCTGCGGCTGGCGCAAGTCGCCCGTGAAC
>CAZGBQ010000012.1:23447-28247 GCA_964524045.1 uncultured Acidobacteriaceae bacterium
GTAGTTTGCCTGACGCCTACGTATGCGCTGCGGCTGGCGCAAGTCGCCCGTGAACAAAGTTTCGATTTGCGGTCCATCCCCGTCCGGGCACTGGTCCACGCGGGAGAGCCCGGGGCAAACGTCGCGCAGACGAAAGCGCGCATCGAAGCTGCCTGGGGAGCGAAGTGCTTCGATCACGCAGGCGCTTCGGAAGTGGGAGCGCACAGTTTCGAATGCGAGCTTCAGCCGGGCGGTATTCATGTCATCGAAAGTGAGTTCATCGTCGAGGTCATTGATCCGCAGACCGGCGAAGAATCGCAATCCGGAGAAATCGGGGAACTGGTCATCACAAATTTGGGACGTCCCGGATTCCCAGTGATTCGTTACCGCACCGGAGATCTTGTCCGGCTGAATCTGACGCCGTGCGCCTGCGGACGGACATTCGCGCGCTTCGATGGCGGACTGCTGGGGCGCACTGATGACATGGTCACCATTCGCGGCGTGAATGTTTATCCCGCGGCCATCGAAAACGTCATCCGACAGTTTTCTGCCGTCGACGAGTATCAAGTGACGGTGACAGCGCAGCAGGAAATGCATAATCTCGAGGTGAAGATCGAAGTTATGGCAGGTCATGATGCAGAACACGTGCGAGGACATGTGGAACAGGCCATTTACCGCGCGCTCTCGCTGCGTCCGACCGTTACCGTAGCGCAGTTAGGGGAACTTGCGCGTTTCGAGATGAAGGCTCGGCGCTTTCGCCGATTGGATCGCAGCTAGACGTACCACCCCTTGCATTCCCGCGACATTCTTATCCCCAATTCCGAGCTAGCCAAGAGGGCCATGTGCATGCGCTCTCTTGACTGAACGCCTGTTCATTTGGCGAACAGGCGTTCAGAATTCCTTGACAGCGACGGGAGAAGGAGCGAAACTGTCGATGTAGAAACCCTCGGGGCCATTAGGCTTCCGCCGAAGCAAAGGAGCACGTTGCGACGTCCGCCATCCAAGAATTCTCGCAATGACCGGCTTCGGAAGCGTTACTTTGCGCGCCGCCTGGAAATTTTGCGTGCTGCGGGACGCGAGTTCCGCGCGCGCGGCTTTATGGAGACGGGGATGCGCGATATCGCCGAAGCTGCCGCGCTTTCCCCTGCGAATCTCTACAACTACTTCCAGAGCAAACACGAAATCCTCTTTTTCTGCCAGAGCAGTTCGCTGGATCGCATGCTCGACTCCTTGGAGAAAGCGCGGCGCGCGAGAACAACTGCCGCAGCACGATTGCGGCAGGTCATGGTTTCGCATTTGCACTGCCTGCTCGACGAAGTGGAAGGTTCTGCGGCGCACCTGCTGACCGATGGTCTGCCAAGACACCAGCAAGAGTATCTGCTGGAACAACGCGATCGCTATGAACGGGGAGTACGCAATTTGATTCTTTCCGGAATGCGCCGGAACGAGTTTGTTCCCAGCGATGCGGCGCTCATGGCGCGCGCCATGCTCGGGGCTTTGAACTGGAGCGTGCAATGGTACCGTCCAGACGGCTCGCAGACGGCAGAGGAAATCGCTGAGAAGCTGGCGGATTATTTGCTTCGCGGCCTGCTTGCTCAAACCGATTCTTTTCAAAAGTTCGCGCCGAGGAGAGAGATATCGCAAATCCTTCGAAAAGAAACTCCAGAAGTTGCGCAGAAACGCGCAGCGCAAAGGTAGAACCATGGAAATGGGATTGAAAATTGCGGCGCTTCCTGCTGAATCACAAAAGACGGCGCAGATGCGCTTCACGTTGAATGGCGAAGATGTGGATGTTTCGTTTGCGCCCTATAAGACCCTGCTGGAGGTTTTGCGCGAAGACCTTGGCCACACCGGAACAAAGCACGGTTGCGAACTGGGGGAATGCGGCGCTTGCGCGGTTCTTTTGGATGGCAGGCCGGTGCTCTCCTGCCTCGTGCTCGCTCTCGAATGCGCGGGGAGGAAGGTGCTGACGGTAGAAGGACTCTCTGGGGATGGAAAGCTTCATCCGTTGCAGGACGCTTTTGCCGATTGTGGCGCAGCGCAATGTGGTTATTGCACTCCGGGAATTCTGGTGACTGCGAAAGCGTTGCTCGATGCAAATCCACATCCGAGCCGCGATCAAATCCGCGAAGCGCTCTCCGGGAATCTTTGCCGTTGCACGGGCTATCTGCAGATTTTCGAGGCCGTGGAGACGGCGATGGTGAATATCGCGGAACAAGGCGGAGATTCCAAGTGAGGCTGAATGCCTGATCCCAAGGAATTGGCAAGGCGGCAGGCGCAGGACTCGACGCCGAAAGACGACGGCTTCCGCGTCATCGGGGTCCCGCGGCGGCGCGTCGACGGACGCGCGAAGGTGACCGGGCAGACGCGCTTCGCCGACGACATTTCCCTGCCCCGCATGGCGCACTGCAAGCTTCTGCGCTCTCCGCATCCTCACGCACGAATTCGAAGGATTGATGCATCGCGCGCGGTAGCGCATTCGGGCGTCTACTTAGTTCTTACAGGGAAAGACCTGCCCATCCAATACGGAATTCTGCCGGTGAGCCAGGATGAACAGGCGCTTTGCGTCGATCATGTGCGCCATGTCGGCGATCCAGTTGCAGCGGTGGTGGCACGCGAAGAGTTGACGGCGTTTGAAGCACTGGACTTGATCGACGTGGACTATGAAATCCTAACGACGATCTCCGATCCCGAAGAAGCCCTTGCGACGCCGGAGCCGCGCATTCACGAATATGGCGAAGCGGGAAATGTTCACAAACAGGTAGCGCTGGAATTTGGAGATGTCGAGCAAGGATTTGCGGCGGCCGACGAAATCTTCGAGGACACTTTCTTTTATCAAGGAAATACCCATCTGCCCATCGAACAGCACGCCTCGGTGGCCATCAAAGATCCGGACGGGAAGCTGACCATCTGGTCGAGCACGCAAACCCCACATTACCTGCATCGCGCCCTGGCGAAAGTGCTGGAAATGCCTCCAGCGCATATTCGCGTGATTGCTACGCCAAACGGCGGCGGCTTTGGCGGCAAGAGCGATCCTTTTAATCACGAGATCGTCGTTGCCAAAGCTGCGCTGGCGCTTGACCGCCCTGTCAAGATTTGCCTGACACGAGAAGAGGTTTTCTATTGTCATCGCGGGCGGCATCCCGTGCTGATGAAATTCAAGACCGGCGTGAAAAAAGACGGCACCATCACCGGAATGCACTTGCAAACGCTGATCGACGGCGGCGCATATGGCTCGTACGGAGTTGCGAGCACGTACTATGCCGGTGCGCTTCAGACAACGACTTACCACATTCCTCGCTATCGCTACGAAGGCTGCCGCACGTTCACGAACAAGCCGCCATGCGGGCCCAAGCGCGGACACGGCACGCCACAGCCACGCTTCGGGCAGGAAGTGCAGCTCGACAAGATCGCCGAAAAGCTCCAGCTCGATCCCGCGGATTTGCGTTTGCGCGTTGTGGAAGCGCCAAATACGGTAACCGCGAATTTTCTGCGCCTAGGCACAGTGAATCTCGCGGAATGCATCCGGCGAGTTGTGGAAACCTCCAGCTGGAAGGAAAAATTCCGCAAACTTCCAGAAGGGCGCGGCGTGGGACTGGCTTGCTCGGCGTACTTGACGGGAGCAGGCTTGCCCATCTACTGGAACAAGATGCCGCATTCCGGAGTGCAATTGAAATTTGATCGCGGAGGCGGGGTCAGCATTTTCTGCGGCGCTACGGAAATCGGTCAGGGATCCGACGACGTTCTTGCGGGAATCGTCGCGGAAGTTCTGGGCATCGACCCGTTTGATGTGCGCTTGTTCACCGGCGACACGGACCTTGGCCCGGTGGACCTCGGCTCGTATTCGAGCCGGGTTACGCTCATGGCGGGCAACGCTGCGTTACAAGCGGCCGGGCGCGGGAAAGCGCTTCTCGCTGAAGCCGTTGCCTTGAAATTGGAGATCCCCAAAGAGAGATTGCGTTTTGCGGATGGGCGCGTGTTCGATTCCGCTGCGCCCGAAAAAGGCGTTAGTTTCGCGGAAGCCATTTGTCTCGCGGAAGCGCGCTTCGGAACCATTGGCACGGTTGGCTCCTACACTCCGCCAAAATCGCCAGCGCTGTACAAGGGCGGCGGCGTGGGGCCGTCTCCTACATACTCGTATTCCGCGGCGGTCGTCGAAGCCGAAGTGAATCCGGTCACCGGATGGGTTCACGTGCCCAGAGTGTGGATCGCTCACGACATTGGGCGAGCGCTCAATCCGACCCTTGTACGTGGCCAAGTCGAAGGCAGCGTCTACATGGGACTTGGCGAAGCGCTCATGGAAGAACAAGAGTTTCGTAGGCTGCCGAAGCGGCTCTCTCATGCGCTGGTTCACAAATTCCCTTCGATGCTCGAATACAAAAGCCCCACCTCGCTGGACATGCCCGAAGTGTTTACGGAACTCATTGAGAATCCCGATCCTCGCGGGCCATTTGGCGCGAAAGAAGTTGGCCAAGGACCTCTGCTGCCAATCATGCCAGCCGTGGCCAATGCAGTTTACGACGCCATTGGAGTTCGCATTGACGAAGTTCCGATCACGCCAGAAAAAATCATGAAGGCGCTTACCGAGAAAAAGGCGGGCCGTGAGCCGCGCTTCGGCCCGGATCCTTTTCCAAACATGAATTGGCCGGAGGCGCTTCGTGTTCCCCCGCCGTGGGAAGGCGGCGACGGCAACGCGATCAACGATGTCCATCACGCAAAGCCGGGCGTTGTGAAAGAGAAGGTACTCGCGCCATGATGCGCCTGCCGCTTTTCGAATTTCGCGCGCCGAAAACAGTCGACGAAGCTGCGCGCATTCTCGAC
>CAZGBQ010000012.1:28347-32768 GCA_964524045.1 uncultured Acidobacteriaceae bacterium
TACGACCAGAACTATGAGTGGCGAAAATCCATCGGCTTCTGCTTGAAGAAAGACGGCACGACCTGCTGGGTCGCCCCGGGCAGCTCGAAGTGCATGGCGGTATCCTCGACAGACACTGCGCCCGCCTTGATGGCACTCGGCGCGCGCGTTCGGCTGGTATCGCGCTCGGGCGAACGCGAGGTCCCGCTTGCCGAGCTCTACCAAAATGACGGCATCCACTACATCCGGCGCCAGCCCAACGAATTGCTGACCGAAGTGCTCCTGGATTCTTTGCACGGCTGGAAGAGCGCGTACTGGAAACTGCGGCGCCGCGGCTCTTTCGATTTCCCTGTGTTATCCGTCGCCGCCGCGGCCCGCCTATCAAAAAATGGGCTCATCGAGGACGCGCGCATTGTGGTCGGGTCCGCGGCTTGCCTTCCGCTCTTGGCCACCGAGGCAGCCAAATTCCTAGTGGGCCAGCCGCTGAATCACGAGTCGATTGGGGAGGCCGCTTCGCTCGCGGCACGCATCGCCAAACCGCTCGACAACACCGATTTCGATATGACCTGGCGTAAGCGCGTGACGGCGGAATTTGTGACTTACGCGCTGCGCGAACTGCGCGGCGATGACATGCGCGCGGAGCGCTTGCTCCTTACGCGCCACTCCTCCAGCCTCTAGTTTGCTCTGGATTCCAGACAGCCAACGCTGCATCTTCTAGTGTGTGTCGCGAGCGACGGGCGCGCCGCTTTGGCCAACGAGAAAATCCAAGTCCGCGCCCTGGCTCGCCTGCATAACGTGCTCGACGTAAAGCCGAATCCAGCCGCGATCGGGCAAAGCCGGCGGCTTCCAATGCGCGCGGCGGCCGGCGAGTGAGGCGTCGTCAACCTCCAGTCGCAGCGAACGATTGGGAACATCGAGCGCAATTATGTCGTTCGTCTTCACCAATGCGAGCGGGCCGCCGGCCGCGGCTTCGGGACAGGCATGCAGCACGACGGTGCCGTAGGCCGTGCCGCTCATCCGTGCATCGGAGATTCGAACCATGTCCGCGACGCCCTTGCGGAGGATTTTCGGCGGCAGAGCCATGTTGCCGACCTCCGCCATTCCGGGATAACCGCGCGGCCCACAGTTCTTGAGAACCATGACGCAGTTCTCGTCAATTTCCAGGGACTCGTCATTGATGCGCCCATGGAAATCTTCGATCGATTCGAAAACCACGGCGCGTCCGCGATGTTTGAGCAGATGCGGACTGGCAGCGGACAGCTTGATCACCGCGCCATCCGGAGCAAGATTTCCCTGAAGCACTGCGATGCCGGCGTGGGCTTTGAAAGGATCGGCGAAGCGATGAATCACCTCGCGGTTCCAGCACGGCGCATCCGCGACGTTTTCCCAGATCGAATGCCCGTTGACGGTCAAAACATTCCGATGGAGCGCATTGGCCTCTCCCAACTCTCGCAGAACGGCAGGCACACCGCCGGCATAGAAAAAATCTTCCATCAGGTGCCTGCCTGATGGCTGAAGATCGACCAGGCACGGCATTTCGGACCCGAGGCGGTCCCAATCCCGCAATGCGAGTTGCACACCGATGCGGCCGGCGAGGGCGATCAGGTGAATCACTGCGTTGGTGGATCCTCCGATGGCAGCATTGGCGCGAATGGCGTTCTCAAAAGCCTCGCGCGTCAGGATTCGCGACATGCGGAGATCTTCCTCGACCATCTTCACAACGCGCCGGCCGGTCATCTGCGCCAAGGTGTGGCGCCGTGCGTCCACTGCAGGAATAGCCGCGTTTCCGGGCAAGCTCATGCCCAGCGCCTCCACCATGCTCGCCATCGTGGAAGCCGTGCCCATGGTCATGCAATGGCCCTTGGAGCGATGCATGCAGCTTTCCGCTTCAAAGAACTCTTCCATCTTCATCTTGCCGGAGCTGACTTGCTCGCACATTTGCCAAACGCCGGTCCCTGAACCCAATTCGCGACCGTGGAATTTCCCCGAGAGCATCGGCCCTCCCGAGAGACCGATGGTCGGAATATCGCAAGAAGCGGCGCCCATCAAGAGCGACGGGGTGGTCTTATCGCAACCCATCAGTAGAACGACACCGTCGAGAGGATAGCCGCGAATCGATTCTTCGACATCCATGCTAGCCAAGTTGCGAAAGAGCATCGCGGTGGGACGCAGCAAGACCTCGCCAAGCGACATCACGGGGAATTCCAGAGGAAAACCTCCTGCCTCCCACACGCCGCGCTTGACCCATTCCGCAATTTCGCGGAAGTGCGCGTTGCAAGGCGTCAGCTCCGACCACGTATTGCATATGCCGATGACCGGCCGCCCTTGAAAAAGGTCGTGAGGCCAGCCCTGGTTTTTCATCCAGCTCCTGTAGAGGAAACCATCACGATCTTGCCGGCCGAACCATTCTTGACTGCGGAGTTTCTTCATCTTTGCACCCTTTACTTACGATCAAATTGCACGGACAGCGCGTCTACGGCGCGCTCCAATACAAACGTTTGGTCACGCGGACTAAGCTGGTTCTGGAATCGGCTCGATACGTCCCAGCAGGAATAAATATCCCGCGATACCAACCAAGAGAAAGACTGTCGGCACGACAAAGGCCCAGGCAAACGAATGTGTCGCCTGCACGACGTAACCCGTGAAAATCGGGGCGATGATCGCTGACAGTTGATTGCCGAAATTCAGAATTCCTCCCAGCCTTCCCACGCTCCCCTGCGGAGCAATCAGGGACGGAATGGACCACCCCACCGGCGATGCCGCTGAAAGGCCGCCAATAGAAATAGTGATCCAAAAGAGCGCCGACGCCGGAGTGTGCGCGCGCGAAGCGCCTAGAATTCCAAGGCCAAGACTTGTGCCCGCAACCAATACAATCTGCCTCACGCGAGATGCGTTGCGTCCGCGCGCAATCAATGCATTCACAAGCCACCCTCCGATCGCCAGGTCAATCAGCGTTGCAATGAGCCACGGAACGCTGGTGTAGAGCACCGAATCGCGCAGGTTTAGATGCTGAGCAATCAACAGGTAGCTCGGCAGCCAGGTCAAGAGCAGATAAAAGGTGTAATTGTAAGCCGCGAAGCCCAGCACCAGCCCGATCACTTTGCGCTGACGGAGAAGGTACACAATCGATGCCGATTTGCCAGTCTCGCTGGGCCCTTCCGGCTGCGCTCCTCCATGCGCGATGAATTGCCGCTCCTCCTCTGTGAGCAGGCGGTCCTCGCTCGGATTGCGATACATCCAGTAAAACAGTCCGAAATAAAGAAGGCTGATGAATCCTGTCGCAGCAAAACTCCAACGCCAGCCAAATTTGAGCAACAGAAGTCCTAGAATCGGCACACCGATCGCCGGACCAAGCTTGGCTGCCGCGTCAAAGCATGCGGTCGCCAAACTCCTTTCGCGCGCGGGAAACCAGTAACCGATTGCTTTGGAATTGCCGGGAAACGTGGGTGCTTCGCCTATGCCAAGCAGCAGGCGCGCCGCAAAAAAACTCGCAACGCCCGTGGCGATCGCCGAGCCGAAACACGCGACACTCCAAAGAAACGTGCTGATGAGACCGATGCGCCGCACGCCGAACCGGTCGAGCAGCTCTCCGGACGGTAACTGCAATGCGGCGTAAGACCAGCTGTAAGCGCCCAGCAGATACCCGAAAGCGACGTCCGTGACCCCAAAGGAGGCGTGCAGCGCTTCGCGGGAAACCGAGATGTTGACGCGGTCAAAGTAATTCACCAGGACGCCGAAGCCCAGCAGAGACGCAATGATCCATCGCCGCCGGGGCACCATGCCTGCATCTGTCCTGTCATCGGTCACAGAATAGGCTCACAGAATCATGCGGATGACACTCACCAGCGGTCATGAACGAGCGGGCGAATCTTTTGTTCATAGAGATGTTGGACTGCCCTCATTGTATCGTGGCTCAGAGCTGGCTTTTCTGACGCACCGCAATTGTCCTTGACCTGTTCGGGCGTCTTGCCTCCCGGAATAGCGCAGCTTACCGCATCGAACATCAGAATCCATCGCAACGCGAACTGGCTCATGGACATGCCGCTCAGCAAAAGTTTGCGAATCTCTTCTACGGCCGCAAGCCCGGTTTCGTAGTCCACGCCGGAGAAAGTTTCGCCCACGTCAAAGGCGTTCCCGTAACGATTGAAATTGCGATGGTCGTCGCTGGCAAAAGCAGAATCGCGGCGAAGCTTGCCGGTCAACAACCCGCTCGCCAGCGGCACCCGCGCGAGGATGCCCACCTGTTTTTGCTTTGCCTGCGCGAAGAAAAGCTCCGCAGGCCGCTGACGGAAGCAATTGAAAATGATTTGTACGGTCTGCACGCCGGGGAACTCGATGGCTTTGAGCGCCTCTTCTACCTTCTCCACGCTTACACCGTAATAACGAATCTTCCCTGCGTTGACGAGGTCATCCAGAATCCCGAAGACTTCCGGTCTGTAGTA
>CAZGBQ010000012.1:32868-36461 GCA_964524045.1 uncultured Acidobacteriaceae bacterium
CCACAATCGATCGCCTGGTTCAGCGAGGCCATCCCGTCCTCGTCCGAAACATGCCCCCACGATCCGCCGATGGCCCATGCTCCAAAGCTGAGTTCCGAAACCTTCCAGCCCGTCCGGCCAAGCGATCGATATTCCATGTTGTTATTCAGCTCCAGGCACGGCGGATTGGCGCCTCGAAAACCAATCCCATTTAGGCGCCGCTGAAGACTCCGACCACGGTGCGTCTGCGGCCTACAAGCCTAAGTGCGATGACACAAAAACTCAAGATGCAAACGCTTGCACCGATGGACTCTCTTGACAGGGCGAAGGCATTGGTGGTACACCCGCGGGTGATGCAAGCGTTTGCAGCCACAATGCCCAGGTGATGCGTCACCTCGTGCGAGCAATTCAAGGCAGATGCGCGGACCCAGATGAGATCGATTCGGGGACCCGCAGGGTCGCATTTCATCGACCCGCTGCTCTGTTGCGGCTGTAATGCGGTTTAGCATTGATGCGTAGATGGTTGTAAACAGTGACGTCTCATCTGACAGGTCCTCAGGATGCAGGCAGCTTCCAATAGCGATGAAGGTCGAGACTAACGATGATTGATCTTTCCAGCCTGGAAGCGTGGTTTGTCACCGGCAGCCAGCATCTGTATGGACCAGACACGCTCAAAACCGTGGAGCAACATTCCGCGACCATCGGAACGGCTCTCTCCGCATCTTCAGTTATCCCCGTAAAGGTCGTTGCCAAGCCGGTGGTGACGGACAGTGAGTCCATCGAGCGGCTGTGCCTGGAGGCCAACGCTTCGCGCAATTGCATCGGATTGATCACCTGGATGCACACCTTCTCGCCAGCACGCATGTGGATAGGCGGGCTGCGATCCCTGGTTAAGCCTCACCTCCACCTGCACACGCAATTCAACGAAGAGCTCCCGTGGGCCACCATCGACATGGACTTCATGAACTTGAACCAGTCGGCTCACGGGGACCGGGAATTTGGTTTCCTGGCTTCTCGGATGCGGCTTCCTCGCAAAGTTGTGGTCGGCTCTTGGCGTGACGCAAGCGTGCACTCAGAGATCGCAACCTGGACACGCGCCGCTTGCGCTTGGCATGACGCGCAACGGTTGAGGGTTGCCCGCCTCGGCGACAACATGCGGAATGTAGCCGTGACAGAAGGCGACAAAGTCGACGCGCAGGTCAAGTTGGGCTATTCCGTCAATGGCTACGGCGTCGGCGAGTTAGTGCAGCGCATGCGCCAGGTGAATGAGGCGGAAGTTGAAAAGCTGGCAGTCGAATACGATGAAACCTACGCGGTTTCCGAACAGCTTCGCCCGAATGGCTGCCAGCGCAAGTCCCTGTTGGAAGCGGCAAGAATTGAGCTTGGTCTGCGGCACTTCCTTGCCGACACGGGGGCCAACGCATTTACAGATACCTTTGAGGACCTGCACGGTCTTGCGCAGCTTCCTGGAATCGGAGTGCAACGCCTGATGGCCGATGGGTACGGTTTCGCCGCGGAAGGTGATTGGAAGACTGCTGCGCTGGTCAGAGCGATGAAAGTCATGAGTCATGGCTTGAAGGGCGGCACGTCCTTCATGGAGGATTACACCTATCATCTGAAAAATGGTGGCCACGTGCTCGGCGCGCACATGCTCGAGATTTGTCCCTCGATCACCAGCGACAAGCCTTCCGCCGAAATTCATCCGCTTTCCATCGGCGGCAAGAGAGATCCCGTCCGGCTCGTATTTACTGCGTCCCCGGGCCGCGCGGTCAATGCTTCCGTCATCGACATGGGCAACCGCTTTCGACTCGTTGTGAACCAGGTGAATGTCGTGCCCCCCGAGGAACCTCTGCCTAAGTTGCCCGTGGCCCGGGCGATTTGGATCCCCGAACCGAACCTGAAGATCGCGGCCACCGCCTGGATTCTGGCGGGCGCCTCGCATCATACTGGCCTTAGTCAAACCTTAACGATTGAGCACCTGCGGAATTTTGCAGAGATTTCGGGAATGGAATGCCTGGTCATCGATCGCGATACAAAAATTGCAGAGTTCACAAACGAGCTGAAGTGGAATGATGTCTACTATCATTTGGCACGAGGATTGAACTGAGCGCGGCTTCTGGTGAGAACGCGCAGCTAATCTCTGCGAATTCTCTTGAATCCGCGGCTCAGCCAGGAGGTTGACATGACAAAGCGCTCTGAGGTTTCACGGCGGCAATTCGTGAGCACTGCAGTTTCCGCGGCAGCGGCGGGCTCACTGCCTCTAGGAAGCCTGGCATGGTCGCCCCGAGGAAATTCACCGTCTCTGTCCACACTTACAAGCTCCACAACGAGTCCTGAATGGAAAGATCAAGGCGTGCTGAACCTGGCTAAGTCGCCTCAAGCCAAATTACGGAACGTTCCTGTACACGCCGTCACGATTACTTCCGGCTTCTGGGGAGCGCGACGCGAGACTAACGTCGAGAAAAGCATCCCCTCGATGGAGAAATTGCTTGAGGGCAATGGCCGGATGAACAATTTCCTCCGCTTACAGGGGAAGAGCGACGCCCCGCAGCATGGGCCCGTATTTTCGGATTCGGATGTGTACAAGTGGACCGAAGCGGTGGGCTTCGCGCTTCAATCGGGCGATCGCCCCGAATTGAGTAAGCTTACGGAGAAAATCATCAAAGAGGTTGTGGCGGTACAGGAACCCAACGGCTACCTCAACACTTTTTACCAGGGAGATCGCGCAAAGGACCGCATGACGCCCGATGTTCAGCGATGGGGTCATGAACTTTACAACATTGGCCACATGCTGCAAGGCGCAATCGCTTACTACCGCGCCACAGGCGATCGCGTTTTGCTGGACGCCGGGCTCCGTTTTGTCGATGGTTACCTGCTTCCAAACTTTGGTCCGGGGCTGGACAAGAAACCGATCTTCTCGGGCCATCCCGAAATCGAGCTCGCACTTATCGAGCTTTATCGAACAACCGGAGATAAACGTCACCTCGAACTGGCCGGCTACATCCTGCAAGGCGATGAACGGATCAAGGTTCCGCACCACGGGTACGTGTACCACTTTTGCGGAGTCCCGTTTACTTCGCGAACCCACCTTGAAGGACATGCTGTTCGCGCCATGTACGCATGCTGCGGCGCAACGGACTACTACCTCGAAACCGGCGATCAAACCTACTGGAAGACGCTCAACATGCTTTGGGATGACCTGGTCAGCCGTCAAATGTACGTGACCGGCGGTGTCGGAGCGCGCAGCGACGGCGAAGCCTTTGGCGATCCGTACGAGCTACCGAATTTCACGGCCTACGGCGAGAGTTGCGCGGCCATCGGCAACATGATGTGGAATTGGCGGATGCTCGCGGCCACCGGGGACGCGAAATATACCGACGTCATCGAGCGCGCGCTATACAACGGGATCAACTCGGGGATGTCGCTCGATGGCACGCTTTACTGCTACCGCAATCCGTTGGGTTTTGATCCTTCGAACGGAGATAAAATTCGCAATCCCTGGTACGACGTGACTTGCTGCCCGCCGAACCTCGAGCGAACTTTTGGCTCGCTCCCGGGCTATTTCTACAGCACCAGCGCCGATGGCCTTTATCTTCATCTCTACGACAATTCGC
>CAZGBQ010000012.1:36561-38286 GCA_964524045.1 uncultured Acidobacteriaceae bacterium
ACGACGCGCGTTCTTGAAGCCAATCCGCGCGTTGTGGACGACTATGGCCGCGTCGCCGTGCAACGCGGGCCGCTCGTCTATTGCCTCGAACAACTCGACCAGCCCGAGGGAGTTGTGCTTACCGATGTTCGCCTGGACCCAAACCAAAAGTCTTCTTCGCAATTCCACGAAGAGCTCCGCCGCGATCTTCTCGGAGGTGTCGTCGTGCTGAACTGCATGGCAGCCGTATACGACAATTCTGGTGCGCGAGCGGGGCTCTACTCGCGCTATTCCCGGGAGGCCGCGAAGGCCAGAACTGCCTCACTGACATTTATCCCCTATTATGCGTGGTCCAACCGCGCCGCTACGCCGATGCAGGTTTGGACTCCTGTTGTAAACGGATGACACAATGGCCATGACTTCGATCGCCAGGCGTCAGTTTTTGCAGCAAGCGATGGCCGTCAGCGCCGGCTGCTCGGCTAATCTCTTTCTGGGCAAGTCACTCTTGGCCCAGGCACCGAGCGCCAGCCCCACGCGCGTGTATCTCGATTCCCGTCGCGCCCTCGCGCCCCTCGACCGGAACCTCTTTGGCTCCTTCCTCGAGCATCTTGGCCGCGCGATTTACGGGGGTGTTTACGACCCAGACTCCAAGCTCGCGGATTCGAACGGGTTTCGCAAGGATGTCCTGGAAGAAGTAAAGCACTTGGGAGTTCCCATCGTTCGCTATCCCGGAGGCAACTTCGTCTCCGGCTACCATTGGCTGGATGGTGTGGGACCGAGAAAAGATCGTCCCCGTGTGCTGGAAAAGGCCTGGAACTCCATCGAGACCAATCAATTCGGCACCAACGAATTTATTGCCTGGTGTCGCGCGGTGGGCGCTACGCCGCTGATAGGTCTGAATCTTGGCACGGGAACCTCGGAACAAGCCGCTGCCCTGATTGAATACTGCAACGTGGAAAAAGGAACGCATTGGAGCGATTTGCGCCGCGAGCACGGCATCGCCGAACCGCACCGCGTTCAGCACTGGTGTCTCGGTAATGAAATGGACGGTCCCTGGCAAATCGGCCACATGTCGGCCACCGAATACGGCCTCAAGGCCGCCGATGCCGCTCGCCAAATGCGCTACGTCGATCACTCTCTCAAGCTTGTGGCCTGCGGATCGAGCGGCCCGTTCATGCCCACGTATCTCGAGTGGGACCGCGAAGTGCTCGAGCAATGCTACGACTACGTTGATGGGCTCTCCCTACATCGCTATTTCGGCAACGTGAGGGAAACGGGCGGAGACAGCGCGAAGTACATGGCAATGAATCTCTCCATGGAGCGCCAGATTGCGGAAACCGCTGCGGTGTGCGACTACGTGCAAGGCCGCAAGCGTTCCGCAAAGAAGCTCTGGCTCTCTTTCGACGAATGGAACGTTTGGTACCGCACCACCGGCGGCGACGCTGTTGATGGCAAGAAGCAGGAAGCTCCCCATTTACTGGAAGAAGTCTACAACCTCGAAGACGCTTTGCTGGTCGGGGGGCTCATCAATTCCCTGATCCGCAATTCAGACCGCGTCAAGATCGCGTGTCTCGCGCAATTGGTGAATGTCATCGCCCCCATTGCCACGAATTCGACTGACTTGCTGGAACAAACCATTTTCTATCCCTACAGTTGGGCTTTGCGGCTTGCTCAAGGAGCCGCCCTGAACCTGCTAGTCGAATCGCCGACGTACGAAGTTCCTGGTTTCGATCATGTGCCCTACGT
>CAZGBQ010000012.1:38386-40362 GCA_964524045.1 uncultured Acidobacteriaceae bacterium
TGGAGCTGCCTCCGCGCTCCTATTCTGTTATCCAATGGTCTCTTTGAACCTTCGCGAGTCGGCGGGTAGCGCTCCTGTGAGATCGCCGACCATCATTCGTCTCAAGGCAATCCCTAGAGTCATCGCATTGTGTCTGTCCCACGCTTTA
Organism: uncultured Acidobacteriaceae bacterium; assembly: GCA_964524045.1. GTDB lineage: Bacteria > Acidobacteriota > Terriglobia > Acidiferrales > UBA7541 > Acidiferrum. Next base: position 38,535 of record CAZGBQ010000012.1, read on the forward strand.
TTTCTTGTGGTTGCGTTGTTCCTTATGGCGAGAGCAATGTGCAGCGCCCAGCAAGCTATTCAGAGCGTCAGCATCCAAGTGTTCGCGGATCAACCTGATGGGCTTTTCCCGCCCGTTTGGAACTATTTTGGTTACGACGAGCCGAACTATACCTATGCTCCGAACGGACAGAAACTTCTTCGCGAGTTGGCCGCCCTTGCCTCTGAGCCGGTTTATATTCGCACTCATAACCTGCTGACCTCCGGAGACGGTTCTGCTTCTCTGAAATGGGGCTCGACAAACGTTTACACTGAGGACGCCGCCGGAAATCCCGTTTATGACTGGACGATTCTGGATCGCATCTTTGACACCTTCCGCGCGAAACACGTCAAACCGCTGGTCGAAATCGGCTTCATGCCCGAAGCCCTCTCGATTCATCCACAGCCTTACCGCCACAACTTTCCGCAAGGGTCGATTTACACCGGCTGGGCGTATCCCCCGAAGGATTACCAAAAGTGGTCCGACCTTGTCTTTCAATTTGTCCGCCACCTCAGAGTTCGCTACAGCGAAGCCGAAATAAAAACCTGGCTCTGGGAAGTGTGGAACGAACCGGACATCGAGTACTGGAAGGGAACGCCTGCGGAGTTTTTCAAGCTCTATGACTTCAGCGTCGATGCTGTTCTGAGAGCGCTGCCGGGAGCTCGCATCGGCGGACCCGATACCACTGGCCCTGCAAGCCCGCAGGCGGCAGAATTTCTGCGCCAGTTTCTCGATCACTGCGCGCACCAGAAAAACTACGCAACCGGCAAGATCGGCGCCCGGCTTGATTTCATCAGTTTTCATCCCAAGGGTTCGCCCAAGTGGCAGAGCGACCATGTGCAGATGGGCATCAACCGGCAGTTGGCATCCATCCAGGCAGGCTTCAAAATCGTCTCGTCTTTCGATGAATGGCGCCGCACGCCCGTCATTCTCGGGGAATCCGACCCTGAAGGTTGCGCCGCGTGTTCCGCGCGAAACAATCCTCAAAACTCTTACCGCAATGGGCCGCTCTACGCCGCCTACGAAGCGGAATCCCTTTATCACACGCTGGCCTCCGCCCGCATCGAGCAAGCCAATCTTCTTGGCATTGTCACTTGGGCGTTCGAATTCGAAGATCAGCCCTATTTTGAGGGATTCCGCGAGCTCGCCACGAATGGAGTCGACAAACCGGTCTTAAACGCCTTCCGAATGTTCGGTCTTCTTGCCAGCGAACGCGTGAGAGTGACCTCTTCCAATGGGCTTTCAACCGAAGTCGTCATCCGCGATGGCATCCGCAGCCATCCAGAAATCAGCGCCATCGCCACGCGCAAGGACCGCGAACTTGAGATTCTGCTTTGGAACTATCACGACGATGATCTGCCCGTTGATGCTACTCCAACAGACTTGAACATCACTGGCTTGCCTGCAACGGCAAGCCGCGGAGTGCTCGAGCATTTCCGCGTCGACGCCAGTCACGGCAATTCATTCTCCGTGTGGAAAGAGATGGGTTCGCCGCAAACGCCGTCCGCCGAGCAATTCAAGAAACTCGAGTCCGCTGGACAATTGCAGCTTTTGGATTCGCCCGCGGGAATAGCCATCGAGAACGGCCGCGTGCATTTGCTTTTTGATCTGCCTCGGCAGGCCGTCTCGCTCCTGCGGCTTCGCTGGTAAAAGAATCAGATAGTCGATCCCGCCAAGCCTAAGAGTCACCGCACAAACGCCCTACCCCCGGCCCACCCTCATATTTCTAATCCATCAAATTCGCTTGACAAACAGTATCCAGCATATGTTATACAGTCTCCATTGCAAGCGTTTGCGGTTTGGGGTGTTC
>CAZGBQ010000013.1:0-4901 GCA_964524045.1 uncultured Acidobacteriaceae bacterium
GCTGAGGTTTTTTCCGAGCAGCGAGCGCCGCTTTTCGAGTGTTTCGTCTGGATTTGTCTCTAGCGCTGGGAAACGATCCGACGGAATTCCAAGCAGGAGATTTGGATCGGGCGAGAGGCTGGCCCAGACGGCCCGCTGCGAAGCGTAGGCTACTCCCGGGAAATCGGCGCCGAGGTCGAGTAAATCGAGGATGATTTGAAAATGCAGGTGCGGAGGCCAGCCGCCGTTTTCTGAAACTGTTCCCACGCGAGCAAATACTTCGCCGCGCGAGACGCGTTGACCGACTTTGAGTTTGTCGAGCGTTTGCGTGGTCAGGTGACCGTAGAGAGTGAAGAATTCGTCTCCGTCGCCATTCTCGTGGCGCAAAATTACGAGCGGGCCGTAATCGAAAGGTTTGGCATTGTTCGTCAGGATGTAGACAACTCCGTCGAGCGGCGCGCGCAACGGCGTACCTGGCTCTACGAAAAGATCGATGCCCAGGTGGATGGTTCGCCGCTCTGCGGTGGGATGGTCAGGGCTTCCAAACGCCGGCGAATTGTAGAGCGGGCGCGCTTCGTTGTAGCGGCCAACACCCATGCGCACGCCAGCGCGTTTCATCTCGCCGAAGATTCGTTCCGTGAGCGCGGGCGTTTCGGCGGCCGCAGGATCGGCGCCGAGAAATGCACTCGCTACACCTAAGTCAAAAACGAGACTCGGCGACGTCCGCAGGTCGGCTTCAAGAATCGATGCTATCGTGCCCGACTGCGATTGCAGCCAGCGCGCAATTTTCTCTGCTTTCGGAACTGCTGGCAGGCCACAGGCCGCGCGAAACGTGAAGTGCGCAAAGGGCGGGTGAATTTTTGCCAGCCGCTCAAGCGCTTCCCACGCCGGCGCTTCGCTGACAGTGACATAAGCGTCGTCGGGCTTCACATGCTTGCGATGCGCAGAATTCGTTACGCTCACAGCGAGCCGCGCGGCCATCAACGGAAAAAGGACGGCCAACTCCTCTTCCTGGAGAGGGAAGGCACGGTGATAGCCTGCGATGACTTCCGCCGCAGCTTGTAGCGGATCATTCTTGCCGAGACTCGCGTAAGCGGCGGCGATGGCGGGTTCGGAAACGGTTAAGCCATGGTGCATGTCGCCGAAATCGATCACGCCGGCGATCTTGCGCGGTTGCGGCCACGGCGTGCCAACTAAAATGTTGTAATCGTTTGCGTCGCCATAAATGACGCTGCGGCGCAGGCGAGAGAGGCGAGGCACGACTTCGGTCTCGTAAATCGCGAGAAACCCTTCAACCAGCGCGCGGCGTTCCGTGCCGTCGATTTCCGTAATGTGTTCCTTGATCCATTGAGGGTGAGAGGAATCCCATTTAAGTTCACGATACGCGGCGGGATGCTCGAAAGATTGCAGGGCCGCATCCATCTGGCCAGCAAATTGGCCCAAGTCACGAAGAATTTCCACGGAGTGGGGGCGAACTTCCGCGAAAATGCTTCCCTGCAAAAAACTCAACAGCCAGACCAGCCGCGGCGAGCCATCGGCACCCGAGATTTCAGTGAAGACTTGACCATTGCGATAAGGGACTACGCGTGGCAATGGCAATTGCGGCGCTTGCCCGGCCAAATGCAAAAGCGCTTTGCATTGCAGGTCGATGAAGGAGCGCTCGCGCGCCGGGTGCATGACCTTGAGAACGAACGCGCGGCCATCGGTTGAAATCAGATGAAAATTGTCGTCGTATTCGCCGGGAAGGGTGCGCGTGGAAACTTCCAGCCCGTAAATCTCCCAGGCCAAGCGAATTGCTTGTGCTTCTGTGGTCGAGTGAGCGACGCGCGCTTCGAGTAGCATTCGTCAGATGTTATCTGCATGAGCCGGATGGCGTCCACTCTGCGCCGATAACCGAAGTTATTGCGCAGAATCCAAGAACGAAGAGAGATTTCCCGCTGCGCTCGAAATGACCGTGCAGCGGTAGGTCAGTCGCGTCCTTGCTCGACAGAAACCGGGCCGTTCACGGTGGACAAATGCACGACGGCGGGAGACGAGCCATACTCGATTCTGCGATGCTCATCGTCCCAGGTCTTGCGGGCGCTTTCGCAGATGCTTGCGCGACAACTCATGGGCGCGTAATTTGTCGACTCCACAACGAAGCTCGACTGGAATCCGCTAGGGACACGCAAGGTCACGGGACCGTTCTTCGCATCGGCAGAGAGTCCGTTGCCGTTCCAGCTCGTTCCTTTGATGTCCACGCTGATGGGACCGTTTTCCGTGCGTATGCGAACGTTGCCGCTGCTGCCTTCCAGGGTGATAGGGCCGTTCAACGCGCTAACGTCGGCGTCCCCTGAAAAGTCTTTCAGAGTGATTGGTCCGTTGTGCGCATGGGCCGTCAGTTTGCCATCAACGTCGTACAAGGAAATGGGACCGTTCATGGTGTCCAGGTCGATCGCGGCGGATTTAGGCGCGCGAATGAGTAGGTACACAGTCCAGTCGTCCTCGCCGCCAGGGCCTCGCGTCGATACGGTGCCGTTGTCAATGGACATAGTGATCTGAGAAAGGATCCGCTCGGCGGAGTCTCCCGGGGCCACGGCTTTGCAAGCTGTCACGGAATAGTTTGGACTGTCCCAGCCTGCGACCTGCGTACCGCCGTTGGCGTGCGGGTGGACCTTCAAAACCGGAGCTTCCGCCTTAGTCAAGGTGCGCGTTTCCGAGCGCACTACGGCATCGCGGTCGTCAAAGCGGATGCGAAGATCGGAGCAATCTGTGACTGGATGGCGGTTCCCATCGTGGATGTTCACCGAGTGATGACGATGAGAGGCTGTCCGCCCGGTCGCAACACCAAATAGAAGCCAGACCAGCATGGCATAGCCGAGTGTCAGGTAAAAGAAGCTGCGCTGCTTCATGAGGACCTCCTGGGGCTATAGACGACAGACTGCGGCAATTGTCACGTTATTCCTAACGTCCCCCAAATCAGGGCTGCGAGTCCCAATCGTCGTCTACGCCGATGGGAGGGCCGTCGGGGGGCGTGCTTGGCGCTGGAGGAACAGACCGTTTCGGATCTTGCAGAAACAGTTGGATTTGGCGGCCTGCGAAAGCCAGGTGCGCGATTTGGTCACTTTCCCGAGTGGACTGCGATTCGTGGGAAATCCACAGCGCCAGTTCCGCGAGTTTGCGCGTGACCATTGCGCGCACCGGCTCGGAAGCGTTTTCGTCCGCCGCCAAAGAGATGAGGTCACGAAGCGTTACATCGTCAACGACGCGAGCAACCTCACTGGCAAACGCGCCCTCGCGCGGCGATTTCCAAGTGGCGTTGAGGATGTCGTCGAGGACTTCCTCGATCCCGGGGTTCTCTGCGTTGCGGGCATGAAATTCCACGAGACGGGCCGCGCGTTCTGGATTAAGCAGGAATTGGAGCGTGTGCTGCGCCGCGGCTTCGGCAGGAGCCAATGCATCAAACGCCGGGCTGGTGCGAATCTTGAAGTGTTCGCGTCCACGTTCGTATTCCGGCGGACGAGGCGGAATCATTTTCAGCAATGACTCCGGTAGAGCAAGCGCTTCCGGCTTCAGCGTGGCGAGAACTGCGGCCAGAGCGCGGCGCTGCTCGGCTGGCCCAACGATTTGCGTAGGTGTCTGCCCGTCGCCGCGGAGCGCGAAGGTGTAATCCATGCCCCCTACCAGCTTGCTCGCAGCTTCGACCTGGTAACGATGGAGCATGTAGAGGGGAACAAGGACGTCTTCGAGCGTGGCGAGCGGAGCGCCTTCGCGAATATTGTTCTCGCCGAAACGCTTCAACGCTGCGGCGCGCACCTCCATAAGGCGGTTCAGTTCGTCAACTGCGTTGGCGCCCGAATCCCAGAGATGCGCCAGGCTGCTGGAAGAACCGGCAGGCCGCGCATCTTGATCGGTCAGAAAGCGAAGACCGCGGGCGAAAGCGTCATTCAGGATTTTGTTCAGCGCGGCATGTTCGTCCGTGCCTGCTGGAAAATCCTGATAGCCGAAGGCGATGGACACTTTGTCCCACTCACCGATGCCGGTGGCGTACGCGTCGGACAAGTCGGGCGTTCCGTCCGCGCCCAGCTTGACGTACGGCGGCGGATAATCCATCACAGAGGAGCGGTTCACAGTGCTGGCGGTGTAGTTGTGCTCGAGGCCCAGCGTGTGGCCGACTTCGTGTGCCGCCAATTGCCGCAAGCGCGCCAGCGCCATCTGCTGCATTTTCGGCGAAAGTGGTTTGCCCCTTTCGTAAGGGGCCAGCAGCGCCTCGGCAATCAGATAGTCTTGGCGTACACGCAGCGAGCCCAGCGTGACATGCCCTTTGATAATTTCGCCCGTGCGCGGATCGATCACCGACGCGCCGTACGACCAGCCGCGCGTCGCGCGATGCACCCACTGGATTGCGTTGTAGCGCAAATCCATCAGGTCCGCGCCCTCGGGCAAAAGCTCCACGCGAAACGCGTTCTTATAGCCGGCGGCTTCAAAGGCCTGGTTCCACCAGCGCGCGCCTTCGAGAAGCGCGGAGCGGATGGGTTCCGGAGCGCCGCGATCGAGGTAGTAAACGATGGGCTGCACCGGCTCGCTAACCGACGCTTTCGGATCTTTCTTCTCGAGGCGATGCCGCGCAATGAAGCGCTTCACGATCGGTTCGCTGATCGGCGTGGCGTAATCCATGTAGCGGATGCCGAAGAAGCTACCGCGGGGATCGTAAACGTGCGGTTTGAAGCCGGGCGGCGGCAGTTGCACGAACGAATGATGCTCGCGCACGGTAATCGCTTCCGGAGACGGTGCCACTTGGCGGACCCAATTGCCCGGCTCATCGCCCGTAAACGTGAGCGTCGCTTCGACTTCGGTGTTCAATGGAAAATTCTTGGTCTGCGGCAGATAGATAGCGCAGCGCGAGCCGTCCAAGCGAAATGCGCCTTGCTTCGTTCGTCGCA
>CAZGBQ010000013.1:5001-39940 GCA_964524045.1 uncultured Acidobacteriaceae bacterium
TAGATAGCGCAGCGCGAGCCGTCCAAGCGAAATGCGCCTTGCTTCGTTCGTCGCAGGGCTTCCGGGACGCCATGAGCATCGCGAAGAAAGAAATTAGTCGCATCCACGAGCGCATGGTCCTTCTCTTCGGCCGCGACGGTGAATCCCCAAAGCACGGACTCTGCAAAAGAATCGCGAACGGCGCGGCGTTCGTCCGGATCGCTGCTAATTGCGCGATATTCGAGATTCTCGTGGACCAGTAGCACCTTCGGTCCACTGCGGTCGAAGCGCACGATGCGCGTGGTGCCCAGTTGCCCGCGGTCCAGCCCGATGTCGTTTGAGCCGATCCCCGCGGGGAGCCCGCTCTGGTAGAGAAATTCGGAGTTCCACTTGTCGATTTCCAGCCACAGCTTCCCCTGCTTCGCATCCCAGTAGAGGTTGAAATAGCCGGGCAATTTCTGCATCCCCGCCGTCTTTTCTGCAATCGTGGGCGTCTGTGCCGCATCAGGCGCGGCGGTTGCGTAGGGCGCAGCAAGACAAAAGAGCGCAGACAAGAAAAACCAGCGCAAATGCTTCAACATTTTCGAATCCCCCAAAGACAACGAATGGTTTTACAACAAAAGCGGCTTCCGCAGAGGGAATTTCTGTCTGTTATACTGAGCGTGTTCGCGAGACCGACATTTGAGCAAACTGCGCATCTCTATCGTTCAATACCTGAACACCGCGCCGCTCGTGTGGGGCTTCACCAACGGCCCTTTGCGGGGGAAGTACGATTTGTCATTCACGGTGCCGTCGCAGTGCGCGGAAGACTTGCGCCTCGGTCGCGCGGATGTCGCCATTATCCCGGCGATCGAATATCAGCGTATTCCCGGCTTGGCGATTCTGCCGGACATGGCGATTGCATCAAAGCATCAGGTCCGCAGTTTGCTCATCGTGGCAAAGAAGCCCATCGAACAAGTGAAGGCGTTTGCACTGGATAGCAGCTCGCGCAGCACGCAGGCCCTGACGCGTATTTTGTGCGCGGAGAAATGGCGCATCGCGCCGCAATTCTCGGAAGCGCTGCCAGACTTGGCCGAAATGTTGCAAGGCACGGACGCCGCGCTGATCATTGGAGATCCGGCACTGCGCATTTCACTGGCGATCGAGAAAGAGAGTTGGGCGGGTTCGTCAGGCCAGACGATTTGCCGGGCAGCGCACCTTGACCTTACTTGTTCCGAGCTGCTTTACGTTTACGATGTAGTCGGCGAGTGGCGCGGGCTGACGGGGCTGCCCGCGGTTCTCGCGGTTTGGGCAGTGCAGCGCGAGCTTGCCAAACCGGAACTCACCGCTGATTTTATGGCCTCGCGTGATTTCGGGCTTTCGCGCCTTGGTGAAATCAGCTACGAAGCGGCGCAAGACTTAGAATTGCCGCAGGGCGCCTTGGAATCGTACTTGCAGAACAATATCGACTTTTCGCTGGATGCGGAAAACCGCCGCGGGCTAGAACTCTATTTCGAGTCTGCGGCCAGACTTGGCCTCATTCCGCAAGCGAGCGCAGTCCGCTGGGCCGCCGCAAAGTCAGAGGCCGTAAAGTTGTAGTGGCGCGCTCTAGCGCGTCACAAGCGAGCTGGGCCGAAACAGAAAAAGGACAACTCTTGGGACTGACGAAACAGCAAGCGCTTGAGATGTTGGAATCCGATGATTTGATCGGCACCGGCATGGCCGCGCATCAGATGCGCTTGAAGAAGACCGATCCGCGCATCGCTACCTATCAGATTGATCGCAACATTAATTACACGAATTTCTGCACGGAATACTGTTCCTTCTGCGCGTTCTACCGGCCGCTCGGCGCGAAAGACGGCTACATCCTGCCGATCGAGGAGATCTACCAGAAGATTGAGGAGATGCTGGAGCTCGGCGGCACAGGAATCCTGCTGCAAGGTGGCTTGCATCCGGACTTGCAAATCGGCTACTACGAAAACCTTTTGCGATCTTTGAGCGCGCGCTATCCGCGGGTGCATCTGCACTGTTTTTCCGCGCCGGAGATTCTGTGCATCGCGGAGGTTTCCGAAATCAGCATTCGCGAAACCATTCAGCGGCTAATGGACGCAGGTCTGCAATCGATTCCCGGGGGTGGCGCGGAAATTCTGGACGACGAAGTGCGCGCACGAATCGCCCGCCTCAAGTGCACCAGCGATGAGTGGGAGGAAGTGCATCGCATCGCGCATTCACTCGGATTGCGCACCACGGCCACTATGATGTTCGGTTGCGGCGAAGAGCTTCGCCACCGGATCAATCACTTCGAACGCATCCGCCGCATCCAAGAGGATACCGGCGGTTTTACAGCATTCATTCCGTGGATGTTCGCGGCGGAGAACACTGCCCTGGGGAAAAAAGTGCAGGAAACCACGGCGGTCGATTATCTGAAGACTCTGGCTGTCAGCCGGCTATATCTTGACAACATCGATCACATCCAGTCGAGCTGGCTCACGCCGGGAATCAAGGTGTGCCAAATCGGATTGCAGTTCGGAGCCGACGACGTGGGCAGCATTCTCATTGAAGAAAACGTGGTCTTCGCAGCCGGCGTGAAAAACCGCACCAACGAAGGCGAACTTCGCCGCATCATTTCCGATGCCGGCTTCATCCCCGCGCAACGCGACACACTCTATCGCTCCTACGCCTTGAAGTAGCCGCGGCCTTTACTTTGAGTTGAGGTTTTTCGCCAGATCGTCGCAGGACTTCCCCTGCGCGCCGGGTAAGAGAGTCTTCAGGGTTTTGCACTCGGCCATCGCTTCGTCCTTCCTCCGAAGGAGGAGAAGAATCTGCAAGATCCTGACGTGGCTTCGCACGTCGCCGGGATCAAGCTGCGTGGCGGTCCGGTATTCCTCGAGCGCTCCTGCGTACAGCCGGCCTGCGAGCAGCATCTCGGCAACCTGCCAATGATGAGTGGGTTCATTAGGTTCCAGCCGCTCCGCTTCGTAGAGTTCCTTCATACCTTCATGAACCTTACTTTGCTTGATAAGTGCCAGGCGCAGAAGCTTGTGGGCCATCGCGCTTGGATAGGGCATGACCGTGGCATGTCGCGCATAGCTCTCCGCGCGCTCAAGGTCATTCTGGTTAAGAAAAAGGCTAGCGAGGTTGCTTAAAGGGGTCTCGTAGTCCGGGTCGAGGCGCGCAGCTTCCCGGTATTCGGCTTCGGCGCCTTTCAGATCGCCCGTGTCTTGAAGAGCAATGCCGAGATAGTTGTGGTTGTCGGCAATCAATGGCGCAGCATCGATGGCTTGCTTGAAAAACTGCTGCGCGAATGGGAATCGCTTGGCTGCGAGCGCTTGCCTGCCCAGCGCGAAACGGGCGGCGGAGGGCTCACTGGGCTCGGCCGCCAGGCATTCCTTTTCACCTTGGGAAGAAGTTTCTGGCCGAGCATTCCGCAGACACGCCAGCAAGTGCTCATAAGCGGACTGCTCCGCGGCGGCATTCGTGGACGGACTCAGCGGGCGCGTGTTCCGGAGTTTTTCCAGAAGGGCCGGCTGGGCGCGCAGGCCGCGAAGTTCTTCGAGATATTCTTCTGTGGGAGTGAAGTCAATTCCCCGGCGCTCGACCAGTTGTGCGACGCGGAAACTCTCGGAGCCGGAGTCCATCCAAACGAGCACCTGCGCCATGGTCAGAGGTGCCGAAGCAGCGTTCCGCACCGTTTGCTGGCTCTCCTGAAGGAAAACCGCAAGCGCGAGACAAACGAGTGAGCCTGAATGCGAGAGCGCAGTCATGTATGCCGGATTCCGCCCTCACGACTTTTGCAGTGGGAAAATAGAGACTTCGACAACCGCGCCGTCCGGCAATCCCACATCTTCAAGGAGATAAAGCACGCCGCTGCGGAAGCGCGCCTGAATGCGCCGCGGGCCCGTTCGCTCCGGTGAATTTGATTTTGCGGCGACGGGATTTGCCGGCTTTCCTTCGGTTTCATCGAGCGCTTGGTTTGCCAAAGCGTCGGCTTCGCGGTTCTGCTCGCGATACACGTGGTCGATACGGAAGGACTCGAACGCCTGCGACATTTTCTTCGCGCGCTCAAACAGCGGCTGCAGGTCCGCGCTCTTCACTTTGTAGAGTCCGCGCATCTGCTTCACGAGCAATTCGGAGTCGCTTTCGACGCGAATCGCGCGAACGCCATGCGACTGCGCATAATCCATCGCGGCAATCAAGCCGTAATATTCCGCGACGTTATTGGTAAACCGGCCGATGTATTTTTTTAGGCTGGCGACGACTTCGCCGCGCGCGTCGCGTATCAGAACGCCATAAGCTGCCGGGCCAGGATTGCCGCGCGAGCCGCCATCGATATTCACGCGATAGGCCGCTGCGGCCGGCTTTGGTTCAGGAGCAGCTTCGCCGAAAAGGCTTTTTCCGCGGGAAGTGGCAGGGCGGCGTGGCATCAGGTGGTCGTGGCGGACGAAGCAGCGTTCGCGGAGCCATTAGGCGTCTTGGCGTAAGGAACCGGCTCCAGCGTGTAGAGGATTAATCCGCAGCTCTCGCAGCGGTAGACTTCTTCGCTCGTTTCCGAGCGCAGCTCCTGGACGATGTGCGGCAGCACGCGCAGGCCGCAACCGCGGCACTGATCGTCGCGGACCTGCGCCATAGCTGTGCCGCCGTGGCGCTTAGCAATGCGCGCGTACAGCTCGCGCAGCTCTTCGGGAACCGGAACGATGATTCTGTCGTGTTCGCCAGTAGCGGATTCGAGTTGCTTCTTCTTATCTCCGGCTTGCGCCTCGATCGACTTTCGTTCCGCCGCGACGTTTTGTTCCGCTTCCTTCAGGCGTGCTTCGGCGAGCTTCACGCGGCGCTCTGCCTCTTCGGCCTTCATCATGACTTCTAATTGGCGGTCTTCCGCTTTGGCGACTTCGGCCTCAGCGTTGGCGATTTCGTGCTGGAGCGCGCGGTAGGCTTCGTTGGTTTTAACTGCGCCGCTTTGGTCGCGGTATTTTCGCGCGCGGTCTTTCCACTCCTGGCCTTCGAACTCGAACTTCCTCCGTTCTGCGTTGATCTGCGCGAGCGCTTCCTTGGCAGCGGCAACTTCCGCGCGCGCTCCGGCAAGTTGCGATTCTTCCTCGCGAATGCGCTTGGGGAACGCCTCCAGCTCGGCACGGAGGAGGGCAATCTGGTGGTCGACGCGCTGCAGCTCAATTAGATGAGGAATCGCGGGATGCATCGAACAGCCATTCTATCACAGGGCCACCAGGCCTTGTGGAGAGCCGCTCAGGAGATAGAATGCGGGGTTGCTGGAATGGAGAGCTTATCGACCGGAGGCGAAAACGACATGCCGCATGTGCAAATTACCTGGGTGGAGGGACGTACCGTGGAGCAAAAACGAAAGATTGCCGAGCGTGTTGCAGCGGTGTTGATCGAGGATGGAAAGGCAAAACGCGAAAATATTCACGTTTCATTCCACGATGTGCCGGCAACGAACTACGCCGAAGCGGGCGTGCTGGTCGTGGATCAGAAACGCACGCCATAAGACCTGCAGATCATTTGAAAAGAGAAACGGGGTCAGTCTGCTGCCACGGCCAAGGGAGCAGGCAATGAATGATGCGTAGGCTCTTGTAGGGACAGGCAAGTATGTCTGTCCTACAGAATGCGATTAGGGTCTAGGCGCGGGCGTCGCGATGAATCATTTTCCAGTCGACGAAATAGCCGACACCAACGGCCAGTGGAATGATGCCAAGCGCCGCAACAGTCCAAATATCGCGGTCCGCCTGGACTTGGGCGATCAGGCCGAAGGTTAGGATAAAGCCGATCGCGCCGCTCACCAGCAGGATGCCCGAGCGCCGGGAACGCGCTGCCTGATTCAATTCGGGTTCCATGGGAATCGCAACTCCCCGCTCGATCGCTGCAAGGCGCTCTTCGCTCCGCAGCTTGCGCACACGATAATAGGTATACAGCGCGCCGAGGGGAACGCCCATTCCCAAAATCACGGCAACTAATCCAATCAATTCTCCGCCCATACTTTCTCCTTCTCTCTTGAATGCGCCCCTGGGCGCTCTGTTTTTGTGGGAACCGCTTGCACTAGGAGGTACGGAGCAGGGGTCTGGAAAGTTCCCTGGATTCCCCTAGAAGCGCCCCTGCCTTTACCAGTGGAGTTTCAGCCCGAATTGCACCTGGCGCGATGTGGTGGAGGTGCTGGTGATTGCACCCGCCGTGCCGGACAGGCCAGACGGCGTGAACACAATCAGGTTGGGCGTATTGAAATTGCCCCGATTCAGGAGGTTGAAGATTTCCGCGCGGAATTGCAGACCCAGGCTTTCGCGAATGGCGATGGCTTTCAGGACCGAAAAGTCCCACGTAGCCAGACCCGGGCCGATGAAAGTGTCTCTGCCCAGGTCGCCGTAAAACCCGCTGTTGGTCGGCGGCGCCAGGAAGGCGTTGGGGTCAAACCACTGCGAAGGCTTGCCTAAAATCACGGGGCCGCTAAAGGTGGGGTTCCGGAACGGCCGCACGGGATTACGCGTGTCGCCATTGTTTGAAGGGTTGTAGCTTAGCTGCGGAGTGAACGGGAAACCGGATTGCGCGACGATGACACTTGCCACGGACCAGCCGCCGACCAATTGATTGGAAAAGCCGCTAAGCCCTGAAGCGAATTTTTCTCCGCGGCCAAACGGCAAGGTGTAAAGCGCGCTTACTACGCCAATGTGTCGCACATCAAACGTGCCCAGACCTTTGTCGGCACGCAAATTGTAGGGGTTGGCGACCAGTCCCGGCGCGTTGCCGGCGGTGGTTTGGTTCAAGGAGTCACCGTCGTCCAGCACCTTCGAGAAGGTATACGCGCCGCGTAGCGTAAATCCATGACTGAAGCGCCGTTGGGCTTCAGCCTGCAACGAATGATAGGAGCTATCACCGCGCGAGAACCACGTCCACGTGTTAGCGATGGCTGGATTTGCCCGGGGCGTGCTCGGCGAAATGAACGGAATGTAAAACATGCCAGCGGGCACAGGGGCTCCCGCGAGCGGAGTCCCCTTAAGGAAACCGATGGTGGGCGAATTGGCCGGGCTGGTGGGCATGCTCGGATCGTATGTAGGAAACACGGCCGGGCATGGAGAAGCGGGACAGACCACCGGCACTGGCTCATTCGCGTCAACACCGATCAATTCGTGGTAGCCATGAGAACCAACGTAGCTAAGGGTGATTGCGGTGTTCGGAGAGACTTCGTGCGCGACGCGAAGCGACCAGGAGATTAGCGTCGGGGTTTTCATGTCCGGTTGAACGCCCCCGGGCACCAGTTTGGCCCCCGCTGGCACCGGCGCAGCGGGATCGATGGGCAAGGATGAAACTGGAAACGGCTTGTTGGCGCTGCCGACGCCGTAGACCGGATTGAAAGGCGCGTTCTGGTCTGCGCGGTAGCCGAGCGCATCTTGCAGATCGTTGTACATGCCGAATCCGGCGCGGATTACGGTCTTCGGTCCGAACGGGCTCCAGGCCAAGCCGACGCGCGGCTGCGGCAGAAACTCCGCGTTGTTCACGGCGAATAAGGCATCTCCGACGGTGGGCGTCGAATTGATCAAGCCATTCGTAAAGTTGTAGTTCGCGGCCCGGCCGTGTGCTTCATTCCATCCAGTGGAAGATTCTCCGCGAAACCCCAAAGAGAGCGTGAGTTTTGGGCTGATACGGATTACGTCTTCCGCGTACCAAGCTCCGAAGAGGGAGCGCCAATTCATCTCCGTGGGCGCCGGGTCGAAGAGAAAGGTCGAAATGTTTCCCGCCAGGAAGTTCTTCAGGCTGGAGAAGGTAGCCTGACCGAATTGACTCAGGGCGATCGTTTCGTTGGATTGGAAACGCTGAATCCATGCTCCGAAACTGAGCTGGTGGCGCCCGCGAGCCAGGGTGACGCGATCTTCAAACGTGTAAAAGTTGCGGGCGATCCGCAGATTACTGCCGTTGTTGCTGCCCGCCAGGCCGATGGAAGCCTGTGGATTCGAGGCTGCGCTTCCTCCGACCACCACGGCCCCAACCTGGTTGCCGAGCAAAAATCCCGGCACGGAAGCCGCGGGCGTTCCCGGCGTCGGCTCTCCGGTAAAGAAATAACCGGCTCGCGAATAGCCAACGCGAGCAGTATTCAGCAGAGATGGAGTGAAAACATGCGTCTCCTCAAAGCTAAGGACTTGCTCGCGCAAGGTGACGATGTCCGCGCTAAAGGGATCGAGAGGCGTAGCGGTGAAATCGTCGCCGTCGTCGGCAGTGTAAATAGCGGCGAGAGAATCTTTCTGCGAGAAGATGTGGTCGACCCGCGTAGTTCCGAAATCTTCGCGAACGGTCTGCAAGGGGCTGGAGAAGACTTCCGCGATGCCGCAAAGAGTGGACGCGGGGGCGGGCGACGGACAGATTCCTGGGCCGGAAGTAGAGTCCGGATCGCCGGGGGCGGGAGTGGGCCAAAGATCGAGGAGCGGCTGAACGCTGGGAACAGCATTGGCGCGAGAGGTCAGGTCGGGAACGAAAGCGGCGGAAGTTTGGTGCAGATGCTGGCGAAAGCCTTCGTAGTTAGCAAAGAAGAACGTTTTGTTCGACCGTAGCGGCCCGCCGAGCGACGCTCCAAACTGGTTCCGCTGGAAGGGCGGGGCAGCACCCTGGTCAAAGAAGTTGGGGGCATCCAAGTTGTTGTTGCGCAGAAACTCGAAGGCCGTGCCATGCCACTGATTGGAACCCGAGCGCGTGGCGATCAACACCTGGGCACCCGGGTGTTTGCCGAATTCCGCGCTGTAGGAATCGCGTTGCACATTGAACTCGCGGACGGCATCCACGCCGAGTAGCATGCCGCTCGTTCCGCCCGGCGTCATGTTGTTTTCCGCAGCGCCGGTAAACTCCACACCATTCAGCAGAAAGAGGTTCTGCTGCGGGCGATTTCCGGAAACGGCAAAATTGTTTGCCGTCGTGGAGTTCGAAATTCCCGTGCCGCCAGTCTTCAGCGAGGAGAAATTCACGACCCCCGGATTCAGAGGCAGTAGCAGATCGAAGCTCCGGCCGTTCAAAGGAAGCTCTTTCACCTGTTGTTCCCTGACGAGGCCGGAGATGTCTCGCGTCGTTGTGCTCACGATTGGGGCGTCGCTGGTGACCCTGATTTCCAAACTTACAGTCCCCACTTGTAGGTGGAAATCGATGCTTGCTTCTTGGCCAAGAACCAGCTCGATCCCCGTCCGAAGCGAGTCTTCGAAACCAGATTTGGTCGCCTTGACCTCATACGGGCCGAGCGGGAGCGCCAAGATCTCGTAGCGCCCGGAATCGCCGGTGGACGATTGGCGCACGGCCCCGGTTTCAAGATTCCTTGCCGAAATGCCCGCCGATGCGACAGGCGCTCCAGAGGGATCTGTCACCGTGCCAGTGATGCTCGAAGAATTCTGGGCGCGAGCCAGCCAGGGCACGCCGAACACCAGAAGAAACAACAGCAACGAACCGCGAACCGCATCAGAATTCCGGCGGTACCGGGAAACGAATTCCCAGAAACTGGAGCGTGCGAGGAGCATGTGCTTGAAAGTCATGGACGTGCCTCGGAAAAAGGAATTGTGAGGGGGCCGCGGAGCCCTGCTCTCTTTGCGACACCCGCCGTCGCGAGTCATTAATTCAATACGTTTCGTATCGCTATGTCAATTCGGATTAATCCGGATACCAGGCAAATGAAAATATGTAGTTTCCGCGAGCAAGAATCACAGACCGCCTTGCTTGTGGCTTACGAAGCGCGGGTCGCGTGTGTCCACGCGGTCATGTAGAAAGTGGGCAAACGTTCCGGTTTGCCGATTGACACTGCTGCAACCCTCTAACAACCATAGTAAGTACAGGCAATTTCCACAGGGAGAGTCCAAGATGAACAAGAAATCCCCATGCGCCATCGGGCTGGTGCTGCTCGTTTCCTGGCTAATGATTGTTCCGGCAGATGTTCTGGCAGACCCGCAAGCCGCTGGGCAGCGCGCCGGGGAAGTCTCGCGCGTAATTCCGGCAGTCAACATTGCGCGTACCGGTAAGACCATCTCCGCTGCCGCGAAGACAGTGGTGAATTGGCAGGACCTGGTGAACACGCAGGTGAATGCGCGCGCGCGCATCGCGTTGGATGACGGCTCGGTGCTGAACGTGGGCTCGGACTCGTCCATTCGCGTGGTCAAACACGACGCGGGCGCGCAGCAATCCGAGCTGGAACTTACTTATGGAAAACTGCGCACGCAGGCGCAAAAGATCGCCAAGCCCGATGGAAAATTTGAAGTGCGCACGCCAGCCGGCGTGGCAGGCGTGGTGGGCACCGATTTTTACGTGGAATATGCCAACAACACCATGAACGTGATCGTTTTTGAAGGCTTGGTGAAAGTCTGCAATCTGGCCGGCGTTTGCGTGGTCGTGAAAGCCGGACAGATGACGAGCGTACGCAGCGGCGACAATTCCGGGCCGCTGCCTCCTCAGCAAGCTACTCTCGACCTGCTGATGGCTTCGAGCAAGGACACCGATCCCGGGGCGGGGGCAACAGCGGCTGGCGTGGGCGCCCATTTCCCTGCCTGGGGGACGGTGGGAATTGTCATTGGAGCGGTGGGAGCCGGCTTGGGGGTTGGACTGACCCGCAATGGTGGTAACCAGTTGCAGCGCGGTTGTAACCCCCAGACAGGCAAGTGTCCCTGAGTGGGCCAATTTTCAGCGTGAGCAGCTAACAAGCCCCGGTTTCCAAGGCCGGGGGTTTCGCTTTGTGAAGTGCTCGGGGGGACAACGCATGCAACGGTTCTGCGCCGCGCGCCGTCGAACGTGTTGTATGGACAGGAATGTCATGCGCTTCCGATACTTGGTAGCCCCCATCCATTAGCGTAAACTGAACATTTGGCGGTCCCGTCTAACTGTGAGTGAGGCACCTTTGACCCATTTGAATCGCTGTAGACAGCTTTCCTTATTTCTCGCACTGGCATTGCTGCTGACTTTCACTTTTTCTTTCGCTTCCAAAGCTTTCGGCGCGACGCCGGACGCTCCGGCAAAGCGTTCTCCCCTGCTCGCAGCATTGCAAGCGGAGCTGGACCGCTCGATGAAAACCTTGAGCACGCAAGATCCCGTGGCCTACTACCTGGGATATACGGTCACGGACACGCAAAGAGTGGATGTGTCCGGCTCGAACGGCGCGCTTCTGAACAGCAGCGAAGGGCGCAACCGCTGGCTGGAAGTGAGCGTTCGGGCGGGCAGCTATAACCTAGACGACACGCACAAGGTTGGCGAGCGCCAGCCGCAGAGCGCCGGGCCGGGCGTATCCGTTCCTGTCGATGACGATGCGGACGTTTTGCGCCACGCCCTCTGGCTCGAGACTGACAAAGAATACCGCGCAGCTGCTGAGGCGTGGATCAAAATTAACACCGGGAAAGAAGTCAAGGTTGAAACCGCGGAAGGCCGCGCGCCGGACTTTTCTCGAGAGCAACCGCACACCTATATCGGGCCGCTGGTTTCCATTACCGTGGACCGCCAGCCCTGGGAGGCTAAGGTCCGTGCGTATACCAGGGCCTTTCGCGAGTCTACCGCCATTATCAATTCCATCGTGACCTTCAGCGCCCAGGCACAAAACGTGGTGCAAATGACCAGTGAGGGCTCGGCGTTGCAGTTTGGCCAGATTCGCTACCGTCTCGAGCTTTTCATCCAGGGCAAGGCGCCTGATGGGATGGACATCGACCGCTACTACAATTTTGACTGGGTGGATCCCAAGGACGCGCCCGACGACAAGGCCGTTTATGCGGCGGAAGCGACCATGCGCAAGGAATTAGAGGGCCTGGTGGCCGCGCCGATTAACGATCCGACCGTCGGCCCCGCGCTTCTAACGGGGCGCGCCGCGGCCGTCTTCTTTCACGAAGTTTTCGGGCATCGCGCCGAGGGCCATCGTCAAAAAGACGTGACCGAGGGGCAGACGTTTTCCAAGAAAGTGAATGAAAAGATTCTGCCGGATTTTCTGAGCATTACGGACGATACCACGTTAAGGAAGCTTGGGAGCCAGGACCTGCTGGGCTACTACCAGTTCGACGACGAGGGCGTGCCGGCGCAGCGCGTGACGTTGGTAGACCACGGCGTGCTGAAGAATTTTGAGATGTCGCGGTCGCCGCTAGTGGGCTTTCCACACTCCAATGGACACGGGCGGCGCCAGCTCGGTGCTACTCCCGTTTCGCGCCAAGGCAATCTCATTGTGCAAAGCAGCAAGACCATGACAAATGCGCAGCTTCGCGCAGAATTGATCAAACTGATGAAGGCGCAGGGGAAATCATTTGGCCTGCTGATCGACGATATCGCTGGAGGATTTACTTTCACTGGACGGGGGCAGCCGCAGGCTTTCCAGGTTCTGCCACTGGTGGTTTACAAGGTCTTTGCCGATGGCCGGCCGGATGAATTGGTGCGCGGCGTAGATATCGTCGGCACGCCGCTCGCGGCCTTAACTAAGATCGTTGCCACCGGGGACACTCCGGAAGTCTTCAACGGTTATTGTGGCGCTGAGTCAGGTTCGGTTCCTGTTTCTGCGGCATCGCCCGCGATTCTCACCTCGGAATTGGAAGTTCAGAAAAAGGAAAGCTCTACGGACCGTCCACCGATCCTGCCGCCGCCCGCTCACGACGCGATCAAGACCGGGGGGCAGCGGTGAGGCGCGCGCGAAGGGTAATGGCAACGGCTCTCCTTTTGGCGGCGTTAACCTGCGGCGCGGCCGTCCGGACGCAAGCGCAGGACAGCGACCACACTTTGGAAGCCATGCGCGACGAGATGGCGCGCGCTAAGACGCGGCTCGAGTTGAAGATTCCCAACGTGGAGCAGCCCGTACGGCCGTATTACCTCGAATATCGCTTGCTGGACCTGGACGTTCGGGAAGTCGTCGCGGAATTTGGCTCCTTGCTTGCCAGCACGCACACGCGCAACCGCTTCATGAACGTTGCCGCGCGCGTAGGCAGCTACAAGCTCGACAGCTCAAATTTCGTGAGCGACGACACCTTCCGCGGCTTCATTGGTCCGCAAGGATCCGTGGGCATCGACCGCGACTACGATTCGCTCCGGCAAGATCTGTGGATCGCCACCGATCAGGCCTTTAAGGAAGCCGTCGATACTTATTCGAGGAAAAAAGGCTACTTGAACAGCCTGGCGCGCCAGTCCGATATTGATGATTTCTCGAAAGCCGAGCCCGTGAAATCCGTCGAACCTCTGGAGACGCCGGATTGGACGAATCGCAATTGGGAGCAGGAAGCCCGCGATACCTCCGCAGTAATGCGCGCGTTTTCCCAAATCCAGGAATCGCGCGTGACCTACTATCTGGTTTTCGCGACGGAGTACCTGCTTACCAGCGAGGGTACGGAGATCCGGCAGAACCGCCGTTTTGCTGCGATCGAAGGTGGTTTGAGCGCGGCCGCCGACGATGGCGTGCCGGTAAATCACTACTATGCGACCTATGCTAT
This sequence comes from uncultured Acidobacteriaceae bacterium, assembly GCA_964524045.1. GTDB lineage: Bacteria > Acidobacteriota > Terriglobia > Acidiferrales > UBA7541 > Acidiferrum. Next base: position 18,372 of record CAZGBQ010000013.1, read on the forward strand.
GCGCCCTTCCGAGCTACCCAACGTTGAGGCTGTTCGCAAAGGGTTAAACGTCACGTGCACGGAGCTGATGGCGTTGCGCAGCGCCCCGCCTTCGCAGGACTACAACGGTCCCGTGCTTTTTGAGGCGCGAGCTGCTGCACCGCTCCTGGCACAAGTTCTTGGCCCGGCCATCAACGGCGCGCGGCCGCCAATTTCCTTCAGCCCTGTTCTTGAGCAAATGCTGAGCGGATTGGGAGGAAAGAGCGATTGGATCGGACGGATCGGTGCGCGCGTTTTGCCGACGAGCGTAACTGTTGTAGATGACCCAGGCGCGAAAGAGTTCAAGGGCGCCCCGCTCATCGGCGGATTCGGGGTGGACGATGAAGGCGTCCGCGCTCAGAGGGTCGCGTTGGTGGAAAATGGCACGATGAGAGCCGAGTTGATGTCGCGTCGTCCCGGGCCGGATTTCCAGGTGTCCAATGGCCATGGCCGTACGGCATTTTTGAATGACGCCAAGCCCACCATGAGTAACTTGATCTTCTCTTCCACGGAAACAATGTCTTCGGCTGACTTAAAGAAAAAGTTCCTGGACGAATGCCGCGCGGAAAAAAAGTCCGAGCGCAATCAGTATTGCCTGATTGTTCGCGAGATGGACAACCCCGCGCTCAGCCTGCTCCATCAGGAGGACTTTCAGGAATTGCTTGCCAGCTTCGGCGGGGGCGCTGGCACGGGTGATCGGCTTCCACTCGTGGTGTACCGCGTTTACCCCGATACTGGGCGGGAAGAGTTGATCCGCGGAGCGCGCATTATCGGCTTGAACTCGCGCGCCTTGCGCAACATCGCGGGTATAGGCAACGACAGTTTTGTTTACAACTACATGCAGAGCCAGGTGAATGGCTTCTCCGGCACGGCACTCGGAGCATTCGGCTCCGCGCAGAGCGGCTTGCCCGCTTCCGTTGTGGCGCCCTCACTGCTCTTTGAAGAGCTGGAAGTCCGCGGAGAGCGCGCCGAAGCAAAGCGGCTGCCGCTCTCGCCTCCGCCGCCGATGAACGCATCGAGATAAGCATCCCGGAAAATAGTCCCACGAACCTGGTTTCTTGTTGTCCGGATCATCGCGCCCGCGCTCGGGGAAAACCGCCATTCTGAGGTAGTCTAATTCCTCAATGGATACGCCAGCAGCTCCCTTCGTGGAAGCCGGTGAGAAAAAGCGTGCGGCCCTGCTAAGCGTGGGCTCCGCAGCGCTTCTCGTTTTCCTGAAAGCCTTTCTCGTGGTGCGAACCGGGAGCCTCGGCGTACTTTCCGAAGCTCTGCATTCCGGGTTGGACTTGATTGCGGCCATCATCACGCTTCTCTCGATCCGCGTGTCAGACCAGCCCGCCGATGAGCGCCATCCCTACGGCCATGGCAAGGTGGAAAATTTTTCCGCTTTTGTCGAGACCGGTCTGCTGGCGTTGACCGCTCTTTACATTATTTACGAAGCGTTTGACCGGCTGTTTTTCCGCAGCGTGCACATTCAGCCGAGCATCCTGGCTCTCGTGATTCTGCTTGCGGCTCTCTCGATCGACTTAACTCGCGCGCGGGCACTCTCGCAGGTCGCTAGGAAATACACGAGCGAAGCGCTGGAAGCCGACGCCTTGCATTTTTCGACCGACGTGTGGAGCACCATTGTGGTCATCGCGGGAATTGGGCTGGTCTGGGCCGGCGAAACCTGGAATCTGCCGTGGCTGATCTACGCAGACTCGCTTGCGGGACTTGCCGTCGCTGCCGTGATTTTGTGGGTCGGCTCGCAACTAGGCCGCCGCACGCTGGACGCGCTCCTGGACGCCGCGCCGAAAGGCCTGCAGCAGGAGATTGCGCTAGCCATCGAACGTATGGAGGGCGTCCTGGAGGTCGAGCGGGTTCGCGTTCGGCGCGCGGGAAACCGCCACTTCGTGGATGCCACCGTAAGCGTCGCTCGAACCGCCAGCCTGGAGCAGGTGCACACGCTGAGCGACGCCATCGAGAAGCGCGTCGGCGAGATCGTCCCCTCGGACGTAATGGTGCATATGGAACCGCGCGCGCCCAAAGGGGAGCATCTGTTCGAGGCGATTCGCGCCGCAGCGCAACGCATGGGCCTGGCCACGCACGATCTACATGCGTCGCAGCAGGATGGCCGGCTTTTCATCGAGCTGCATCTGGAAGTCGACGAAAATTTGAGTCTGCGCGAGGCCCATCGCCAGGCCAGCGAACTGGAGGAGAAAATTCGGGAACTTCGCGACGGGGCCGTCGACGTGAACATTCACATCGAGCCCCTGGGACGCCACATCGCTACTTCTGAGGCCGGCATCGGGGAAATGAAACAGCTCTCGAAAGCCATCGAGGCTTTCTTGAACAGCTTGCCGGCCGAGTTCGATGAACTGGTAAATTGCCACGAAGTCCGCGCGCGCCAGGTGGAACACCACATCCTGGTCTCCTGCCACTGCACCATGAAAAGCGAGTTGCCCATCACGCAGGTTCATGATGTGACCGCGGCGTTGGAAGATCGCGTGAAGGAAAAGTTTCAGCAAATCTATCGCGTCACCATTCACCCGGAGCCCGCGGAAGAAAAATAGGGGCGCTTGCGGGCACGGGTTTCGACTGCCCTTTGTAGATCAATTAGAAAGACCGGGAACAATTCAATTGGACGGCTGTGGCTCTGGCTTCCCTGCAAAGGGTTGCGCCGCTAGGGCGAGCACGACGGGAAAGCAGACCAGCACGTAGCGAGGTTCGGGCGTTTCCAGCGTTGTCAGGAACGCCGTGCGCAGCAGCACGAAAAGAATCAGAAAACTGACCAAAGGCCGGACAGCCGCACTCGAACGCCATAACCGCAAGACGCCCCAAGCCCCGAGCCCCAAATAGAAAACGTTTAGGAAAAAGAGCAGGATCGTGAACTCCTGGTCTTCGGGGTCCACTTCCCGCATTTTCGCGAGCGGAAACACATTTCCGGAAATTGGCAGCAATTCGATGCGCGGCGTGAACCACATAGCAACGAAGCGCGCGGCCGGAATCCACAGATACGTCCTCAGCGGCTGGCGTTGCGTACGTTCTCGCGCAATCTGGCCGAAGGCGTCGTCTTCCGTCTTCGTAAGCGTTAAGTCTGAGTTGTATTGTTTGAGAACGGCTTCAATGCGGCGCTTTTCTTCCGGCGAATCAAACGCGGGCGCCGGAATTTCCTCCACTTTGATCTCTTCTACGTTCAGTTTCCACGGCACCGCGTAGCAATCGCGCATGCGGTAGAGCCAGGTTTTCTCCCAAGCCATGAAACCATAGGGAACCAGTTCTCCAGGGGCATTGGAATACTTCGGCGTAAGAAACTGCACTTCGTGCAACGTGATTGCATTTCGGATCGCCCAGGGCGCCAGAGGAATGACACAGGCGATTCCGGAGAGGATTACGCAGCGGAGCCAAAGTCGGACCTGTTTTTTGCGAAAGAATGCCCAGCCAAGAGTGATCCACGCCGGCACGAGCAGCAATGGACTCTCCGGCCGAAACAGCGTCGCAAGGCCAACACACAGTCCTCCAAACACCCCAAACAATTGGGATTTGCGATGGAATAAGAAATCGTACCCACCAGAAAGGAGCCCGGACCGCTCCAAGTTAAGGAATTGCAACACAAAGACAATCAGAGCCGCGGCAGTGAGCAGCACGACAAACACTTCCGTTAGCGGCACCGCGACATAATTTGCGGTGAAGGGGCATAGCGCCGCGAGCCAAAGCCCCATTGTAAAAACTCGCTTGTTGTCTATCTTTGCCGAAGCGCGCGGGGCGAGCAAGCAACACAAGGCGGCTATCATGCAGCAGCTAATCAGATCAATGCCGACCTGAGCAATCATGGCCCACAGCCGCGCGGATTCTCCGGTGCTCCCCGTGATCGCGTAAATCAGCGCCAGAAACGCCGGATAGCCCGGCATGCGCACGTCCACCGGCGTGAGTGCACCGTGCGCCCCGGTCGCGTAAGCGTGCTCCTTTAGCCAGTTCCCGGCGATTTCCTCGTAAAGAGGTGTGTCGCCTGATTCTCCAGGGAATTTCAATACGAAAAACAAGCGCAGGCACAAGCCCGCCGCCAGCGCGAGAATTGGATGCGAGAAAAATCGCCTCATTGAGTGAAACGCATCTTACAATAGAGCAGACGGAATCGCGCGAAAGACTCCTCTCCGGCCGGAGTGACTTTCGCGGCCAGGCCGCCAGGTTTCTTAGACATGAAAGAACGACGTCCTATCTTTTACGACGCCGAGCGCGTCCGTTGGCGCCGCACGCGCCGGGCCCTGGAATTCGCCGGAGCGCTGCTTACCGTACTGCTGGCATATTTCTTTATAACTATTGCCGTCAGCGTGGAATTGCCCGCAGGTCTGCTGCCCGACACAAAACCCGGCTACCACCCGTTCAAGCCAAAAAGGAAATCCCCTCCTCAGCGGGAAGGACGCCACCGTCGCGTGGCCAACATCGGCGCCGTGCCAGCCAGCTACGATCCGCTGCGCGCCGCCTTTTACGTCAGCTGGGATCCCAACAGCCTTGCGTCGCTGAAAAAGCATTACCGGGAAATCGACCTCCTCATCGCCGAGCAGCTCCATGCCGTCTCTCCGGATGGCTCCTTGAGCTTTGTGGATTATGAGCGCGGCCAGAATCGCGTAAAAGCTTCTCCCTCCGAAGGCGTCGCGCTCCTCAAAGAAGACAAGCTGCACCAGTGGCTAAAAACGCTCAATCCAACGACCGAGCCGCCGATGATGGGGCTGTTGAACAATTACGACGGACTGCAGTGGAGAGTCGACGAAATGGTCAAGATGCTGGGAAATCCGGATGCGCGCAAGAGTCTCGTGCGCGACAGCATCGAATTCGCCAGGGAATCCCACGAGGCTGGAATCGTGCTGGACTTCGAGGAAGTTCCCGATACCAGCCAGGCTCATTTCCGCCAGTTTGCTTCAGAACTCGGATCAGCGTTGCATTCCTCGGGCCTGAAATTGATGATCGCCCTTCCTGCCCGCGATGACGCCTACGAATACGTCTTCTTTGCCAAACAGTGCGACGCCCTGGTGCTGATGAACTACGACGAGCACTGGCTCACCTCACCGCCCGGGCCTATTGCCTCCCAAGATTGGTATGTCGAAAACCTGCGTCAGGTCATGCAGGAAGTGCCTGCCCGGAAAATCATCGCCGCCGTCGGGAGCTACGCCTACGACTGGCCGGAAGCCGGTAAGAAAGCAAATGAGCCGGCGCAGTCGCTCACGATCCAGGAAGCCCTCCTCCACGCTTATGAATCCGAGACGCAGGTGGAATTCGATTCCGCTTCTCTCAATCCGCATTACTCCTACTACGATGAACACGATCACGTGCATCAGGTATGGATGCTCGACGCCGTGACCGCGTACAACGAGCTGCGCGCGAGCGAGCGCCTCGGCGTCCAAGGCACTGCTTTATGGCGTTTGGGCTCTGCGGATACTTCTATATGGCCCATTTGGGATTCCACGCGGCCGGACGACGCAGTGCGGCAGAAATTAGGCGACCTTCCTCCGGGCCCCGATTTGATTCTCGACGGAAATGGTGATGTCTGGCATTTCACCGACACTCCAAAAAGCGGCCGCCGGACCTTTACCTACGATTCCGCAAGCGATCTGATCACCGGCGAAAAATACGAAGCCTATCCGCTTTCCTACCACATCGACGAAATTGGAGCGGCCAAGGGAAAGATGGCTCTGACGTTCGATGACGGACCAGATCCAACCTGGACCCCGAAGGTCCTGGACATTCTGAAAGAGAAAAATGTCCCGGCTACGTTTTTTGTCATCGGCTGGGATGCCAATAAGTGGCCGCAATTGATCCGGCGCGAGTACGGCGAAGGGCACGAGGTCGGCAATCATACCTATTCACATCCGGACTGGGAAAATCCCAATCTCTCCTCGACGCAAATCCGCTGGGAACTTAACCTGACCGAGCGCCTCATTGAAAGCATTCTCGGCGTGAAGTCTTTGCTTTTCCGCCCTCCTTACGGCATCGACCACCAGCCCGAATTTGCCGAAGAAGTGTCGCACCTTCCGATTGCCCAGGAGATGGGTTACATCATCATCGGGCAGAAGGTGGACGCACATGACTGGAGCCAGGTCACGCCCGGCGTCCAACTCCCGGCCGCAAAGGTTCTCGAGAATGTTCTGCTCGAAGCTCCCAAAGGCAACATCCTCCTCCTCCACGATGGCGGGGGCGACCGTAGCCAGACGGTCGAGGCCCTCCCGCAAATCATCGACGCGCTACGCACCCGCGGATATCAATTGGTCTCCGTACCCGATTTGATTGGCAAGACTCGCGCGCAAGTCATGTTGCCGCTTTCCGCGCAAGAACAATTTGAGGCTCGCGCCGATGGCTTCATCTTTGGGATTTATCACTGGTTCTGGGTGGCCATTGCCACTACGTTTATTCTCGGCATTATTCTAGTGAGCGGTCGCACGTTGATCATTGGCATTTTGGCTTTCATCGAGAAGTTGCGGCCCGATCATCCAGAGATTCGCGAGCCGTTGCCCGGCGTTACCGTGCTCATTCCCGCGCACAACGAGGAAAGCGTTATCGTGCAGACGGTGAACTCGGTCCTGCTCTCCGATTATCAGGATCTCCACATCATCGTAGTGAACGACGGTTCGGCGGACACAACGGGCGAGCTTTTGGATAGCAACTTTTCCCGCGAACCCCGCGTGCACATCATTCACCAGGTGAATCGCGGAAAGGCCGCCGCGCTGAATGCGGCCATGTCACACGCGGAAACCGAAATCGTGGTGACCATCGACGCGGATACGGAAATTGAGCCGGACGCCATCCGCAAGCTGATCCGGCATTTCTCCGATCCAACAGTGGGCGCCGTCGCGGGCAACGTCAAAGTCGGTAACCGCTCGCGCTGGCTGACCCGGTGGCAGGCGCTCGAATACATCACCAGCCAGAACATGGAAAAGCGCGCCTTCGATCTTCTGAATTGCATCACCGTGGTGCCCGGGGCTCTTGGCGCCTGGCGCAAGCAGGCCATCGAAGCCGCAGGTGGCATCACGGCAGACACAGTTGCCGAGGATGCCGATCTTACCATTGCGATCCGCCGTCTCGGCTGGCGCATCGGCTATGACGAAGAAGCAATCGCCTGGACCGAAGCGCCCACGACCGCCGGTCAGCTCATCCGCCAGCGGTTCCGCTGGACCTTCGGCACGTTGCAATCTTTTTGGAAGCACAGCAGCACGCTCTTTCGCTTGAAGTACGGCACGCTCGGCTGGATTGCGCTGCCGAACATTTTTGTGTTTCAGCTTGTTCTCCCGCTCATCTCTCCCATCATCGACTTGCTCTTTCTGGGCTCGGTGGTGCTCTGGGGGCTGGAAAGGATGCATCTCTCCTGGCTCCCCACGATTCACGCGACTACCGGCGACTTGCTGCGTTCGGTGTTTTTCTTCCTTGGATTCCTGCTGATTGATGTTTTCACCTGCGTCCTGGCCTTTGCCCTCGAACGCAAAGAAGACTGGACCTTGCTCGTTCCCGTCCTTCTCCAGCGCTTCTATTACCGCCAGCTGATGTATGTTGTCCTCTTCCGCTCGGTAAAAGAAGCGGTGCGCGGCCGTCCTGTGGGCTGGCGCGGCGTCGAGCCGGAAGCGCCTTTGCCACGGGCGCCAAAGGCTCCCCCCAAGCCCGCCGAAGTCGCTGGGAATTGAGACTGCTCACCGCAAGGAGGTTTGTCCGTCTGACCCGGACGGGGGCGTGCTTGTCAGCCAAGGTCACTCGCCGCGTCTTTTTAGCAAACGCTACTGCCGCCAGCACCAGTCTGGTTTTTGCCTTCCGACTGCCCGCTCGAACCAATGCGGGTTCGGGAGCTGATTCGAAGTCATTCGCGCCTAACGACTTTCTCGAAATCGCCTCGGACGGCAGTATCACGATTTGGTGCGCCAAATCGGAAGTCGGTCAAGGCGTTCGTACTTCGCTGCCGATGATCGTGGCTGAAGAACTCGGCTGCGACTGGCGGCACGTCACCGTCGCCCAAGCGGACCTGGATCCCAAATACGGCGACCAGCTAACAGGCGGCAGCCTCAGCGTGCGCACTTCTTACTCCGACCTTCGCAAGGCTGGAGCGGCTGCACGAGAGATGCTTCTCACCGCCGGAGCCAGGCAATGGAACGTCTCGTCTTCGGAATGCCGCGCTGAAAATGGCTCAGTGTTGCACCTGCCAACCGCGCGCAGGATTGCGTTTGAAGAACTCATCTCAGCCGCTTCTGCATTGACGCCTCCTGCCGATCCACCTCTGAAGAAGTCTTCGGACTTTGCGCTCGTCGGCAAACCCACACGCCGCACAGACTGCAAGGCCAAAATCATGGGAACGGCACAATTCGGAATTGACACGCGCGTTCCCGGAATGCTGGTGGCCTCCGTCGAACGCTGCCCCGTTTATGGCGGAGCACCGCGCTTGTTCAACGGTGACAAAATCAAATCTATGCCCGGAGTCCGCGCGGTCCTTGAAGTCCCCGCCGTCCATCTCACGCATCAATTCGGCGAAGCTTCCGGACCGGACAGCCGCAATTTCACTTGCTCGGGTGTTGCCGTTGTCGCCGATTCCACGTGGGCCTCACTAGAGGCCCGTAAAGCCCTGCAGGTGGAATGGTCTGAGACGGGGTCTGCTCGCGAGTCCACCGATTCTCTGCGTGAACAGTTGGCCGTGCTCACCTCCAAGCCGGCAGCGGTTATTCGCAACGACGGTGACTTCGACAAAGCGCACGCTGCCTCCCCAACGCAAATAGAAGCCATCTACCAAGTGCCTTTTCTCGCCCACGCTGCCATGGAACCCGTCAATTGCACCGCGCATGTCCGCGACGATTTCTGCGAGCTCTGGACGCCCACGCAAATTCCAGGCGCGGCGGCCGATGCCGTTGCAAAGGCCCTTAACATTCCCCGCGACCGCGTCCAGGTTCATGTCACTTTCATTGGCGGCGCATTCGGACGACGCCTGATTCAGGATTACGCTGTTGAAGCCGCTCTGATCTCGCGCGAGGTGCACGCCCCCGTGCAAGTTATCTGGACCCGCGAGGATGACATCCATCATGATTTCTACCGGCCCGCAGCTCGACACCATTTCCGCGCGGGTCTCGACTCGCGGAACAATCTGGTTTCGTGGTTTCACCGCGCCGCTTCACCGTCCATTGGACAGTTCTACAGCGGCACGGGCATCTCCGCGAGTGCTGCCGCCGAAGTGAACGGCCCAGACTTTCCGGCATTTTCTGTCTCGAATTTTCGGCTTGAGTTCGCGGTGGCACAATCCGGCATGCCCCTGGGCTACTGGCGCTCAGTCGAGAATTCAGGCAACGGCTTCGCCATCTACAGCTTTTTGGATGAGGCCGCCCACGCAGCTGCTCGGGATCCCGTGGAATTCTTGCTCGGCGTCCTGGGACCTGCTCGCAAGATCGATCTCGGCGGTAATCACGGCATGATCGACATCGCGCGCCGCCGCCGCGTGATCGAACTCGCTGCCGAAAGGTCTGGCTGGGGCAAGCCCCTGCCGAAAGGGACCGGACGCGGAATCGCCGCGTATTTTGGTTACGGCACTTACGTTGCCCACGTCGCGGAAGTTTCCTGCGATGTTTCGAACGGAGCCGTGCGAATCCACCGTGTGGCCTGTGCCATCGATTGTGGCTTAGCCGTCAATCCTCTCGGCGTGGAAGCCCAGATGCAAAGCGCCATTAACTTCGGCCTTGCACAAACTCTAAAGAGCGAAATCACCGTTACTAACGGCCGCGTCAACGAGAGCAATTTTCATGACTACGAGGTACTGCGCATGCGCGATGCTCCGCCGTCTATTGACGTCCACATTGTGCCGAGCACAGATCCACCGGGTGGCTGTGGCGAGCCGGGAGTCCCCCCCGTTGCTGCGGCCGTAGGCAACGCTGTTTTCGCGGCTACTGGGAAGCGCGTTCGCAAGCTGCCCATCCGCGCCGACGATTTGCGCTCGGCCTAAATGAGATTCTGCGGATTTTCATACGGGCCCCGATTTGTTGTAGGATGTTTCCCTGCCCGAGGAGGTTCCCATGGCCATCAGCTTCACCTTGAACGGAAAAGCCCAGTCCGTCGAAGTCAGCCCGGACATGCCGTTGCTCTGGGTGCTCCGCGACACGCTGAACATGACCGGAACGAAGTTCGGCTGCGGCATGGCGCTCTGCGGAGCCTGTACCGTCCACATCAACGGGGACGCGACGCGCTCTTGCATCACGCCCGTCTCGAGCGTGGCAGGAAAGAAAGTCACTACCATCGAAGGCCTCGCCGCGGACGAGAACCACCTGCATCCGGTCCAGCAGGCCTGGATGGAAGAAGACGTTCCGCAGTGCGGCTACTGCCAGTCTGGGCAGATCATGTCGGCTGTGGCATTGCTTAGCAAAAAGCCCAACCCCACCGACGCCGATATCGACGATGCCATGAGCGGCAACATTTGCCGCTGCGGCACCTACCAGCGCATTCGCAAAGCCATCCATCGCGCCGCGTCCTCGATGGCGGGCAAAGCTCATTCGGCCGCGTAGCTTCTTTCAACCAGCCCTCTCGCAATTTATCCTGAGGTGTCCCATGGCAACTGTCTCCGTTGTGAACCGTCGCGATTTCCTGAAGAAGAGCGCAGCTGGCGCGGCGCTAGTCATTGGCTTTCATTTGTCGCCGAAAGCGCTCGCCCAGCAGGCCAAGGATCAGGAAGAGCAGCCTCCCAACCCGTTTGACGCCTGGGTGCGCATCACGCCAGACAATCGCGTCACGCTGGTTCTAGGCAAATCCGAAATGGGCCAAGGCGTTTACACGTCACTGCCCATGATTCTTGCCGAAGAGCTCTGCGTCGATTGGAAGCAAGTGCACGTTGAACAGGCGCCCACCAATCCGAAAATCTACGATCTCGGCACGGGCGGCAGCGGCAGCGTTAAGGATTCCTGGCTTCCGTTGCGTCAGGCCGGCGCCGCCGCCCGCGAAATGCTCATCGCCGCTGCGGCGAAAAAGTGGGAAGTCGGAAGCGACACATGCAAAGCTAAAAACGGCTATGTCGTGCACGGCCACCCGGAGCGTTCTTTCCGCTATGGCGAGCTTGTTGCTGATGCCGCGACGCTTCCCATTCCCAGCCTGCACAAAGTTCCACTGAAAAATTCCAACGATTTCACCATTGTTGGAACAGAGATGCACCGCCTCGATGCGGCTGCCAAGTCCAGCGGCTCCGCCAAGTTCGGCATTGATTCTCGTGTTGACGGAATGCTCTACGCCGTGATTGCCCGCTGCCCGGTTTTCGAAGGCAAAGTCGCTTCCTTCGACGCCGCCAAAGCAAAAGCTATTCCCGGCGTGCGCGACGTTTTCGAAATTAAGACCAGCGGTCGCGGCGCTTCTACAACGGGCGGTGTCGCTGTCCTCGCAGATAATTCCTGGGCCGCCATCCAAGGCCGCAAAGCTTTGGAGGTCAAGTGGGACGAGGGCGCCGCCGCAAACGAATCCAGCGAAGAGCTGCGCAAGCAGTTTCTCGACAACGCGTCAAAGCCAGGAAAAAACGCTCTGCGCAATGACGGCGACGCCGATGGCGCCCTCGCCTCTTCAGCCAAGAAAATCGAGGCCATCTACGAACTGCCCTTTGCCGCGCACGTCTGCATGGAGCCGATGAATTGCACTGTGCACATTCAGAGCGATAAGGCGGAAGCCTGGGTCCCCACGCAAGGCCCGCAGTGGGCCCAAGCCGTCATTGCGGAAATCGCGAAGCTCTCCCCCGAAAAGGTAATTGTGCACACGACGTTGATGGGCGGTGGCTTCGGCCGGCGCTATGCGGCGGACTTCGTGATGGAGGCAGCGCAGGTTTCCAAAGCTTCTGGCAAGCCAGTTATGGTTTTGTGGACCCGCGAAGACGACATGCAGCACGATTTCTATCGCCCGGCGTCCTATCACAAGCTATCGGGCGCGCTGGATGCGCAAGGAAACCTCGCTGCCTGGAAGCATTTCCAGACTTCCACCTCCATCGCGCACAAGTGGAGCCAGAAGGGCGCGGATGATCCGGGCCTTGGAGAATTTGGCACCGGCGCTACCATTCCCTATGCCACATCCAACATTCGCATCGAATACACGCTGGCGCACTCTAGGGCCACTCGCGCCTGGTGGCGCTCCGTGGAGCATTCCTCGAGCGGCTTCGTCATGGAAAGCTTCGTCGATGAGCTATCCGCTGCTGCGGGCCAGGACCCGCTGGCATTTCGTCTGAAACTCATCGGCGCCGACCGCAAAATTCCACAGTTCGGTGAACCGCCTGACTACCCACAAATGAATACAGCGCGTCTGAAAGGCGTGTTGCGGCTTGCCGCGGAGAAGGCGGGCTGGGGGAAGCCGCTCCCAAAGGGACAAGGCCGGGGCATTGCCGGCTTTTACTCATTTCATAGCTATGTCGCGGCAGTCGCGGAGGTTTCCGCGAACTCCGGCGGATTCAAGATCAATCGCATCGTTTGCGGCGTCGATTGCGGCCGACCCGTCAATCCCAACGGCATTCGCGCGCAGGTGGAGAGCGCCGCGATTTACGCGCTCACTGCGACTCTCAAGGACGCCATCACTGTGGATCGCGGCCGCATCGTGCAGGCCAATTTCAACGACTACGCCATGATTCGCATGAACGAAGCGCCGCCAATCGAAGTGCACATCGTGCCGAGCACGGAAGAGCCAACCGGAATCGGCGAGCCTACTGTGCCGGTGATCGCTCCGGCCGTCTGCAACGCGCTGTACGGCGCGACCGGCAAGCGTCTTCGCCGGCTGCCTATCCGCTCCGAAGACCTAACCTAGCGCCTTAAGGTTGTAGATTCTTGTTGTAAATACAAAGGAAATATAGGATTGCCGAAGGGCCGCCGCGCGGCTCTTGCTATTTTCAAGAGTCCCTGGTCGCGAGCCACCAGTTGCTTCGTCACTTACAACTCAAAACTTGTTGCTTACATCTGCTTCCGTTGCACAATAGCGCGTGCTCTCGATGCCCACTCTCATTGCGGCGATTCCGCTGGTCATCTGGATTTATCTATTCTTCTTGCGCGGCAATTTCTGGCAATTGCATGAGGACACCGCTGAACCGGAACCCCTTGCTTGTTGGCCGCGCGTCGTGGCCATTGTTCCCGCGCGCAACGAAGCCGAAGCCATCGCGCGCGCGGTCGCTTCGCTGGCGCGGCAGGACTACCCCGGCGAGTTCTCCGTGATTATTGTCGACGATCACAGCAGCGACGGCACCGGTGCGCTGGCGATGAAAGCCGCGCAAGAATGCGGCTCCTCTGAACGAATCTCCATACATTCAGCAGCAGAACTCCCGCAGGGCTGGACCGGAAAAGTTTGGGCCATGAACGAGGGCGTTCGCGCCGCTGCGGTTCAAACGCCGGAGTTCTTTTGGTTCACTGACGCCGACATCGAGCATGCTCCGGACACACTGCGCCGATTGGTCGTACGAGCTGACGAGGACTCGCTTGATCTTGCTTCGCTGATGGTACTGTTGCGGGCAAGAACGTTTCCCGAACGCTTGCTCATTCCTCCGTTTCTTTATTTCTTCCTGACGCTCTATCCCCCGCGCCGGATTGCCGACGCGAAATCACTCACCGCAGGCGCCGCTGGCGGCTGCATCTTGTTGCGGCGGACGGCGCTCGGGCGGATCGGCGGCTTGGCCGCGATCCAGAACGAAGTGATTGACGACTGCGCGCTCGCGCGCGCAGTGAAAAAGAGCGGCGGGAAGATCTGGATGAGGCTCACGCGCGCCAGCGTGAGCATGCGCAGCTACCGCACCTTCGCTGAGATCCGCGATCTGATTGCACGCACAGCCTTCACGCAATTGCGCTATTCCTTTGTTTTTCTGATCGCAACTCTAATCGGCCTGCTCGGGACCTACGTTCTGCCGGTAGTTTCTTTTTTTCAGGGTGACGATCCTGCCTGGTTTCTGGCCGCCACCGCCATTTGCTTGATGGCGGTTTCCTTTGGCGTCATCGTTCGATTCTACGATTTGCGATTCTTGTGGACGCTCACACTACCCATCGCCGCAATGTTCTACGCCTACGCGACCTGCATTTCCGCCGTGCGCTACTGGCTCGGCCGCGGCGCGCAATGGAAAGGACGCGCGCAAGCAACAAAGAACGTTCAGTTGTAGCCGTGCGGCAGCAGTCTGAAAACTTCGCAGCGCCTCCTCGCACGCAGCTCCTCGGTTCATGAAGATTTCTGGCGACCTGCATCACAATTTGTTATTCTTGCTGAGTTGCAAAGGTACAGGGCTGCATCCCGTCGGCCGCTAAGCGGCCACCTTTCAAAGGGTCAGGGAGCGGCACCGGAGGCCAAGATGAGTGTTGTTCCTAATCCTGGGAACGGCAAAATCACCGTGCCCGATCTCTTGCGGCGCAAATCCTTCGCTGCGGGCCACCCCACCACGACTCAGAAAATCACTTGCCTGACCGCGTACGACTATCCGACCGCGCGTCTGGTCGACGAAGTTGGCGTGGACGTTATTCTTGTCGGCGATTCGCTCGGCATGGTCGTGCTGGGCCACGAGAGCACGCTGCCTGTGACGCTCGAAGACATGCTTCACCACACACGAGCGGTGCGTCGCGGCGCGCGGCGCGCGCTGGTCGTGGCGGATATGCCCTTCGGCAGCTATCACGCGGACAACGCGGAATCGCTGCGCAACGCCGTGCGCTTCGTCAAGGAGGGCGGCGCGGAAGCCGTGAAGGTCGAAGGGGGCGAGCGGCGCCTGGAGCTGATCGCGCGGCTCACCGAAGCGGAGATTCCCGTGATGGGGCATGTTGGCCTTACACCGCAGTCGCTCAACGCGCTGGGCGGCTACCGCGTGCAAGGAAAAACGCCGGACGCCGCTAAGCAGTTGCTTCGCGATGCTCGCGCCGTGGAAGCTTCGGGAGCATTCGCAGTGGTATTGGAAGCGGTGCCCCGCGAACTCGCGGCGGAAATCACGCGCGACTTGCGCATTCCTACCATCGGCATCGGTGCTGGGCCGGATTGCGACGGGCAAGTGCTGGTGCTGCACGACCTCCTGGGGCTGACGTTTTCTCCTTTGCCGAAATTTGCACGGCGCTATGCCAACGTCGGCAAAACCATTTCGAGCGCCGTCCGGGAATACTGCGCGGATGTGCGTAACGGGACGTTCCCTTCGGATGCGGAGTCCTATCACGCGGCGCAAGTGGCGAAAGAAGAGAAAGAAGCACCGGTCAACACCGATGGCGATTGGTAGAAACGAAAAAGCTGTTCCTCGCATCGCAAGATGGCTGCTGTAAGTAGCAGAAGGCCGCAAGAGTTTCTGCACGAAAGGAAACAGTTCATGACCCCAGAGGAGATGGAAACGCTCTATGAATACAATGCCTGGGCGAATCATCGGCAGTTGGAAGCCGCCTCCAAGCTATCCACGGAGCAATTCGTGAAGCCGATGGGATCGAGCTTTGGCTCCGTGCGGGACACACTAGCGCACATCTTCGGAGCGGAATGGCTGTGGCTCGAACGCTTTCAAGGCCGCTCGCCGGCGGCCCTTCCTGATGCCGCGCAATTCGAAGATGTTGCCACCCTTCAGCAGCGCTGGACGGAATTCGAGCCCCGGCTGCTGAGTTTCGTGCGCGGCTTGACGCAAACGGACTTGGATCGCGTGATGGAATACAAGACGCTGAAATTCGGCGTGTACAAGAACCCGCTCTGGCAATCGATGCAGCACTTGGTAAATCACGGAACGTATCACCGCGGGCAAGTGACAACTCTCTTGCGGCAGCACGGTGCGCAGCCCATTTTGACCGACCTGATGCATTTTTACCGCGAGCGGGCGGTGGCTGCGGGCGCGTAGTTTTATCGCGCTTCCTTTCTTGTGGAAATCATCCGAACCATTCCCTGGATGAAGCAGCTGGCGCGGCAGGCGCGCGCGGAGAGCCGCGTCATCGGATTGGTGCCGACGATGGGCGCGCTGCACGAAGGCCATGCCTCTCTGATCGCGCGAGCGAAGCGCGAATGCTCGCCAGTGATTGCTTCGATTTTCGTGAACCCGAAACAGTTTGGTCCAAAGGAAGATTTTGCCAAGTATCCGCGGACGTTTGAGAGCGACACCGAAAAGCTGATTAAGGCCGGAGTCGAGGTGCTGTTTGCACCGGAAGCGGCCGAAATTTATCCGAGAGATTTTTCCACTTACGTGCAAGTTGACGGGCTGAGCGACCGGCTCGAGGGCAAGTCGCGGCCGGGGCATTTTCGCGGCGTCACAACAGTGGTGATGAAGCTGCTGCAAATCGTGCAGCCGAACTTCGCATATTTCGGGCGAAAAGACGCGCAGCAGGCGCAGCTGATCGCGCAGATGACGCGCGACCTGAACCTGGATTCAGAAATTGTGGTTTGCCCGATCGTGCGCGAAGCGGACGGTCTGGCGCTGTCTTCGCGCAACGCGTACTTGAATCCCGAGGAGCGCAGAGCCGCGACCGTTTTGCACCGCGCGCTGCAGGCAGCGAAGAAGGAACTGGAGGCGGGGGTTCGCGACGCGCTGCAACTGCAATCTGTGCTTCAGCGAACGCTCGGGACGGAACGGCTCGCGGCCGTCGATTACGCGGAACTCGTGGACGCGGAATCTTTTGAGCCAGTCGTGCGGATCAGCAAGGCAACCTATGTGCTTCTCGCGGTATTTATCGGCAAAGCGCGGCTCATCGACAATCTCTACGTCGAGCCAAAGTCGCCCGGCTCGGAAGAGTTGGTGTTTCACCTTTAGCGCGCCGGGCACGTTGCGCACGCATCTGGCAATTCCTTCTGCTAGACTTTTCCTACAGCCCCAATCCAGGCCGGAGGTGACGGAGATGAATTCACGTATTCGCGCAGTTGTAAGTTCTATCGCGGCCGCTTTGCTGCTGCCCGCGTTAGCGCACGCCGGCGGAACAGTTCCCAAAGGCACCGCGATTTCCATAGTCACAGACCAGGCGGTCAGTTCCAAGGACGCAAAAGTCGGGCAAAGCGTGTCGGGTTCGGTGGCCAAGGACGTCATCGTTGGCGGCAAGGTTGTGATTCCCAAGGGCTCGGCCGCCAAACTGTCCGTAGTGAGCGTGCAGGCTTCCGGGAGACTCTCGACGCCTGCGAAACTTTACCTGAAGCTGCGCACGGTGACGGTGGGCGGCCAGGCGTACACCTTCGCAACGAGCGCCGCGGGCAGGACAGAAAAGGGGAAAGGCAAGCGGGATGCCGGATTCATCGGCGGCGGTGCCGCAGGAGGCGCTGTCATTGGCGCGCTGGCAGGCGGCGGCAAGGGCGCTGCGATCGGTGCGGCTGCTGGCGCCGGAGCCGGAACCGCAGGCGCCGCGGCCACGGGTAAGAAGGACATCGAGTATCCAGCCGAGGCGCGGTTCGCGTTTGCCACGCAAACCGACGTGGCAATCAAGTAGTCGCAGGGCAGATTTGAGGGCGCTGCAGCAAGTAACCCGTGGGACCGTCGAACGATCGCAAGAAAGGGCGCTAACGGTTGGGGTCTCCGAGGTTAATGCGGGTTTTGTTGCGCTTGGATTTGGAAGTCTCTGCTTCCTGGCGTTCGTATTCGGCGATTTCTTCTTCGCTGTAGGAGAAGGTGTCGCGCGCCGCGAACATCGAATTTGAACCGGCAGCTTGCTTTCTCTTCTTGCGGAGGGCGCCGAATTCCCGGCGCACGAGCCGGAGAGGCGCTTCAATCGCTTTGATTTCCACCAGAAGATCGCTGACTTTTTCCAGAAAGTCGTGAAGGTGATACGGCCGAACCACATAAGGAAGACGGGCAGCTTCGATTGCGCCAGTCAACTGCCGCTCTGCCATTTCAGGGATGATAAAAAGCGCGCGGATCCGGCCGCCATTCTCCTGGGGGACGCTTGCGATTTCCCGGAGGGTGAAAAAAGCCGGGCTGTCGAGATCCATCGCGCCGGCATTGGCGACGACCAATGACCAGTCGGCGCTCTTCAGTTCGGCCAGAAGCAGCTTGGCGTCTGGAACGAGCCGTACGCGCCAGCCCTCGGAATCAAGCACCTGCTTGACCGCGGTGCCGGCGTGCGGGTCAGTGTCGAGGACAAGGATCCCCACCTGACGGGTAACGGCTGTGGGACTAGTACCCATAACCTTTAGTATAGAGGCGTGGCAAGTTGCCAGCGGGAGCAATCCTATCTCAAAGGTGTTTGGAGCAAAACTGGCCGCTCGGACAGGTGGTCTGGCTTGTCTCGCTGAACTCCATTTGAAGCGAGGGAACGGGCGCCTCAGAAGGCGGTTCTTACGCTGGGCGGGCACCGCCAGATTACTGGCCGATTACTAAGCCGGTGCCTGCGAGAAATTTCTGCAGACCGATGCCATCCCAAAAGACCCTATACGTTGCGTAACGGCGCGAGGAATCAGATCCTGTGAAAAAGATTTGAAAACCATCTCGAGACCACGCAGCGCTTTGGGAGAACATATTCAGGGGACTTAGGATGACTCGCCGCTTCGAACGAATCTCATAGAGAAAAAAACCGAAGCCACCCCCCATGTGTGTGTCGACCGGAACTCCCTGGGGCGGTTTCGTCCACTCCGCGGAGACCAGTAGCAAATCTGAATTGAGGGGATGGATTCGAACGGCATTGGCGCTCGAAGGACTGAAAGAATCACCAAAAACTTCTTTGTAGGGAAGTGCTTGTTGGACAATTCCCGAATCCGTCACCCAGGAAAGCTGTTGGAGATCGTCAACTAGAATAGTATGAGCATCCACCCAGCCGTGGATTGAGCTGACCTCGGCAGCAAAAACGGGCGTAGCGCTGCCGGGTGAGGACGCGGTTGCAGACCATAAATGCCACTTACTATCCACGAATTTCAGGAAGGCGAAGTGCGAGTCATCGGGAGACCACGCTGGATTTCGAACATTGCCGCGGAGAAGTTCCTTCACGCTACTAGAATCGTATTCGTATTCGTTAATAGTGCGGACTGGTCCCGGTCCCTCGTCGCGGGTGAATAGCAACTTTTTGCCGTCGTGGGAGGACGACAAATCGTAGCCCTCTTTTCCAGGAATGATTCGATTCACGGAACCGCGTTTGAAAACCAACTGTTGGCTCGTGTTCACATAGGCGACGGCGACCGGAGACTGGAACTTGGTGACGGAGGAAACGGGAACGGGTGGTTTCTTCTTAGGATCTTCGTCTTGCTGGTCCGGCTGGTTGTTGATTTTCGGGAACAGCTCCGTAGCGATGCGGGCGCAACCTTTGAGGGAGCCAATTTGCCCGTGATCGACAGCAGCGCGAAAGGAATACCTCCCACCAAGTGGCGGTGTAGTCGTCAACGTGTCGTTGCTGGCATCGGTGCAGGGTTCGCGGGTGAGGTGAACAGCAACGGCTGCGCCGGTCTGCGTGTCTTTGGCATGATAAGTCCAGGAATCGACGGCGGCTTCGTTGGTGACCTCAGCAGGCTCCAGCGGAATGGGTGGATACCCGGCGCGGTCGAACCGCTCCGGACCTTTCAAACCGATTCGAACGCTCCAGTTGGGGTTGTTGCCGAAGGCCAAGAGAAGAGTCGGGTGATGCTTCGAATGAGGTGCCGGAGGGCTCACCGACGGATTCTTCTGAGCTGAGGCAGGGGGCCCCGCCTTCGCTTGGGCCAGCACAGTCGACGGGAGCACCAGGCAGAAGACCGCTGCTAGGACCACGAGAAACTTGGGCTGCTGCACCAAGCGCAAGGCATTCCTCCGGGAGTAAGAGGATAACCTCCCGAACCCAGGCAAGCAATCGGCAGGCGGCGGGTAAAAGCGAAAAACACCCCTGAGAGTTGCGGGTCAAGCGAGGGCTTTGGGCGAGGAGGCAGGAGCAAAGAGAAAGCGAAAATTTGCCCTTGACAAAGCGAACAAAAAGCGAAATACTGCTTGGGCTTTGAGGCGGCTATGTCTCCAGTTCACTCCTCAGCGGCGCAGGATTTTCGGATCCGACGCCACCACGCTTCACCAACCTCAGCGGGACTCTTTCCCGAGTGCCCGGACGACCTAAGCCCTAAGCAAGCGGCCAGCAACCTTGCCCCGGTTGCAGGCCAACGCGGCAGCATTTCCGATCACAAGACGGCGGATTGCCCTCCGGCGTCACGAATCCCCGGCGGAGTCCTGAACCGCACGGACGATTCGGTCCGAAATGATGCCGCGAACTCCAGCGAACGCGCCCCAGCGCGGCTGGTTGGCATAGCCCGCCTCGCAGCTTCCTCGGCCCATGCGGAAACGAAAAGAAGATCGGCAGAACGGCCTGAGTATTTCGTGCTGCCAGTGAAATCGATCCTGAATCACTGCGATTCCGAGCGCGTGCCGTTTGACTGGACCATTAATCCGTACCGGGGATGCGAGTTCGCCTGCAAATATTGCTACGCGCGGTACACACATGAATATATGGAGCTGGACGGGGGCGAATTCGAGAAGAAGATCTACGTCAAAAAAGATGCGGGCCCGCTGCTGGCGTGGGACATGGCGCACAAGTATTCCTATGCCTCGGAAGCATCGGGGGGAACGCGGCCAGAACATATCGCTATTGGGACGGCGACCGATCCGTACCAGCCGGCGGAGCGCGAGTACGGCGTGACGCGCGCGTGCTTGGAGGAATTGGCCAAAAGAGAAGGGCTGAGCGTTTCGATTATCACGAAGTCAGATCAGATTGTGCGCGACATTGACGTGCTGCAGCGCATCGCCGCTCGAAGCGACCTGGGGATCGACCTGACCATCACCACGCTGCGAACACGCCTGGCGCGGATGCTGGAACCGCGCGCGCCACGGCCGGACTTGCGCCTGGCTGCGGTGAAACAGTTGCGGGAAGCGGGGCTGGCGGTGGGAGTCATGGCTTCGCCGTTGATACCAGGGATCACGGACCGCGAAGGGGATTTGGAGGCGGTCGCCTCGGCCGCGAAAGAAGCGGGCGCACAGTGGTTTTTCTCCGGCGTGCTGTTTCTGATGCCGTCGTCAGCGAAGCAGTTCCTCCCTTTCTTGCGAGCTAAATTTCCGCGGCTCGTGCGCCAGTATGAAAAGTGGTTCGGCAAAGATGCGTATGCCCCGGAAGAGTATAGGAAGAAAGTTGCGGAACGCGTGGCTCGGATTCGGCAGACGTATGGTTTTTGCTCGCGGCCGTGGGCGGAAAAAAGACATACGCCGCCGTGCGCACAAATGTCGTTGGGTTGGGATGCGGCGGCGGTGGTGCAACAAATGGATCAACGAGGTTACACGTAGCGAGACGAAAACTAGGGGACGATGATCCGGGATTCTTCGCGCTTGAGTTCGGGGGCTTGCGGGAATTGGCCACGGAGAAATTCGATGAAGCGTCGCGAGCGTGGGCGGCCGTTGGCGCGTAGCAAGCCCATCCGGTAGAGAAAAACCAGCAAATAGAATACTTCCCCGTCCTTGAGAGAAGTGGAGGCCGCTCGTTCGGTCTGCTGCTTCTTGATTTCGTCAAGAAACGCGGTCAGTGCGGCATAGAGCTCGCGCGGCAAAGGGGCGTCGGGCGGCTTCTCGTAGATGATGCCGGAAGACAATGTCTTGTAGGTCTGTGCGAGGGCTTGCAGTGCGGCAAGAACATCGGGATCGGCCGCTGCGGGCTGCGCGGCACAGAACTTGGCGATCGAAAACGCCAAGGCGGCCATGAGCTGCTGGT
>CAZGBQ010000014.1:0-5057 GCA_964524045.1 uncultured Acidobacteriaceae bacterium
GCGCGCTTTCAGCTTGTTCTTGCGATTTCCTGTTTCACTGAAGACGCGCAGAATCGCTTCGACCGTTGGGAGCAGCTCTTCTTCCGGCAGAAAATCTGCGAGAACAGCGGCCTCCGTGGGCAGGCTTCCCAGTCCACCGCCGACAAGAACCTTGAAACCGCGATGCGCGGTGCCGTTCGAACCGCGAGCCTGAGCTATCAAGCCAATGTCGTGAATTCCAGCAACCGCGCAGGCGCCATCGTCTTCACAACCGGAAAATGCGATCTTGAATTTGCGCGGCAAATCGTGGAAATCCGGGTGGCGCAGCAAGTAGCGGGAAACACCCAGCGCGTATGGCGTCACATCGAACGCTTCACCCGGGCAAATTCCAGCAACCGGGCAGGCGGTGACATTGCGCACGGTGTTCCCGCAGGCTTCGCGCGTTGTCAGCCCGCAATCGGCAAGCAAACGCATCGCCGCAGGCACGTTTTCGAGCTTAACGAAATGAAACTGGACGTTTTCACGCGTGGTGAGATGGCCCCGGCCGGTCGAATACTCGTCCGCAATTGTAGCCAGCACACGAAGTTGTTCCGGCTTCAGCACGCCGGCTGCGATCTTGACGCGCAGCATCTGAAAGCCCGGCTGGCGCTGCCCGTAGGTCCCGTGCTTCAGGCGAAACGGGCGAAATTGCTCTTCGGTGACGGCGCCGCTACGCAATTGCTGCGCGCGCTCTTCAAACCGCGCGATTTCCGTTTCAATGGCCTCGCGGCTGTGTCTTTCCTCGACCTCTGTAATTGTCGCGACGGTCATGATCCATGGCCCCCAAAAGGCTCCGCTCCAGAGAACTCGCGCCCAAAAACAAAAAAGCCCACTTACCAGTTTTCTCTGGCTCGTGGGCTTCAGAACTCGGTGATTAAACTAAGCTAAGTCCGGAAACTCCTGTGGCCAGAGATACGCGTCCCGCGACACGCAGCGTTACACGCGCAAGGACAACACATCATCTGGCAACGGCTATTCATCAAACGGAAGAATACTTTCCGGGGCCGCATCCTGTCAAAGCGGCGCCCATGCAAAGATTAGATGCATGAAATCCAAAAAGGTAATCCAAGAAAGCTTGCCTCCTACTGAGGCTTTGCTGCTGCCGCAGGTTTGGGCTTGGGCGCGGCTGGTTTTACTGGCGCATGGGTTGCCGCAGCGCCCACCAGAGTCACACTTTTGAAGGAATCGAGCTTAGGCCAATTCTTGTCCAGATAGGCCTTCCCTTCTTTGGTGATGCGGTCCTGAAAGTCGCGAGGAGTGTTGTCGCCGTATTGGTCATAAAACATATCCACTACTTTCATCCCAGCGCTGTCCACAGCACCAAACGGTGCGAAGCCCTGGCCGTCCAAGCCGGCGTTATCCTTCAGGTTGATGAAGATTTGCGTGGTGCGCGTGTTTGGCCCTGCGGTCGCAAACGTCAAGGAGCCGCGCCGATTGGTCTGCGTCACTGGATCATCTTTCAACGTTGCGTGCTGCCACGCGAGGGAAACCAGTGGGTAGGCGCTCAGGCCGAACTGCCCCACGAAGCCGGGAACCACGCGGAAAACGCTGGCATTGTCATAGAAATGATGCTTCACCAAATTGTAGAAACGATCCGCGCCGATGGGCGCCCACGCGCGCGTCACGGTTACCGTAAAATCGCCGCGCGTGGTTTCGAATTTCACCTGATAGGTTTCCGGAGCCTGCTCCTTGAGCATCGCAGGGCGGAGTAACGCGCGGTCAAAGGGGGAGCGCGCCGCGGCCGCTCCGGCCTTGGAACCCGCGGCGCCTGCCTTTGGCGCAGCGGATGGTTTAGGCTGGGCGGGGGCTTGACTGGGAGCTTGCGCCTGGACGCCAGTCGCAGAACCAACTGCCGCTATCAGAAGTAAGGCTGAAACTTTTTTCATGTGCTTTCCTTTCCTTTTTCAACTGTGTTCCTACGCGCAAGTTCGTTAATTGCGCGGCGAAGCATTCAGCTCGCGGCTTACCCGTTCAACCTCCGCCATAACGCGCAAAGTATTCTCTCCGAGAATCTTCTTCACGTCATCTTCGGAATAGCCCTTTTTGAGAAGCGCCTCAGTGATCTTTGGCAGTTTGGTGGCGTCTTCCATTCCGTACGGCATGTTGGCGCCGTCGAAATCCGAACCGAGGCCGACGTGCTCGACGCCTGCGACTTTCACCGCGTGGTCGATATGGTCCAGGATCACAGTCCAGTCCACGCGCGGCAGCTTGCCCTGCTCGACGTACTCGCGGGTCACACGATCGCCTTCAATTAACTGACAGGCTTCATTATCGCCGCACGCTTTCCGCACTTCCGCGGCAATGGCTCGCTCCCATTCAGGGTGAGCTTTTTCCGCGCTGCGAAATTCCTGACTCAGAAAGCCAACATGGTAATTGATCTGGATCACGCCACCTTTGGACGCGAGGTCCTTCATCATTCGGTCCGTCATGTTGCGTGCAGCGTCGCACAGGGCACGGCAAGAGGAATGAGAAGCAAATAGGGGAGCTTTGCTGACTTCGAGCGCGTCGTAGAACGTCTTGTCGCTCACGTGGGAAATGTCGACCATGACGCCAAGGCGGTTCATCTCGCGAACCACGTCCTTGCCGAAGTCGGTAAGACCGTTGTGCGCGGGCTTGTCAGTTGAGGAATCGGCCCACTCGTCGTTGCCGCTGTGCGTGAGCGTCATGTAACGCACGCCGAGCGCGGCGAATTTCCGCAGCACCTCGAGGTCGGAGTTGATCATGTGGCCGCCCTCAACGCCCATTAGCGCGGCGATCTTACCTTGCTTCTTTGCCGCGCGAACTTCGCCCGCGGTTGTGCAAAGCGCCAGTTCTTTCGGGTGAGCGTCTACCTGCTCTCGCACAGCATCAATCTGAACCGTCGCTCGATGAACGGCCTCGGGCCCTGCGACCTTGCTGGGAATCCAAATCGAGAAAAAGATCGCGCCGAGGCCGCCTTCGCGCATGCGCGGAATATCGATGCTGCCCGAGGAATTGCGCGCGGCGATATCGAACTTGCCGTCGAGAAAACGCTGCGTGGTGTCGTCATGCGTATCGACGACGACGGACGAGAAGTGCAACTCCCTGGCGCGAGTGGAAATATCGTCAGCGATCACAGCCGCCGCCAGGAACCACCCAGCCGAAATGCAGAGGCCCAGCGTGAAGAGCGTTCGAAGCATCTCAAAACCATTCTCTCCGGAAAACAGTGAAAGTTTGTTATTGCGCCTGCAGTTCCTTGCTTACCTTTTCCGTTCGCTCCATCACGCGCAGCAGATTCCCGCCAAGAATGTTGCGGATGTCGGCGTCCGAGTAGCCCTTGCGCATCAAGGCTTCGGTGATCTTTGGCAGCTTCGAGCAGTCTTCCATGCCTTCCGGCATGGTGGCGCCATCGAAATCCGAGCCCAGGCCGACGTGATCGGGACCGACGAGCTTCACGACGTGGTCGATGTGTTCGATAATTCTTTCCCAACTGACATGCGGGAGTTTTCCTTCCGCCGTCAGCCGCTTTTCGTTGTCGGTGACCTTGCGGGTGAAGCATTCCTGATCGTCCCCGCATTCTTTCTTGATGGCATCGAATTGCGCAACCACTCCGCCGGATATTTTGTCGGAGGCGTCTTTGTAAGCCTGATCAATGAAACTGCGCTCGTAGTTGATCTGGATAACTCCGCCTTTGGCGGCGAGCGCCTTAATCATGTCGTCAGACATGTCGCGCGGATGATTACAAAGCGCACGGCAGGAAGAATGAGAGGCCATCAGCGGCGCCTTGCTGACTTCCAAGGCGTCGTAAAAGGTCTTGTCGGAGACGTGCGAAATGTCCACCATGATTCCCTGGCGATTCATTTCGCGCACAATTTCCTTGCCAAAATCGGTGAGTCCGTTGTGCGCGGGCTTGTCGGTCGAAGAGTCTGCCCACTCGTCGTTGTAGAAATGAGAAAGCGTCATGTACCGGACGCCCAGGTCTCCGAACATGCGGAGCACGTGAATGTCGTTGCCGATCATGTGGCCGCCTTCGACACCTATGAGCGCGGCGATCTTCCCTTGCGCGTGAGCGCGCCGCACTTCTTCCGCAGTGCGGCAGAAGACCAAGTCCTTCGCATGCTGCCGGACGTTCTCGTGAACGAGATCAATCTGGTCGAGCGCTTTTTGCACCGCTGGAGGTCCCATGGTGCGGCCGTCAATCCAGATAGAAAAGAAAATCGCGTTCATGCCGCCTTCGCGCATGCGGGGAATGTCGACATGCCCGTCGGGATTGCGCTTGCCGAGGTCAAAGCCTTTGGAGAGGAAACGTTGCGTGGTGTCGTCGTGGGTATCGAGAACAATCGAAGAAAAGTGCAGCTTCTTCGCGCGCTCTGCGATGTCGTCGCCAGAGGCTTTGCTCGACAGGAAAATTCCGCCGGCCAAACAACTGCTAACGCACAGAATCGGCAAGATACGGCGCATCGATTTCCCCCAGACATTCAAAATGCAGAGAGAGTTTAACCTAGAAGCCAGCCGAGAAGCGCTTGTTTCCACACGTCGCGATTCACTTCGGCGATAGATTCAGTGAGTGGAATGTTTTTCGGGCAGGCCTGCACACAATTCTGCGCGTTGGCGCATTCCTGGATTCCGCCGGGCCCCATCAACGCTTTCAGGCGTTCGCTCTTATTCATCGCTCCGGTGGGGTGCATGTTGAACAGGCGCACTTGGCTGATGATGGCCGCGCCAACGAATTGATTGCGCCCGTTTACCTGCGGGCATACTTCGAGGCAACTGCCGCAGGAGATGCAATTCGACAACGGATAGCCCTTTTCCTGAACTTCTGGCGAGACGCGAGGGCCTTCGCCAAGGTCGTAGGTGCCGTCGATGGGTATCCACGCTTTCACACGCTTGAGGCTTTCGAACATGAACTGGCGGTCCACGGCAAGATCGCGAACCAACGGAAATTTGGACAGCGGTTCCAGGCGAATGGGCTGCTCGAGCTGATCCACAAGAGCCGAGCAGGCCATGCGTGCCTTGCCGTTGATGAGCATGGCGCAGGAACCGCAGATTTCTTCGAGGCAGTTCGAATCGTAGGTGATGGG
>CAZGBQ010000014.1:5157-39232 GCA_964524045.1 uncultured Acidobacteriaceae bacterium
GCATGGCGCAGGAACCGCAGATTTCTTCGAGGCAGTTCGAATCGTAGGTGATGGGGGTGGTTTGCTTGCCGCCGCGCGTGACAGGGTTTTCGGCAATGTCGCGCAAGCAGATGATGACGTTCATCGACGGCCGCCACTTTAGGGAAAACTCTTCCCAGCGGGCCGGCTCTTTCGGGCCGCCTTGGCGCTTTACTTTGACGATGATTTGCTTTGATTCAGACACTGAAAGCCCTCAAGACATTCTGAGCCGCAATTGCCTTTGGGCTCTGATCGGACTTCTTTGGTAAGCTCACTGTTTCCGTATAGCGATTTTTGAACGAGAATTTGCCCCTCAGTTTCCCACGGCTGATTTCTCCCTCAAATTTACCGACGTATGGATCGTCATTGGAAAAGGAGAAACTGATCTTCCTCCCATCCACATGAACGGAAATCGGCATTGGCACGCCTGGCACACCCTGCGCTATTTCCAAAGTACCGTGATAAACGCCATGAGAGAAAGTGATTTTGATTTCAGTGCCAATGACGTCGCCTGCTTCCTCGATGTAATGAATGTCCGAATAGGTTCCAACGATTCCTGCAGGATTCTGCTGGGCGGCATAGGTTTGCAGGTGATAACTGTAGGGCACTATCAAGACGATCCACAGAAACAATGCCACTAGTCTCAAATGCATTTCAGATCGACCTTCATCATTTCGCCGCGTCGTACCGGCGAGCGCGCGGCCTGATCAGCGAAGTATCCACGGGCTCGTAGGTAAGCTGGATATTGTTGTTCACCCATTTCGCGCGAGTTGTTTTCAGCCAGTTGGCGTCGTCGCGCTCGGGAAAATCGGGCTTGTAATGCGCGCCGCGCGATTCATTTCGCGCCAGCGCGCCCAAAGTGATGACGCGCGCAAGAATGAGCATGTTTTCAAGCTCCCGGGCGAAATTCAGCGTTTGGTTAGACCATCGGGTGCGGTCACTCAAATCTATTTTGCTATAGCGTTCCAGGAGCGCGCGAATCTGCGCGTCGGCTGATTCCAGGTTCTTGTTAATGCGCGTTACCGTCACGTGCTCGGTCATCACGTCGCCCAGCTCGCGCCAAATGGTAATGGGGTTCTCCGAGCCGGCCTGGCTCAGCAATCTTTGATTTTTCTCCTCCTGCCGCTTCTTCTCAGACTCAAAGACTGCCGACGCGGTCGACTCCGCGCCCTGTTCCAAGTTCTTCGCATACTTCACGGCCGCGGGTCCGGCAAGTCCGCCCCCGAAAATGCACGACACCAGCGAATTGGCTCCAAGGCGGTTTGCCCCGTGATATTGGTATTCGCACTCCCCTGCCGCATAAATCCCCTGCACACTACTCGCCTGATCCTCTGCGTTGATCCAGATTCCGCCCATGGTGTAATGCATCCCCGGAAAGACCTTCATCGGCTCTTCGCGGGGATCCACGCCGAGAAACTTCTCGTAAATCTCGAGAATGCCTTCGAGCTTGCGGTTCAGTGTCTCGCGTGGGATGTGCGTAACGTCGAGATACACCGCGGCTTGCCCGTCCAGGCCAAGCTTCTCCTGATAGACAATGCGGTGAATCGCGCGCGTGGCGATGTCTCGCGGGACGAGGTTGCCGTATTTCGGATACCACTCTTCGAGAAAATAAAAGCGCTCGGCTTCGGGAATAGCCCTTGGGCGGCGCTTCTCTGCAGGATTTCGCGGCACCCACACGCGTCCGCCCTCGCCGCGCGCCGATTCGCTCATCAGCCGCAGCTTGTCTTCGCCAGGAATGGCGGTTGGGTGTACTTGAATGAACTCACCGTTGGCGTAATCTACACCCTGCTGAAAAAGGGCCGACTGCGCCGACCCTGTGCACACCACGGAATTCGTTGAACGCCCAAAAATCGCGCCGTTGCCACCCGTGCAAAAAATCACGGCGTCCGCGGCAAACGTCTTCACTTCCATCGACCGCAAGTCCATTGCGCAAATGCCACGGCCAACGCCCCCTTCGTCAATTACCGCGGAAAGAAATGTCCAGCCCTCGAACTTTTTGACTTTGCCGTCGGCTTCGTGGCGCCGGACTTGCTCGTCGAGCGCGTAGAGAAGCTGCTGGCCCGTCGTCGCCCCGGCAAAAGCAGTCCGGTGATACAACGTGCCGCCGAACCGCCGGTAATCCAGCAAACCTTCCGGCGTGCGGTTGAACATCACGCCCATGCGGTCGAGCAAATCGATGATTCCGGGCGCCGCCTCGCACATGCGCTTGACGAGCGGTTGATTGGCTAGAAAGTCGCCGCCGTAAATCGTGTCGTCAAAGTGCTTGTCGGTGGTGTCGCCTTCGCCCTTCTGATTTTTGGCGGCGTTGATGCCGCCCTGCGCGCAAACGGAATGCGAGCGCTTGACCGGCACAATGGAAAAGAGATCGACGGGCACGCCGGACTCCGCCACGCGAATTGTGGCCATCAGTCCGGCCAGACCACCACCCACAACTATGATCTTTGGCTGCCTCATTTGTTTATGAAATAGGATTCAAACGGATGCCAGTTCAGCCGAAAACTAATTACGATAAGGATGCCAACTAGACTAAATGCCGCTCCCACTACAACGCCGAGACGCCCAGCCGCTTGCTGCGCCTTTACCGTTGCTGCCAGTCCCCACTTGCACAGGAAATTCCATATGCCCACGCCGAGATGAAATGACGATGCGAGAACCCCTACGACGAAAAATATCAGGTACCACGGGTTCGCCATATCTTCCGCCACTGTCGCGTACGTCGATTTGCCGTGCGTCAGCCAGCGTTCCGTGTACAGATGCCATCCGATGTAAGCAAACGCGATTAGTCCCGTGTAGCGTTGCGCGACATAGAGCCAGTTTCCCACCCACGGGTACGCGGAGACGTTGGATTTCCCGCGCAGCCAGATGTGCACGCCGTAGACTCCGTGAAACAACATTGGCAGGAAGATGGCTCCCCATTCCACAAACGGCCGGAACGGAATGGTTTGCAACTCGCGCGAAACTTCGTCGTACTTCGCAGCATTCACCAGTGCGGCGCTGTTCGACCAGAAGTGCTCGGCCAAAAATGCGCCAACGGGAAGTACGCCGGTAAAAGAATGAAGTTTTCGAAGAAGATAGTCTGTGTCAGGCCGGCTTGCCGTGGAAGACATGCCCTCTCCGCCGCATCAGTCCTTGCTGGTTTGCACTCGACAAACTAGAGGAGCGATCAGAATTTGCGGCTAAGTCAGTATAGGCACATGCATGTGACGATGCAAGTTAAGCTGACCGCACGCACCGTTTTGAGGCGCAACAACACGTCTGACAATTTCTCTGAAACCTCGGAAGAAAACGGAGAAAATGAAAGGGATACAGGTCGGCCCACGTTGGGTCCGGAGCCCCTCCTGGCAGCGCCACGCAACTCAAGGAATTGCGATGAGCACAATGGTCAGTTTGGTGTCGGAACTCGAACGCATCGCCGGCGCTCTGGAAGGTGATGACGCCGGAACCGGGCAGCTCTCCCTCTCCTCCATCGCGGAAAAGATTGCCCGAACCATGGGGGTTCGGCAGGCGGAAGTGGCTATTCTGGCGGTGTCACGGCGCTGGAAGCATTTGCACTTTCTCGTCCCTGAGTCCCTGAAAAACGTGGGCTTCATTCCTCTTTCCAGCACCTCGGCGCTTGCCGCGAAGACGGTGCGCGAGAGCCGCCCGGAAATCGACAATAACTTCAGCGCCGCGCGTCACGCCGTTGTCTTCGAGAACATAAAGTTGAACGGCGAAATTCCGGAGTTCATTCAGAAGATTGTCAGCGCGCCGATTCTATTCGAAAGCAGGGTCATCGGAGTCATTCAAATCAGCCGCAAAGGCGACGATCCGGCAAGTGCCGGACCGGATTTCACGGCAGACGACCTCGGAAAACTCCTGGCCGTTTGCAAGCCGCTCGGCAAGCTTGTGCGGCGTTTTGCCGGCGAATGATCCAGCGACACGCGCAGCGCGTCTTCATTATGCGCCGTTCACAATTCCCTGCCGTTGTTTCAATTGCGGGCGCGGAAATGGTTGACACTCGGATACCTTCTTGTTACTTTTGCGTTGCTCAGAAATTTTTTTGCCCTCAATCCAATTGTGGAGGCACGAAAAACCGGCGCCATGGCGTTCGTTGCGAAGAAGATCTTCCTCACCAAAGGTGTCGGTAAACATCGCGAAAGGCTCTCGAGCTTCGAGCTGGCTCTGCGCAACGCCGGCATTGCGGCTTGTAACATTGTGCGCGTCTCCTCGATTTTTCCTCCCAATTGCAAACTGATTTCGCGCAGCGAAGGCTTGAAACATCTCAGGCCCGGCCAGGTGGCTTTTACGGTTATCAGCGAAAACTCCACGAAGGAAGCACACCGCCTCATTGCCGCAAGCATCGGCCTGGCGCTTCCCAGCGACAAAACCATGTACGGCTATCTTTCCGAGCATCATTCTTTCGGCGAAACCGAAGAAGTCGCGGGAGAATATGCGGAAGAGCTCGCGGCGGAAATGCTGGCGACTACACTGAATGTGGAATTTGATCCGGATCTGAGCTTCGATGAAAAAAAAGAGGTCTACCGCATCTCGAACAAGATCGTGCGCACCATGAACATTACCCAGTCCGCTGTCGGAGACAAGCGCGGCCTATGGACCACTGTTCTCGGCGCCGCCATCCTGATCGGCGAAGACGACTAGCGGCCGCTCTCCCAACCTCACTGGGCGCTTACCCGGAGCTTTTCGTTGCTTCCCTAATCCTTTACGCTGTCACTTCTCTATTTCGCGTCCAGATCATAGGCCGTCTTGAGCCACTTCTTCACTTCCGCGTCAATCTGATTCGCGGCGGTAATCTCAATGCGGTGGGTAATGCGGTCTTTTTTCGCCAGCCCACCCGTGTCTATCAGCCGCTTCGGCAATTTTCCTTTGCAATGCGTCAACGCAAACCCAAAATCAACGCGCGAATTCGTAGTTGGCTTGATTTGGGCGAAGACATGTTCGCGATACAGCGGCACCATGGTCAGGCATGGGCACGCTTTCACGTCGCTCCCCATGCTCTTACCCAGCCTGAGGAGCTCCTCGAAAATCGGCCTGAGCGCTTCTTTCTTCCCTGCGTACTGCCTGTCCACATACGCGGGCGCGGCCGCCAGATATTTCTCGGGTGAGTCTTCTTCCGACTCTTTTCCCGCCACGCGCGCTGCGATCCACCATGCTGCATTCGTACCCAACTTGTGCTGAATCTTCAGCCACTCGCGCTGGCTCTTTTCGTCCTTTGGCCCTTCTTTCTTAACGAACGCTTTCCACTCTTCCAGAGAGCGCCCCGTCTTGCTCTTCAGGTCCGCAATCCACTTTTGCACCATCGCTACGCCCGGATGAACATCGTAAATCGCCCGCTTCTTCGCTGTCGCCATAGCTCAACTCCTGGCTGAGATTTCGCTTTTCACGAATGCCGCGACAACCCGGCCCACCAACGCATAACCGATGATTTGTGTCGCAATGTAGCCACCAATATAGTTGGAAGGAAACTCATACCAATTCCAGAACTCCACATTGGTCGTGATCGCGGCGAGAATCCCAACGACAATGACGAATCCCACGCGCGCGGCGTATCCTCTTCCTGCGGCCGCGCATGCAAGCAACCACGCCGCAAGCAGACCTTCCAGCACGTTCAAGCCAAACTGCCGTCCCAGCAATTTGCCGAAGTTAAAAGGTCCGGACGGCGGATTGTAAATCAGGATTCCGTGAGGCGATTGCTCGTACTTTTTCATGTACGCAGGCATCGCCGCGTTTCGCTGCGCGGACGTTGGATTGGGTCCAAGGCCAAAACCCGGATAAATGTAAAAGCCCGCCTGCGACAAGGCCCCTTGCATGGCGCTTAGCACCGGCCCTTCGTTGGGGATTTCGCCCACACCCATTTCCCCAAGCGGTAGAAACTCATGCGCCACAAATAGCCAGCAAAACATCACCAAGCCCCCGAGGATTCCCGCAATCACTACTCGCTTTGCCATGACTCCTCCTCATGCGAGATTGAAACATTTGCCAAATCCGCCTGATTCCCTCTTTGGTTGCTGTTC
This sequence comes from uncultured Acidobacteriaceae bacterium, assembly GCA_964524045.1. Classification (GTDB taxonomy): domain Bacteria; phylum Acidobacteriota; class Terriglobia; order Acidiferrales; family UBA7541; genus Acidiferrum. The sequence goes on from CAZGBQ010000014.1 coordinate 11,187, forward strand.
CCATTGCCCGAAAACACTCTCTACTACTTGTCGCGTTGAAAGTAGCCCAGGCGCTCGAGCACTGCTCCGGCAATCAGCGGCAGCGCCACCGTGGCATCATCAAACACTTCTGCAAAACGCCCGCCTTCTTCGGGAGGCACGAATTTCCCCCATGAAACGGCCTCCGTATAAGTGCTGCCGCTTAGCCCGCCCCAACTCACGGGCTCCGGGCAGATTCGCAGACCATAGTTGTAGCGCTTCAACGGGAGCTTCTTGTAGCCGCGGCGCGCCAGCAGTTCCGCATAGACGCCGAATTGCTGCGACCAATTACGCGGCACTCCGCCGCCTATGGTGAAGATGCCCATCCGTTTTGTGGCGAGCATGGTGTCGGCGAACTTTTCGAAGTCCTCGAAAGGATCGAATCGCAGGATTGGCCGGGCCGCTCTCTGGCGCGCAATCTTGTGCAGCGCAAAATCGATCCCCAGTTCCGAATCGCTGAACGCCGGAACGAACACTGGAACATTACGCTCGTACGCGGACTTCAGGATTCCCCGCCCCGGTGATTTCTTATGCAGATATTCGCCGATGCGCCGGTGAACTTTCCAGCTGCAGACGTTCTCCTCCGCGTCCCAATCGTCGAGGATCATCTGCATCACTTCTTCCACGTGATCGAGATTCACTTCCGGCTCGAGCGAATCGTAGACCCGGTTGTATCCCGCTTCAAAAAGCTCCTTGTCATCCATTTTCGCGTCATAACGAAAGTGCGAATGGCCCGTTGCCTCCACCAGTCCGTGGGCCATCAGCGCGCCGGTCGACACAATGGCGTTCACCACGCCGGATTCGATGAGATCGCAGAAAATCAGACCCATTTTGCCGACAGTCAGCGCGCCGGAGAGCGTCATCACCACAAAGCAGTCTTTGTCGCGCGCCATAGCTTCCAGAACGTCGGCGCCGTCGCCGATCTGCCTTCCGGTGAACGCCGTGTTGGCCATAGCGCGCACCAATGCATCGATGGTTCGACAGAGCGACAAGTCCAGCGGAAAAATTGGCCGAAGCTTGTCTTTTACCGGGTCGTGCAACACCCGCCCCGTCACAGTCTTTTTTTGCTGCTTCCCCATCGCGTCTCCTTGGCTTTGAAACAATACTTTGAGCGAATGACCTGCAACCCGGTTGACGGATCGTGATGATGCTTGATCGTTCTGAAGATTTTTAGTACAAACGCGGCGCAAAGAAAAGAAAAATCGCGTAAGAAAATCCGCTTCGCGCTCGTGCTAAACTAAATTTCATGGCGGACAAATTCACCATTGGGCTCGTGCAGATGAAATGCACGACAAACGCGAAGGAGAATCTCTCTCGCGCGATCGAGAAAATCCGCGAAGCTGCGGCCCGCGGCGCCCAAATCATCTCTCTTCATGAACTCTTCCATGGCGAGTATTTCTGCCGTACGGAAGACGCCGAGCTTTTTAACCTCGCGGAGCCGGTGCCCGGACCCACGACGGAGAAACTGGCGCAGGTCGCAAAAGAAAAAAAGGTGGCTCTGGTTGTGTCGGTGTTCGAACGCCGCGCGCCCGGCGTGTACCATAACACCTGCGCAGTGCTTGACGCCGACGGCTCGTTCCTCGGCAAATACCGCAAGATGCATATCCCTGACGATCCGCTGTACTACGAAAAGTTCTATTTCACGCCCGGCGATTTAGGCTTCCCAAATTTCGACACGAAATACGCACGCGTCGGCGTGCAAATCTGCTGGGACCAATGGTATCCCGAAGGTTCGCGCCTCACCGCGCTCGGCGGCGCAAACGTGATTTTTTATCCCACCAGCATCGGCTGGCATCCGCACGAGAAAGCGCAGTTTGGCGCGGGCCAGCTCGAAGCCTGGCGCACCATTCAACGTGCGCACGCCATCGCAAATGGCGTATATGCCGCCGTTGTGAATCGGGTCGGTTTTGAGGGCAAGCCCGAGAATGGCGATCCGGGACTTGAATTCTGGGGCAATTCTTTTGTCGCCGATCCATTTGGCCAAGTCATTTCTCAGGCTTCCGACGATCAAGAGGAAACGCTAGTGGTCGAATGCGATCCCGCAAAAAACGAAGAGACACGCCGCAACTGGCCCTTCTTGCGCGATCGCCGCATTGACGCCTATCAACCCATTCTCAACCGCTGGCTCGGCGAAAAATAGCGTGCTCGTTCCGCCAGCTCCTCTACCCTTTGCCTTCTTTGTGCTAGATTCTTTTCCCCAATGAGTGCGAAACCGCAATCCGCAACGCCCCACTCTCTCGGCTTTCGTATGCCTGCCGAACGGGAGCCTCATGAGGCCACTTGGCTTGGCTGGCCGCACGAATTAACCGACTGGCCGGGTAAATTTGCGCCGATCCCCTGGGCGTTCGCCGAAATTGTCCGGCACTTGTCCAAAGTGGAGCGGGTTTTTCTGCTCATTGAAAACTGGGAAGCGCAATCGCGCGTCCATTCGATGCTGAAAAAATCCGGGGCCAATCTCGATGCCGTGCAATTCTTCGTCGTGCCGACCGATCGCGGATGGATGCGGGATTCCGGTCCCATTTGCATTCGAAATGAATCCGGCGAGGTGGCCTTCAATAATTTTCAGTTCAACGGCTGGGCTAAGTATTCGAATCACAAAAAAGACTCCGCAGTCGTTCGGAAAGTAAATCAAAAGCTCAAACGCCGCTTTTGGCAGCCCCAACACAAGGGCCGACGCGTCGTGCTCGAAGGCGGCAGCATTGACGTAAACGGCTGCGGCTCACTTCTCACCACGGAAGAATGCCTGCTGAGCAAAGTCCAGGAACGCAATCCGAGCTTCACAAAAGAAGATTATGCGAAAGTTTTTCGCGAATACCTCGGCGCCACAAATGTACTCTGGCTCAAAAACGGCATCGCCGGCGATGATACGCATGGGCACGTGGACGATCTTGCCCGCTTCGTGAACCCGACCACCATCGTGACCATCGTGGAAGATGATCCGGCCGACATGAATTACGCGCTATTGCAGGAAAACCTCGCGATCCTGAAAACTATGAAAGACCAAGACGGCAAAGCGCTGCGCATTGAAACTCTGCCCATGCCCGCGCCGGTTTATTTTGACGGCCAACGTCTGCCCGCGAGCTATGCGAACTTTTATATTGCTAACCGGCTTGTGCTTGTGCCAACTTTCAATGATGCGCAGGATCGCGTGGCTCTGAACGCGCTGGCGCGTTTATTTCCGGACCGCGAAGTGGTTGGCGTTCCTTGCCGGGATCTGGTGCTCGGCCTTGGCACGCTGCACTGCATGACCCAGCAACAGCCAAGTGCTTCATAAGACTTTGCTCCACTCGTGAGAACCCGAGAACTCTCAGGAGGCAAAGATGCAAGCCATTGTGACCGCTGTTTTTTTCGACGAACGCATCTATTACTTTGAATATCGCCGCGGTGTGATCGGCTGGCTTCTGATTGGTCTCATCGCCGGCTGGCTCGCGGGAAAAATCGCCCGTGGCCGCGGCTTCGGCTGCATCGCGGACGTTATTCTCGGGTTAGTCGGTTCTTTCATAGGCGGCTGGGTGTTCGTGAAGCTCAACATTCCCGGCTTCGGATTCTGGTATTCGCTCGCGGCCGCTACCCTCGGCGCTGTGATTCTCGTCTCCATCGTGCACGTTTTCAGCAGCGGCCACGACCACTAGGTCCAGGTTGCATCAAGTCTACGAAACTCACGGTTCTGATGGCAGTCATTTGGAGCGCGGAGCAGCGCTCGCAGGCGTGTGATACGATGCTCGATGGCGTCCCGGAGTTGACGCTTCCTTGAGCAAAAACCCGCATTCTCTCACCGCAATTCCCCTCGGTGGCCTCGGCGAATTCGGCATGAACATGATGGTGTTGCGTCTCGGTGACGACATTATTGTCATCGACGCAGGCATGATGTTTCCGGAATCCGAATTGCTCGGCGTCGACCTGGTCATTCCGGACATTTCTTACCTGAAGCAGAACCGCTCCAAAGTCCGCGCGATCGTCCTGACCCACGGCCATGAAGACCACATCGGTGCCCTGCCCTACATTCTTCGCGATTTGAATGTTCCTATCTACGGAACGCGCTTCACGCTGGCGCTAGTGAAAAAGCGCCTCGACGAAGCGGGACTGCTGGATTCCACCACTCTGCGAGAAGTCCTGCCGGGCCGCCTTGTCGAGATCGGCCCCTACGAAATCGAATTCATTTCCGTAACGCACAGCACCGTGGATTGTGTGGCGCTAGCTATCCGCACCCCGCTCGGCGTGATTGTGCATACCGGCGATTTCAAGATCGATCAGACGCCTGTGGATGGCGCACCCTTTGACCTACACGCCTTTGCGAAATACGGAAAGGAAGGTGTGCTGGCGCTCTTCAGTGATTCCACAAACGTCGAACGCCCCGGGTTCACGCCGTCAGAGCGCGCCATCGTGCCGCGCATCGAAGAATTGTGCCGGTCCGCTCCGCGACGCGTGATTCTCTCCTGTTTTGCTTCGTCGATTCACCGCATTCAGCAGGTGATTGACATCGCCACACGCGTCAACCGCAAAGTAGCCTTCGTCGGGCGCAGTATGGTCGACAATGTCGAAATTGCTCACTCGCTTGGCTTGCTGCGCATCCCCGACGGCATGGTCGTGCGGCCGCAAGACATTCGCAGCTTCGATCCCCGGCGCATCGTCATTCTGGCCAGCGGCAGCCAGGCTGAGCCGATGTCCTCTCTCTCCCGCATCGCCGTGGACAACCACCGCCATGTATCGATCGACGAAAACGACAGCGTAATCCTTTCCGCGCGCATCATTCCGGGCAATGAAAAATCCATCTTTCGCATGCTCGATCACATGTTCCGCCGCCGAGCTCTGGTCTATTACGACAATTCTGGCGGCATGATTCACGTTTCCGGACACGGCAGCCAGGAAGAACAGAAGCTGATTCTACAATTGGTGAAGCCGAGATACTTTGTTCCGGTACACGGGGAATACCGTCACCTTTTCCGTCACGCCGCGCTCGCGCATCAACTCGGCGCTGTCTCCGAAGAAATCTTTCTGCTGGAAAATGGCCAAGCTATTGAATTCACTGAGGACGGCGCATCGCGGCGCGATCCAGTGGCTGCCGGTCGCGTGCTCGTGGATTCCGGATCGCTCGAAGAAATCGAAGAAGTCGTCATTCGCGACCGCAAGCATCTGTCAGAAGACGGGGTGGTCGTCACCATCATCGCCATTGACAAACACACCGGCAAGCTTGAGTCCCAGCCTGAAATCGTCACCCGCGGCGTGATGAGCGAGAATGGCCAAGAACTTCTGGTTGGCGCACGCGAGGTATTGATGAAGACCGTTGCGGAATCCAATGCCGAAGAGAATTCCGACTGGGGCGTAATCAAAGAAAAGATTCGCGTCGATCTGAAACGCTATATCAACAAGCAAACGTCCAAGCGCCCGCTCATTCTGCCGGTAATTCTTGAGGTTTAGACACAAGCCGTTGTAGGGGCGCGCTTTTAGCGCGTCCCACTGCTACCTGAAGTAACTGGGACGCGAGACCAATCCAAGGAGAAAGTTTTCGCCTCGGCCAACCTCCGTTCCACGCCAGAGCGCGGGCATTCTCTACGAATCTGGTTGTATACTCTGGACAGGTTTGAGGGAGGCCAGTCGTGAGCGAGATGAAACCGGAAGCCGAGGGACACAAGTCGGAAGCGGCACGGGGTAGGCCCGGCAGGCGCTCGGCGGAGCCTTCGCGCGAATTGTGCTTGTGCGGCCACCGCGCGAGCGCTCATGCGGCATATCGCTATGCGTGCCAGGCGCCTGGGAACCGCAAAGGTTTCTGCGCGTGCATGCGCTTCCTGGGACGAAGCTCGCCAATCGGAAAGAGATTGCGCGCGGTTGAACGTTCTAGAGCAGTAGCGGGAACCAAGTCCAATTGAGCTGAATTGGCTTTGCCCGCGCAAGCCTGCAATCGAAGTGCTGTCATTACCAAAACCAAACTATGGACAAAACGCGGAAAAGTGAAATTTTAGCCGTGGCGCGGACCATCCTGGCCCGGCACTCTTCTCAGCTCGTGGTCGTTGCAACCGTGTTCCTTTTCGCAGCCACGGAAGTTGCCGCGCAGACGACAATCGATCCCGCCATGGCGCAGCGGCGCGCGGCACATTTGCAGCATGGCATCAATCTGAGCCACTGGTTCTCTCAGGTCTTCGACCCCAAGGGATACACGAAAGAGCATTTCGACGCGTACGACACTGCGGATGACATCGCTTTGATCAAGGCAATAGGGTTTGACCATGTGCGTTTTACACTAAACCCGGATCCGATGCTTCGCCGAGGCCAGGCCGACCGCCTTCCTGCGGAGTATCTGGCTTTGGTAGACGGCGCGGTAAAAATGATTCTGGATCACGACCTCAACATCATCATTGATATTCATCCGGAGAGCGACTTCAAGCAGAAATTGGTGGCGGACGATGTCTTCGTGGAGCAGTTCGCCGATTTCTGGCGGGCCCTGGCGCGTCACTATTCCTCGCTGGATCCCGAGAAGGTTTTCTTCGAAATCTTGAACGAGCCGGAGTTTCGCGACCGCTACCGCTGGCAAGGCGTGCAGGCCAGGCTGGCTCGAGCCATCCGAGAAGGCGCGCCAAGCCACACCATCATCGCGGCGGGCGCAAATTGGTCCTCGTCGAACGAGCTGCTCTTCCTGGAGCCTCTGCACGATCCCAACGTCATCTACAATTTCCACTTTTACGACCCGCACATCTTTACGCACCAGGGAGCGACTTGGTCGACGAACTTTCAGCACTACCTGGCCAATCTCCCCTATCCATCCACCCCGGAGAATATCCGTGCCGCGGCGGCCTTAGTGCCGGACGCGGTGAATCGTCAGGCGGTTACCCGCTACGGACTCGACCAGTGGAACGCCGCCCGCGTGGATGCAGAAATCGCGGAGGTTGCAGCGTGGGGCAAGCGGTGGAACGTGCCGCTAACCTGCAACGAATTCGGCGTGTATCGAAACGCGGCCAACCCCAAGGATCGCGCGGCCTGGATTTCCGACATTCGCTCCACACTGGAAAAGTACGGTATCGGCTGGACCATGTGGGACTATGCTGGCGGATTCGCCGTGGTGATGCGGAAGGATGGAGTCGCAACGCCAGACGAACTCACCGTGAAAGCGCTAAGTCGCACGATGCCGCCACCTGCCGCAAAAAAATGAACGCCTGATTGCCGGTGCGTTCGATGGTTGCCCCAATCGACCTGTGAACACACGTTCTGGACTACAATCGCGCCCATGGCGCTCACCCTCCGGTCGTTCGAGCCACGCGACTTTGCCGCGCTCCACAGACTAGACCAAGCGTGCTTCCCTCCTGGAATTTCCTATTCAAAGACAACTCTGCGTTATTTTCTGACACTGCCCTCTGCGGATTGCGTGATCGCGGAAGATGCCGGCCGGATCGTTGGCTTTGTGGTGAGCGAAGAGAACCCGCCGCTGGCCCACATTATTACGCTGGACGTGGCGGAAAAGGAAAGGCGGTGCGGCGTGGGCACAGCTCTGCTGCAACAACTGGAAGCGAACCTGGCATTGCGCGGCGTGCGCTCCATCTTGCTGGAAACCGCAACCGACAATGAACCCGCCGTTGCCTTCTGGAAAAGCCACGGCTATCGTATCGAAGCGACGTTGAAGCGCTACTATTTGGGCCGCATCGACGCGCACGAGATGCGCAAAATCCTACCTGGCACGGCACCAAAGGTTGATAGGCCATCAGGAGAAGCCATTTGAACGACTATCTCTTGTCTGTTGTGTTGGGAATCGTGGAAGGTCTGACAGAGTTCCTGCCCGTTAGTTCGACTGCGCATTTGCGCCTTAGCGAAGCGTTGCTGCACGTCGATCTCGCTAGCGGCTATTGGAAAATGTATTCGATTGTGATTCAACTGGGGGCAATCGCCTGCCTGCCGGTATATTTCTGGAGCCGAATCGGAACATTTCTCTCGACCTTTCCTCGCGGCGAGCGCGGCGACCGGACGGTACTCACGCACCCATTGGGGCTAACTGCGGTGGCATTCTTGGTCACAGCCATTCCTTCTTTTTTGCTAACAAAAGTGATCGGAAAACACTTAGAAAGTTTGTCCATTATGGGATGGTCTCTATTAATCGGCGGCGTAATCATGTGGATCGTGGATGCCTTGCATGCCAAATCGGAGAAGGCGGGACCTGGCGGTGTCACTCGCCAAATTCACACCTGGAAAATGGAAGACATGAGCCTGGGACAAGCGGTTTGGATCGGTTTCTGCCAGATTTTTTCCGCGTTATTTCCAGGCACGTCGCGCTCGATGTCAACCATTGCCGGCGGTCAGATAGTGGGCATGTCGCGCGCCTCGGCGCTCGAGTTTTCATTCTTCCTCTCGATACCAACGATGGTCGTGGCCACGCTCTATACGTTGTACAAGTCGGTGCTCGGCAAAGGCGAGAATCCCATTGGGGTGTCGCAGATCTCACCGCACCAGTGGGTGATCCTGGCGATTGGATTTGTCGTTTCGTTTGTCGTGGCCTATGGTTCTGTTGCTTGGTTTCTGGCGTGGGTCAGGAAGCGCGGATTCGCGCCCTTCGCTGTGTACCGTATTATCGTTGGCGCAGCCGTGGTGGCGTGGGCAGCGGGAATATTGGGCTGAGTACCTTTGGAAACTGTCGCGCATAAAATTTTGGCGCTTTTGACGAGTTTGTTGCTATATTCAATGTTGTTTGGGCGTTCCTTCGGCGGGATTGCGATAGCGCCAGCATCCGCCGCACTTCAGCCTTCCCCCAAAAGCTGAGGAGAATCTTGTGCGCTTTTTGACTCCAACAGAAAACAAGCGGCTCAACGAGCTTGTGGGGTTTTTGTGTATTTCGCTCGCGATGCTAATCGCCCTGGCGCTGATTTCCTATTCCCCGCGCGACGCGTCATTCAACGTTAGCACCCAATCACAGGAAGTAATCCCGGTAAGCAACTGGATGGGGCCGGTTGGCGCGTACACCGCGGATCTACTGTTCCAGGTTTTCGGGTTTGCGGCGTTTCTCCTGCCAATTGCGATTGCCGTGGTCGGCTGGCGCTGGTGCCGGAGCCGTGCGATCGATTCCCAGGTCGCGACGCTCATTGGCTACGCGCTGCTGCTCCTCTCACTTCCTTCGCTCCTGGCGCTCGTTCCCTTCCCTTCGGTACGCGGAGCGATTCCGGCAGGTGGATTTCTCGGCACAGTTATTTCCGGCGCTTTGCGCGCCGGGTTTAATTGGGGCGCCTACGTTGTAGCGTTTGCGCTTTTTTTCACTTCGCTATTCATGACCACGAGTTTTTCTTTCTCCGGAGCCCACGCCTGGGCCAACGGCCCCAAGGGCCCCATCGGTGCCGTCGAGCGGCTCGGCATCCTGCAGAAAGCGCAGGCGCGGTGGCACGCTTGGCGGGACCGGCGCGAGCAGGAACGCATGCGGCGTCGCGTCGAAGAATCCCGTCTTTCCGGGCGAAAGCCTGTGCCTCCTCAGGCCATTGGCAAAGTGGCTTTGCTGGATGCGAGTGAAGCCTCCAAGGCGGACGCTGACGCAGAAGAAATGGAAGAGAAAGAGTCCAAGAGCAGCGTGGTTAAAGCGCCGATCTTCGTGTTTCATAAGGACACTGAAAAGCCCGCAAGAAAACCTGGCGACCCGAAGATCGCCAAGGGCAGTCCAAATTACAAGCTTCCGTCGCCCTCCTTACTGCGTGAAGGCGAGCGTAGCCAGAAACTTGATGAAGAGGAACTGAAGCAGCGCGCGCGCGCGATTGAAGCCAAATGCCTCGAATTTGATATTCAAGGGCGCGTCACCCAGATCAATCCGGGACCAGTGGTCACCACATTCGAATTCAAGCCGGATGCGGGCATCAAATACAGCCGAATTATCGGCCTGACCGAAGACTTGTGCCTGGCGCTTCAAGCCGAATCCATTTTGATCGAGCGCATCCCCGGAAAATCCACGATCGGCATCGAAGTTCCGAACGACCGGCGGCAAACCATCGCGCTGCGCGAAATTATCGAAGCGCCCGAGTTCATTCATTCCCCGAGCAAATTGACGCTCGCAATGGGGCGCGACCTGCACGGGCGCATCCGCGTGACAGAACTCGCGGCCATGCCCCACCTACTCATCGCCGGCTCCACGGGCACGGGCAAAAGCGTGTTCATCAACTCGCTGATGATGTCCATTCTCTACAAGGCGAGTCCCGATGAAGTGAAATTGGTTCTCGTCGACCCGAAGCGCCTTGAACTGAATCTCTATGAAAACATTCCGCATTTGATCGCGCCAGTGGTTACCGATCCTAAGGTCGCTTCGAACGTGCTGCGCAACGCCACGCGCGAAATGGAAAATCGCCTGAAGCTCCTGGCGCAGCGCGGCGTTCGCAACATCGATCAGTACAACCGCACCTTTAAGAGGGATCAATCGCTGTCGCTCTTCGACAGCGTCGACGAGCCCGAGCACAAGCCGCTGCCCTATCTGATCATCGTCATCGACGAATTGGCAGACTTGATGATGGTCGACACGAACACTGTGGAAGAATCGATCACCCGGCTTGCGCAAATGGCGCGCGCCGTGGGCATTCATTTGATTCTAGCCACGCAGCGGCCCTCGGTGGACGTGATTACCGGCTTGATCAAAGCGAACTTTCCTGCGCGCATTTCCTTCCGCGTGGCCAGCAAAGTGGACTCGCGCACCATTCTGGATTCGAACGGCGCAGAATCGCTGCTCGGCAAAGGTGACATGCTGTATCTGCCGGCCGGGTCAGCTCGGCTGCATCGCATTCACGGGCCGCTGGTCACCGAAGATGAAATCACCGCGGTTTGCGACTTCTGGCGCGAGCAAGCGCAAGCAAAGTATCAGGAAGAATTGTTGGAAGCGCCGAAAGACGAAAACGGTAAAGCCGCGGAAGGCGGTGATGAAGCAGACGGTGAAGGCGGCGAGGACGTGGACGATGATTTGTATCAGGATGCGATTCGCGTCGTTTGCGATGCTGGCCGCGCTTCCACTTCGACTTTGCAGCGCCGTTTGCGTATCGGCTATGGCCGCGCCGCGCGCCTGATCGATTTAATGGAAAAAGACGGAATCGTCGGCCCACCAGACGGCACGAAACCGCGCGAAGTCCTGAAAAACCGGAATTGGATGAAAGAATTCGACCAGTCGCAAGAGTGATGCGCCTTGGGAGATTCATTCTCTCCGCCAGCCTGCTGTGCCTTCCGGTCTGTTCCGCATCAGCCCAATCGAAACCCCGCGCTGTTCACGTTTTTGTAGCGCTCGCTGATAACCAGCACCAGGGCATCATTCCCGTCCCGGCTGCGCTGGGGAATGGCGATGATCAAGCGCACAATCTCTACTGGGGCGCGGCCTTCGGCGTCCGGACTTTCTTCAGGAGGAGTGAAGACTGGAGGGAAGTTTCAACGCTCCTGAAACCGAAGCCGTATATCCTCGAGCGAATCATCTTCGAGCATCGCGCGAGCGGAACGCTCCTTGTCGCCGATGCTTACAACGGCAGCGAAATCAAACAATCGCTAATGGATTTTTTCGAGGCGGCAGCTGGAGTCAATTCCGAAGTCACTACCGTCGCATCCCCCTCGGGCAAACAGCCGGCAAGCGTGCCAGCCTCGCCGGATTTGGTGGTTTACGTCGGGCATGATGGCCTGATGGACTTCGATTTGGCGTTGGATTTCCCGAGCTCAACGGCCGCAAATCGATCCGCAATCGTCCTGGCATGCGCCAGCAAGACCTTTTTTCGAGAACTCCTTCGCAAAACGGGCGCGCAGCCGCTGCTATGGACCACCGGCTTGATGGCGCCGGAAGCGTACACTTTGAAAGCCGCGCTCGACGGATGGATTCTGGAAGAATCGAAAGATCAAATCCGGCACCGCACCGCCGCAGCCTACGCGAAATATCAAAGATGCAGCCTCAATGCAGCCACGCGGCTCTTCTCCAATTCATGGTAGGCGTGCGCAGGTTGTTTTCTGCATCTTTGTGCTGATATCCTCGCCACGCTCATGCTGCGTCGCATCCATCTCGTCGTTGGAATTCTGGCGGTCGTCGCCTTTTTGCTCACCGGGCAGGTGATGAAGCACCATCATCCGGGCATGCAAGAGCTGTCTGCCGAAGTGCACTTGATGTTCGTCTCGCGGCACATCTATCTGCTGGGAGCCGCTCTCGTCAACTTAGTTCTGGGCCTTTACTTTCACCTCCAGCAAGCAACTTGGCGTCGCACCCTGCAAGTCGTTGGCTCCCTGCTCATTCTCTTTTCTGCCGTTTCCTTGTTGCTCGCCTTTTTCGCGGAACCGCCCCTGGGCTTGGCAGGAAGGAGCTGGCGAGGCTACTTCGGCATGTTGGCGCTTTTCTTCGGCGTGATGACCCATTTTGTCGCGAGCGTTGGCGCTAACCGCCGAACTGGTTAAGGCGCCAGTTTGAATTCTTTGGATCGTGACACAACGGGTCAAAACTCAAACTGGCCCATTCGGGGTCGAATTGACACGCCTCGCTAACGACCCTAAAATGAAAAAGCCGCAAGAAAGCCGGGGTAGCTCATTGGTAGAGCGCCGCCCTGAAAAGGCGGGCGTAGCCAGTTCGATTCTGGCCCCCGGCACCATCGTAACAGGCAAAACCTAGCAGGTCCCAAGTTCCAGCGGTCTTTTCCAGAGACAATGTATGAGCGGCCGTCAGGAGTCTACGAATTGAGCGCTTCGCGTTGTTGGCAATCAGCGCCAAATGCTCTGATCCTCAACAATCGTGATGTATCGATCGACGGGGAGAACCATCCTGCGGGGACAGTACCGCCCTTTGAACTCTTGGTTTGTGGATTCTTCTCATCACACCTCAGCGGTGGGGAAAGTCACGGGGGCCTTGACGAGCAAGCCGCTGAAGACTCATCTGGTCGCGGCCTTCTTCGATAACATAGAGCTTGTTAGCTTCAACGTTGTGAAAGGCCTGCTGTTGTCCACTGGGCCATCGGATTTCAATTGTCTCCGCCTGCGGGGCACTGCCTAAGCCAAAATGCAAGCGTAAATCGCTCTGTGAAATGTAGCCGCCACCGCTGCGCACCTCCTGCAGCTGCAGGTGATTACTCGCGCGCACGGTGACTTGCGCGCCGATCGCATCGCGATTCGACTTTGTCCCAATAAGCTTCAACAGCAACCAGTTACCGTGCACCCCGTAGTTCTTCAGCAAGCTAGGCTGATCATGGCTATTGTTCACCAAAACTTCGACAGCGCCGTCGTTGTCAAAGTCTGCGGCAGAGACGCCGTGGCTATTAAACAATTTTGTAATGCCCGGCCCTGCCTGAAGAGAGATGTCTTCGAACTTCCCGTCGTGTCTGTTCCAGTAAAGCGATTTGCGTTCCCGGAAGGTAGAGTTCAGTCCCTTGCCATCGATCTCGGGGTAGACATGGCCATTGGCCATAAACAGGTCCGGCCAACCATCGTTGTCAAAATCGAGAAAAAGCGTTCCCCAACCCAGGAATTGCGTAGTGGCGCCTAGGCCTGCGAGATAAGTAACATCGGTGAAAGTGCCGTCACCGTTGTTGTGATAGAGCGAGGGAGTTTCGTCCGAGAAATTTGTTCTAATAATGTCGAGCCGGCCGTCGCCATCGTAGTCGACAGCGTGGGCGCCCATGCCGGCGACTTCACGACCCTCCCCATTGTATGCGATACCCGCCCGAACACCCATTTCCGTGAACGTGCCGTCATGGTTGTTGTGAAACAAAAGGCTGGGAGTGGAATCGCACGCGACAAAAATATCCGGCCAGCCGTCGTTGTCGAAATCTCCCGTGAGCGCCGTAAAGCAAAAGTATTTTCCCGTTTTGGTGATTCCTGACTTGTCGCTCACATCGGAGAATGTACCGTCACCGTTGTTGTGATAGAGCTCGTTCCGCGTACCTTTTAGACCACGCGGGCCGCACATCACGGGAATGCCTTTCCATTGGCAAAGCGTGCTGCTCCCCGGCTCCGGCGTGTGGGCCGGATCGAAATCGACATATTCCGAGACGAATAGATCCACGCGCCCGTCGCGGTCGTAGTCAACAAACGCGCATCCCGTGTTCCAGTGCACTTCGTCATGCCACAAGCCCGCTTTCTTGGTGGCGTCCGTGAAAGTGCCGTTGCCATTGTTGTGGAGCAACACGCTGTGGCCCCAAAATGTCACGAACAAATCCGTCCATCCATCATTGTCGTAGTCACCTGCGCAGACTCCTTGGCCCCAACCGCTCAACGCGATACCAGCCTTCTTTGTCACGTCCGTGAATGTTCCATCCTGATTGTTGTGATACAGGTGGCTTGTCGGTTCCTGCCCCTTGGGAGGCCTTTGCAGAGTCGTGCCGTTGACCAGGAAGATGTCCGGCCAGCCATCGTTGTCGTAATCGATGAAAGCGGCCCCGCTGCCTGTCGTTTCGATGATGTACTTTTTCTTCTGTTCCCCGCCCGCGACAGTCTTGTTGGTTAGTCCAGCGAGTGCAGCAATGTCCCTGAACTCCACTTTCGGGAGGTTGACCGAGGAATCTTGCGGCGCCGCGCCTTCGCGGGGCAATTGGCCATACGCGAGAAACCCCAAGGGCAACGCCATGGGCGCCAACGCTACAATAGAAAGGCGAACACACTTTTTTCTCATTGGTGTGTGCCCATGATACTCCGAACATAGCAGTGCCACGGACTCGAATTGAAGTTGCATGGTCATAAGTAACTTTCGATAATGCTTCCAGCATCGATCCGCATCCGTCATTGCAATATACGAGACGTAGAATCGGGTAGGTAGAAAGAATGAAGTTGCGAGCTCTTGGGCGGAGATTTTTTGCCAGCTGGACGGTATTTGCAATCACCCTTTGGAGCAGTTTCGCACAGACTTCTCGTTCACAAGCCGAACGAATCCCGCTCCCACAATCAGCAAGCAGAATGCGGCTGGAAGGTTCGACGGCAGAACTTCGGTCGACTCTGGCTGGAAATATGAAAGACCTCCGGGTCGCAACGGACGGCCTGAGCAAACTGGACGAACTGGAAAAAGCCCTTAGTCTAGATCCACACCTTGTGAAGGCACGCAACCAGCTCGGGCTCCTGCTTCTATCGAACGGAGACAAAGCTAAAGCAGAGAATGAGTTTCGAACTGCGATATCGGATGATGCAAAGTTTGTGGAGGCCAAGAATAGCCTTGGAGTTTTGTACGCGTGGACAGGAAAAGACACGGAAGCCATTGAATTGTTGCGCGAAGCGCTTGGCGAACGGCCAACCTATGCCGAGGCCCACGAGAATCTGGGCCTGGTTCTGGCCGCACAGGGAAGATACGCAGAAGCCGAGAAAGAAGTCCGCATTGCCTTACGTCTCGGGCCAAGCAAGCTCAGTGCCCTCAGCGCTCTGGGTATGCTAGAGGTTAAGCTTGGCCGCGGCGAGCAAGCCGTAGAGATCTTACGGAGGGTAGCAAAGCAGCAGCCCGACTCTGCTGACGCGCATTCGAACTTAGGGATGGCGCTCGCTGCGGATGGATTTGATTTGCCTGGGGCCTTGGAGCAATTCTCTGAAGCAATTCGTCTGGAACCGAAGTCGACTGTGTTGCTCTACAGCAAAGGGCGGATATTGAATGATCTGAACCGCACCGAGGAAGCCCGAAAAGATCTCGCTGCGGCATGCCGGCTGCAGCCGGATTACCCCGAAGCGCTCTATTTGCTGGGTCAGGTTGAAAAACAGCTCGGCAACATCCAGCGCTCGGCGGAGATTCTCGATCATCTCGTGACATTCGAACCCAGCAACGCGGATGCTCAACTTCTCCTCGGCCGTAATCTGGTTTTACTCGGTAAAACGGAAGAGGCGATTCAGCATTTGCAAATCGCCGTCGGCGCGAACCCCAATAACCCGGACGCTCTTTACGCCCTGGGGCAAGCGCTCAGCAGGATGGGAAAGCCCGAGGCGAAATTGTATATGGACCGATTCGAGGCGCTAAAGCAGCAGAGGGAGGTCAATGATCGAGTGCACACGTTGGGCAGCTATGGCCTGGAAGCGGCAAATGCGCGCGATTGGCCACAGGCTGTCGCGCACTTCAAGGAGGCCATTGACCTGTGCGGCGACTGCCCATCGAGCGCAGACCTGCACCGCAATCTGGGATTGATCTATATCCTTAAGGGTGAGATCGAAAATGGAAGAAACGAGTTGGAAACGGCGCTGCGAATCAAGCCAAATGACACCGACGCTCGGAAGGCTCTGGAATCGCTCCCTGCAAAAAAGCCGGCTCCCCACTAGGCTGTTTGAATAACCGCGGTCCGACCGTTGGATAGGCTACCTGTGGGGCTGCGGTTTTTGCGCTTCCTGACCGGATGCCGCCTTTTGCATTGCCTCAGGGATATGGTGCTTCTCTTGCTCAAGCTTTTCAGCGAGCACTTTCTGGACGGCAGCTTCTCGCTCGGCGTCTTCTTTCCGTCCCGAGTGTCCGTAGGCAATGGCCAAGTGATAGTGGCCCGATGGGTTGCCGGGCTGGAGCTTCACGGCAGTTTCTAGCGGCGAGATGGCTTCAGAATACCTCTTATCGGAAATCAGAGCCATCCCGAGCCCAAGAAACGCGTCCCCAAACGCGGCGTCCAGCCTTGTGGCCCGCGTAAAATGATCGATGGCTTCCGGTACCTGCTGCGCCTCGCGCGCCAGTTCCCCTAGCACATATTCCGCATCGGCATTTCTGGGGTCAATTTCCAGCTCGGCCTGAAACTCTTTTTTTGCGTCCTCAGCGGTCGTTGGTGCTTCCGGCCTCGAAAGGATGTTTCTCCCCAGACGAAAATGAATGCCTGGAGCGCGCGGGTTGTCTTCCAATATCTTGCGATACTCCTTTTCGGCCTCATCCCATCTCCCCTGCACTTCGAGCGCTTCCGCATTGAGCTGCCGAGCCTGGGAGGAAGATGGGGCCACAGTTGCCAGTTCTTGCGACGCGCGGGTCGAAAGATCCGAGTAAATGTGGACAGATAAATACAGCACTTCCGGTGAGTGTGGAAATTCACGGTTCAGCGTTCTGAGGAAGTCTACTGCCAGGTCTCCTTGATTCAGAGTCATTGCGCATCGCACAGCGTCGAAACCGACCCGGAGCTTGAGATCCTTGTCCGAAGTCTGTGGGAAAGATTTTTTCAACAGTGGCAGCGCTTCGGCACAATGGCCGCTTTCGGCAAGCTTGACGCCGCGTTCAGTCATTGCGGATGAGTCAGCCGTCGGTGATGGCTTCCTGGCGACCTGGGCCTGGATTACTGCTGCAATCGACGCGAGCAGAACACCAGCCAACATCGCTCTGAAGAGATCGCACATAAAAAAAGGAAGGCAGGCACTTCTTGTGCCTGCCTTCCTAGTCTACACTCCGGTTAAGGTTAGAAGAAGAGTTTCAAGGCGAACTGAATGTTCCGCTCGCCCTGGGACCCCGTAATCCGGCCCAGGCTCGTCGCGGAAGAGTAATCAGCGAAGACATTGGGTACGTTTAGAATCTTAGTATTGGTCAGGTTTAGAAACTCTGATCGGAACTGAAGCTTTCGGGTTTCTCCCAAGGAGAAGTCCTTCTTGAGGCCCATATCGAAGTTCTTAAGGCCAGGGCCTCGGACCTTGCCGTTGCTGCAATTGCCGAAATTCGGAGTCGGGTCTGTAAAGGCACCCGGATCAAACCACTGGATGCCACCACCATTGGCCTGCGAAACTATCGTTTTGGGGTAGCTGATCGATGAGGTGCAATTGGGCCGGCTAACCCATCCGCCGGTGTTCGTTGGGTCTCCCCAATTGTTAACAGTCATGGCAAATCCGCTGTGCAAGGTGAGGATTCCATCCACTTCCCAACCGCCTACAACGGCATTGACCGCCTTGTTCATGTCGTGGCCAAACTTCTTTCCAGCTCCAAAAGGAAGCTGATAGAGGACGTAGCTGGTAAGGTTATTGGTCTCATCGTAGAAGCACGGCCCCTTTTCAGCCTTGTCGTCATATACGTTCTGCCAGTACGGCATGCCCGGAGAGGTTTGCGTGTTACTCCACGTACCATAGTATCCGCCTGAATCGGTCATGCACTTGGAATAGGTATATGCCACCTGGGCCTGCAAACCGTTGCTCATGCGTTTCTGGAGAACTGCCTGGAGCGCATTGTAGTCCATCCAGGCGTTGGAGAAAGTCCCGCTGATTGCGCCAATATCGCTCTTTAGCGCGGGATTGCCAGCCAGAAAAGGCCCCGGCGATATTGTCCCGTCCGAGTTGAGAATGTTCTGCTTCAACCACATCGGCTGTGCTAGGTGATCCGCGTACTGTCCCACATAGCCGACCTGAAGCGATGTACTGGTGGTCAATTGGTGCTGAATCGAGAAGTTCCACTGCTTGGCAACGGAAGGCTGGAAATTCGGATTCCACACACGAAGATTGGCGCCGGCATAGGGATCGCCCGCCACTGACCCAACGATGCCTTGATCCGTTGTTGACCCCGGCAGGGAGAAGTTGGTGTAGTTGGTAATGATCTCAGGGGGAGTCCAAGGTGGATTTAGTGTCAAGCGTAGGTTAGTGCCCGTACCTTCCAGATAAGAGGAGATGGTAAAAGCACCGCGGACCACGGTTTTTCTGCCCAGCGCTTCGGGCGTCCAGGCGAAACCGAGACGAGGCTGGAAGTCCACAGCTCCGTACTGGCCATTGTAGAGCGCCCGGCTGTTGCCATTCTGGCCGGCAAGCTCAATGGCACCGCTGAAGAGTCCATAGTTCGTCTGCCTGTTACGTATTTCCACCCAGGGAGTGTGGGCTTCGTAACGCACACCCAGGTTTAGCGTTAGGGTATTGCTCATGCGCCAGTTGTCCTGGGCGTACCCCGCAAAGATGGTTGAACGCTGCCCCCAGCCGCCGCCTTGTATGCCGCGCGCGACCTTTTGAGGCAAGCCGAGGAAGAAGTCTGCATCCCCAGCCCCGCCCGTGCCCCCTGTACCGGCCGAAGAAGTGAAGGCATTGGCAAAATTCATATACCCGAGCCTTCCGCTGTTGCTGGAATAAAAGATGTTGATGCGGTCGCGCCATAACTCAAAGCCAGTGTGCAAGGTATGGCGACCGCGCGTAATGATGACCCCATCTGAGAATTGGATCACCGTGCTGGGGAATAGCTGCGTTACTTCGTCGCTGCCAATGCTGCTGACAAGCCCGCCCGCAAAATTCAGCCCGAGAAGCCCGGGGATTCCAGCAGGGTTGCTGCCAGTAATACCGAGTGTCTCACCCAGGTTGCCCACGGAACTGTCGAACACTGTGCCGTTATGTAATTTAACGTAGTTGACTCCCAGCCGGGCCTCGTTTAGCAGGTTGGTGCTGATGGTATGGGTCCAATTAATTAGTCCGCTGTAAATGGGCGCTTCCGAAAAGCCGGTGCCATAGAGCTTGAAAGAGTTAAAGGTGGGGTTTCTCTGTAAAGCATGCGAATACCGGCCGTTCAAGCGATCTTTTCCGGACAAATTGTAGTCGATTTTTATGTCGTACTGATTCGCGTTGAAATTATTGTATGACGTATTTACGGCGTTGTTTACGGGACCACTCCCACTTGCAGGCGCTGGATAGAAAGGCGAGTTAAACAAGGCCTGCGCCACAGGATCAATCCTGTTCATGGGAATCAGATTGTTTAGAAACGGCGCACGAGTTGCGGCGGCGGTGCAAGGCGTCCCGGGTACTCCTGTCCCGGGATTGCACGGGTCATAGAGCTGGATGTGGTTCCGTGTATCGTTCGGACCTGATGGAGGATTGCAAAGGCCGGCGGTGAAGCCCGTTTGGCAAAGCTCGGAAAAGTCACCTGTTCGTTCTAGAGCTGTGAAGACCGTAAAAGGGGCCACGCTGGCGGGGTGGTCAAAGCGTTGCCCTTGATAGTCAAAGAAGAAAAATAGCTTGTTTCTAAAGATGGGGCCGCCGACGGTGCCGCCAAACATGTTCCAACGAAGCTTATCTCGCGGGATGAACCCCTGGGGATTGCTTGGAGTAGGATTGAAAGGGAAGATCTTGTGTCCCCAATTGTTGGCGTTTAGCTTGTCATTCCGGAAGTACTCCCAAACGTCCCCATGAAACTGGTTGGTTCCGGACTTAAGCGAAACGCTGACGATTCCACCTTGGAAATTGCCAAATTCAGCGGAGGCGTTCTGTGTGATTAGATTAAACTCCTGGATAGCATCGGGCGCAGGCGTATATCCCAGGAGGTTGTCCGAAACCTGGTTGTTGTCCAGGCCGTCGAGCAGGAAATTGTTGGATTGCTCGCGGTTGCCATTGATGAAGGGCCGGCCGCCGCTGCCAACGTTGTCACCCGTGTTGAAGCTGGCTGGACTGGGCGTAACCGCGCCGGGCGAGAGCAGCGTCAACTCAACGTAGTTGCGAGTGGCCAGCGGCAAGGCTTCGTTTGTCGCAGCATCAATAATCGTGGCCACTACCGCATTGTCCGCCTGAAGCAGCGGAGCCTCAGAAGTGACTTCGACGGTTTCTGATACCTGGCCCATGGCCATCTTAAAGTCAATGCGAGCCGTCTGGTTGAGGTCGAGGGTGAAGGAAGGATGAACAGCGGTCTTGAAACCCTTCATCTCCGCCTTTAGCTCATAGTTCCCGATCGGAAGGCGTGGGAAGATGTAAATGCCTGCCTCGTTGGACTGCGCAGTCGAAACGGTTCCGCGGTCAACTTCTTTCGCCGTGACGGTTGCCCCCGCGAGCGCCGCGCCGCTCGGATCCATAACCGTGCCGGTAATGGATGCCGTGATTTCCTGGCCCCACGCTGCGTTTGCGCCGCAGAGCAGCGCCAACACCAGCGCACAGATCCCCATTCCCCATCCCAAATAACGAATCTTTCTCATATTTATTCCTCCGATGGAAGGCCGTCGGCCACCCAACTGCCTCTCTTCCTGAATGATTCCTCGACCGGCAAACGCGCACCCCAAAGACTGCTATAGGTCCGAATGGCGAGTAGCTATATAGCACAAATTTTCGCTTGTCAAGAGAAAAATGCTGTTATATAAGATTTCCTCATAAGCGATGTATAGCACCGTCTGCCGTGCTCTATATCGCTTCGCATTGCGGGTTCTGGGGCCAATCTATGCGGCCTCTTGGAAGGCTCCCGATTGGGACGCGGTGAGCCTGTGAAACGGCCGGGTGGAGGCAAAGAGCTGCTTTGTGGAAACGACGGACTGAATTTTGCAATGTGAAAATCCATTTTTTAACATCCACGAACAGCGAACCGGTTCTAAATTATTGTCATTGAATGTTGTCGACCCAAGCCTCGGGAGAGAGCATGCAGACTACTAAGATTCGAACGAACGGATTGCCTGCCTACCGCAGGATTCAAGTGAGTCTCCGGAGGCGGATTGAATCAGGAGACCTGCAGACAGGGGATGCCGTCCCGTCGGAGAGGGACCTGGCAAGGCTTCATCAAGTCAGCCTCATGACCGCGCGTCACGCGCTTGCCTCTCTCGAGCGTGAAGGTGTGGTAGAACGCCGCAGAGGAATCGGCACGTTCGTCTCCGCTCCAAAAATTCACTTCAATAAATTGATGAGCTACACGGAACAAATGGCCAGCCGCAGCATGACGGCCGCTTCCAAAGTGCTTTTTGCCAAGATCATTGACGACGAGCAAGAAGCCACGGCGCGACTTTCTCTTCCGCCGAAGAGCAGCGTCCTGAAACTTGAGCGCTTGCGGCACGCTGGCGGGGAACCTTTTGCTCTTGAAACTTGCTATCTCTCCGCCACCGAATTCTCTGGCTTGCTTTCTGCTCCGCTTCAGCGGGACTCGTTGTTCGGCATCCTGGAGCGGGACTACAAAGTCGTGATCGGATACGCCGATGAAGAGGTCGACGCCACGGCAGCCGATCCGCGGACCGCGGACCTCCTAGCCATGCCGCGTCGCGAGCCGGTCTTGCGGATTCGTCAGGTTATTTTTTCTACGAGCGGGAAAGCGATCATGTATGTATTGGGTTTTTACCGTTCTGACCGCCACAATCTCGTGATTCGCCGGTTCCGGTAGAGGAATTCGCAGGCACACGGCCACGCGCCGCGGTTTGATGATTTCTGAATATTTGCAGAAACGTCGAGAGACGATTTCCCGGCTCTCGCTTTCCATTGTCCCGAGGAGACAGATTCGGCTGTCTTGAAACAAGAAAACGATGATTCTTTCAGGTGATATTGGCGGCACAAAGTGCAATCTGGCGCTGTTTGCGGAAGGCACACTCCCGCTTCGCTTAACTGTTCAACGGCGCTATGCCACGAGCGACTTCAGCAGCCTCGAGCAGCTCATCGATAGGTTTTTGTTCGAATGCAATGCAGAAGCCGGCCTGAATCCCTTAGGCAAAGTCTCCGCGGCCGGGTTCGGCGTCGCGGGAGCCGTCGTCGATGGCCGCCTGGTGGCTAACAATATTCCGTGGGAATTGACAGTAACCGAGCTGGCCAATGAGCTGGACCTCGGCCTGGATCAGCTCGTTTTGATCAACGATCTTGTTGCCACCGCCTATGGCTTGCCGCACCTGGCGCGTAATGACTTTCTCGTATTGAACTCCGGCGCTCCACAACCGAACGGAACCCAGGCGCTGATCGCAGCCGGCACAGGTCTCGGGCAGGCAATGATCTTCTGGGACGGCCGCCAGCATCGCGCCTCTCCTTCCGAGGGAGGGGCAGCGGACTTCGCGCCGCGCACGGAGCGCGAGATTGGCTTGTTGCAATTCCTAAAGCAGCGAATGCCGCGAGTCTCCTGTGAGGAAATCTTTTCCGGACGTGGCTTTCGGAAGCTTCATGAATTCCTGGATCCAGCCGTGCGTCATTCAACCTTTCAAGAGCCGGACGCCGCATCCGCGAGCGAGATCACGCAAAATGCGCTGGAAGGCAAGTGCTCAGTGTGCGCCGAAGTGCTCGATTGGTGGATTGATGCGTTCGGTGCGGAAGCTGGCAATCTGGCTTTGCGGGTGCTTGCCTACGGCGGCGTCTACTTCGCCGGCGGCATAGTGTTGAAAATTCTTACCAAGCTGCAAGGGAGCTCTTTTTGCCGTTCTTTTGCAGACAAAGGCCCGTTGAGTCCCATCCTCTCCAACATACCCATCGCGGTGATTCTCAATGAAAATGCACCCGTCTTGGGCGCTGCGCACCAGGCACTGGCCTCCACGCATGGCAAAGGTTGCCATGAATAATAGCCACAGAAATCTGTCAACCCCGTGATTCGAAGGAAGTCTTGCGAGGACCCTGCATGCTGGTAATCCTGAAGCGCGAAGCCGGTGAAATCTACGGGCAGGCCGCGCGACTTATCGCTAGTGCAGTCAAAAAAAAGCCCGCGTTGACGCTCGGCCTCGCCACTGGCAGCACGATGGTTGGCGTTTACGACCAACTCGTACGCCTTTACCAGGCAGGGTCAGTCGACTTTTCGCAGGTGGTTACGTTCAATCTCGACGAATACCTTGGGCTTCCCGCTTCTCACCCGCATAGTTTCCACTATTTCATGCACGAACACTTTTTCCGTCGCGTCAACGTCCAGCCCGGAAACATTCACTTGCCCGACGGGAGCGTCCGCGGCAACTACGATCAATATTGCGCGTCCTACGAAGAAGCCATTCGCGCTGCCGGCGGGATCGACATTCAGCTCTTGGGCATCGGTCGCAACGGCCACATCGGATTCAACGAGCCCACCTCCAGCCTGGCGTCTCGTACACGTTTGAAAGTCTTGAGCCGCGAAACTCTCGATGACAACTCGAAATTTTTCGCTCCTGGCGAGGAGAGCCCGCGCTGCGCCATTACCATGGGCATCGGCACGATTCTCGAAGCGCGCAAGATTCTCCTGCTCGCCACGGGCTCGCCAAAGGCCGCAGCAGTTTCCAAAGCCATCGAAGGTCCCATCGCTTCGGCGGTCTCTGCCTCGGCCTTGCAGCTCCATCCCGACGTGACCTTCCTCCTCGACGAACCGGCCGCTTCGCAGCTCACGCAGCGCGACTATTACCACCGCGTTCTGGAAATGACAGCTCTGCTCACGCCTGACCGCCTTGCCTGAATCTGGTCTCGCTTCAACCACATTGCGCCGCTTGGATTGCGAGCGGCCTTCTTCCAGGTCCTCAGCGAAGACGCAACGAAGCAGGGCTCCTAACGCGCGGATTGTAGAGCGGCCTTTCCTGGCTGATGGTAGATCAGGACCAACTAAAGTACACTTCGCTGGAGTCGAAACGGCTTCCAATCAAGGGACCATACCTGCCAGGAAAGAGTGCTGAATGATTCGTTTTTCGCGCAGGAAGATGCTTAAGAGTGCGGCGTTGCCGGTCGCTGGGGCCTTTGCGCTCCCGACTCTGGCCGCGGCAGTCCAGGATGTAAGCACTCCATATCAACGTCCTAGGCTCAAGATCACAGACGTCCGCACGGCACAGGTCCGCGTGCATGGGCTGCAAACGCATATCCGCGTGTACACCGATCAGGGAGTCTACGGGCACGGCGAGTCAACCGATGCCGCTGTCGGCACGGTGTCTCTGGTGAACCAGTTCCGGCGATTATTGGTTGGACAGGATCCGCTGAACGTGGATGCCCTGTGGGAGAGAATCCGTGTTTCAGGAATCTTCGCGGGTGCGCAAGGCGGACAATACGTCACCGCGTTAGCGGGCCTTGAAATCGCTCTGTGGGACTTGGCCGGAAAGGCTCTGGGCCTGCCCGTCTATCAGCTCTTGGGCGGGAAATTTCGCGACAGAGTGCGAATCTATTGCGACTCGGATATGGATGATCCGCTGGGTTCGGACTCTGCCTGGAAGATTTCCTGGATTAAGGATCAGGGCTTCACGGCCATGAAGATTGACCTGGATGATGCGACCGACCCGAACCGGTTCGACAAGGTGAACTGGACCGCTAACAACGCCGAGGTGGACCGCATGGTGACCTGGGTCAAGCATGTGCGGGAATCCATCCCCAAGGAAATGGAACTTGCCTGCGACATGCACGGCCGGTACGACGCTGGGACGGCGAAGCGCGTCGCAAAAGAACTTGAACCGTTCCGCTTGCTCTGGCTGGAAGAAGTTGTACCACCGGAAAATATTGATGCCATGGCGGACATCCGCCATTCGACGTCAACCCCCATCGCCGCGGGAGAGAACTTGTACCTGCGTTGGGGATATCGCGAGCTTCTGCAAAAAAATGCCGTGGATATTATCCAACCGGACCTTCAAAAGACGGGCGGGCTCTCGGAAGGCCGGAAAATCGCCAACCTGGCGCAGACATATTACGTGCCGGTTGCGCCCCATTGTGTTGTGTCACCGATTGGTACGATGTCCACGGCCCATGTTTGTGCCTCGATTCCCAACTTTCTGGTTTGCGAGTGGCATTGGATCAACTTCCCCGATCTTTGGAAAAACTGGGTGAAGGAAGGTGAAATCATCCAGAAGGGCTACGTCACCTTGACCGATAAGCCGGGCCTTGGCGTTGACATGAACGAAGAGGTGGCGCGAAAAGCACAAGTCCCGGGAACGACTTGGTTTGAACCCAACAAAGCCTGACGAGAAGATTGGAGCGAATGCGGGTATGAAGAGAAGACCAAGCCGGATTCCCTGCGCAATTTTGTGCCTGGCTCTTGTTGCGGCAACTGTGCCAAGCGCACGTGCCCAGCAGGGTTTCTTTACTTCCGCGGATGTCATCAAGTACACCCCGGAATGGCACGGTGAGCGCTTTCCAGATGGCCGCCCCAAAGTGCCGGATGACATCCTGGACCGCATGAAGCGAGTGACACTCGAAGAGGCGTGGGCTGTACTCCAGCAAAACGGCTTCATGCACCAGTACGAGGACGGTTGGGTGTCTATACATCCGGAGAAGGTGTTGGTTGGGCGCGCGCTCACGGCCACCTGGATGCCGGGCCGGCCTGACGTGCAAAAAGTGTTGGAAGAGGAAGGCGCGAAGATGCGCAGGGTTGGGGGAATGAACGCCTGGCCCGTGGACATGTTACAAAAGCGCGATGTTTATACCTGCGATCATTTCGGACTGAAAGAGGGTGGACCCTCCATCGGCGACAACGTCGGAAATGCGATTTACGCAAAATCTGGAAATGGCATTGTTTATGACGGTGCGGTACGAGACATCAACGGCCTTGACGAACTTCCGGACTTCGTGGCTTTTGTTCGTACTTACGATCCATCGCATCACTACGGATCGCTGAAGTCAGGCAGGCTTCTGAACTCCACGATGGTGAGTATCAATGCGCCGGCCCGCATCGGACGCGTGATGGTTATGCCCGGAGACGTCGTGCTGGGACGCAACGGCGGAGTCATCTTTATTCCGCCACAACTGGCTGAGCAAGTGGTCAAATACTCCGAAGAAACGCATCTGCGCGATCTTTTTGGACACCAGCGCCTGCAAGAAGGCAAGTACACCGCAGGCCAGATTGACACGCGCTGGACGGATGCCATCGAGCAGGACTACTACCTATGGCTCAAGCAGAATGAAGACCATTTGCCATTTCCGAGAGCTCGAATTGAGGAGATCTTGAGGGAACGCAAGTAATATCCCAGCATTGGCCCTTCCCTCGCTTATGGAGGTGAAACTCCTATGCGCATGCGGCGAACGTTTCTAAGCATGTTCTGCTTCGGAATCTGCGGGATTGCCGTGGCGAGTCCGCGAAACCATAAGCCCGCTAGAGTTGAAGTTACGTACATTAAAGACGTCGCCCCCATCCTCCAAGCGCATTGCGTCGCCTGCCACCGTCCAAATGACATTGCGCCTATGTCGCTCATGACCTACGACGAAGTTCTCCCGTTCGCGAGAATGCTGCGGGAAACCGTCGTTCAACGCAAGATGCCTCCCTGGCACGCAGACCCCGCTGTAGGCGAGTTCACCAACGACGCTCGCTTAAGCGATGCCGACATCACCACCATCGACGCCTGGGTCAAAGGAGGAGCAAAGAAAGGTGCATTCAAAGACGCGGTGCCCGAACCCGCCTCTGTCCTTGCGCCCGGCTGGCATATCAAACCGGACGCTGTGTTGACAACTCCAGAGTTCTTTGTTCCAAAAACCATGCAGGACGACTACGAATACATCTATGTGCCCACGAACTTCACCGAAGACAAATGGATCCAGGCCGCCGAAGTTCTTCCCGGCGACCGCCGCGTCGTTCATCACGCCACCGTCTCGGTGATCAGTCAATCCGAAGCAGCGAAGCATCTAGAACACCAAGTCACGGGAACCGAAGGTGAAGACCAATTTCACTTTCGCACCGGCAAAGTCCTGCATCTCAGGCCGGACGCGCCGGTCATCGACGATGGCTGCTCCGCGCCCGACGGTGGCGGCATTCCTGGCGAATCTTCGGGCTACTTGAACATCGTGCCGGGCATCTATCTTCCCGGTCACTTAGCGGAAACGCGGCCTCCCGGCTACGCACTGCGAATTCCGGCAGGGGGCTACCTCCAATTCCAGATTCACTACAGCAATCATCACGGGTTGGACGTAACCGACCGCACTAGCATCGGCCTGATATTCGCCCGCGAACCAGTCCAGCACGAGATCGGGCAATACGAAATCTGGAACAATATGTTTCTCATCCCCGCCAACGATGACAATCACCGCGTGACTTCCTGTTTTACCCTACCTAAGGATGTAATGGCCGTTGCCTACACGGCTCACATGCACTTTCGCGGCAAGAGCATGACCACCAAGGCCATTTATCCGGACGGCCGCGAGGAGGTGCTCCTCAACGTCCCCCACTATGATTTTCGTTGGCAGGAAACGTACTTCTTGAAAAAACAATTCTTGTTGCCAAAAGGCACCAAGCTCATGACCGTCGCTTATTTCGATAATTCGAAGAAAAACCCACTCAACCCCGATCCCTCGAAAGCTCTTCGCTGGGGTGAACCGAGCGACGAGGAAATGATGGGCTTCTGGCTACAGTTCGCCGATCCTCAAACCGTCTCTGAGAAGGCGGCCACATCGTCTCCGGGGCCCGCCCCATTGCAACAGCCGCCGGGCAACTAGTCCCCGGCCCCAAACGAAGTCAACAGAGCAGGATTCTGCTCTGCTTCGACTTCTGAGAAGTTCCAATAGGTAGCGCGCGAATCAGCGGGAATAGTGGCGGACGGTCAGGGCGATGGGTAGTCCAACTCCCACCCAGTGCCACACGAATTCGCAAGCCTGGTAAATCAACGGCGCATGCC